>NZ_JADEXO010000022.1 GCF_015207105.1 cf. Phormidesmis sp. LEGE 11477
GGGGAGGGGGAGATGGGTTTATTCAGGATAGTTGACGGTTTCTAGTATGAGGTCGGTCATTTTGTCGGCAGCGCCAGCGGGTCCCCGTAGATTTTGCAGGGCCTGGCGAACCTGGTCTAGTTTTTCGGGGTGTTCTAGATAGTCGAGGGCGACGGCGGCGGCTTGCGCGGGCGTGACGGTGCCGAAGAGTTCGGGGACGACTTCGGCTTTGGCGGTGATGTTTGGCCAGGAGAAGTATTTATGGGATTTTTGCAGACCTTTTAGCAGTAGGGGACCGATGACGGTGCGGGCGATCACGCGCAGTCCTGGCAGTTGAGAAACCAGTCTGGGCCAGCCCTCGGCTATCTTCATCGCATCTAGCTTTTGGGTGGGCAAGAGCACAATCATCGGGGTGGCTAGCGCAGCTAGCTGGGCGGTGTTGGCACCGACGGTGGTGAAGCACATTTGGCACTGTGAAAATAGGTCTAGCGCTGGGAAACGCTGCCATAGATGGATTTTAGGCCCGTTTTGGAGCTGCCAGTAGGGCAGTCCTTGGGCGGGTTCGTGCAGGGTGATGCTAGGCGCTTTTAGTAGGGTCATGGCGTCATTGAGCGCGGGATCTGCGTAGGCCATTAGATTGGCCAGCGTGAGGGTGGGGGCGACGCCAATGACGTATTGTAGGGACTGCTCGGACTGCTCGGACTGCTCGGACTGTTCAGGCTGTTCGCAGAGGCGCTGTTGATGAAGACTCTGGGCAATGCCTAGCAGCATGGGCACGCCCATCTCTAGCTTGATCGGCTTGGAGCCGGGTAAGAACCCAATGATGTTGGCAGCGGGATCGCAGCCCAGGATGTCGGTGATTTCGGGGCGATCGGCGATCGCCTGCACGTCTCCCATCAAATCGCCCACGACGGTAAATTTGTGCTGTCTGGCCCTAGGGACTTTATCAAGAATCTTGGCCTGCATAATGCCGAATCTATCGACTAGGCCCGTCCAGCGAGCGTCCCATTCGGCATAGGTAAGGGTGCGATAGCCTAGCCGTTTGGCGACCATGACCGTATATAGCTGATCGCCGCCTAGGAAAACAACAATACCCTTGGGTCGCCAGTCCCAGCTATCAGCCGTCTTACCCGTTAATAAAAATCTGAAGAAGTTGGGGGCGCTTTGAACGCGGTCTACTTCGGGATAGTTTGAGAGGATAACGGGCTCTTTACCGGAGGCGTGGGGGCAAGGAGAGAGGATGACAGAGATGCGGCAGCTAGGCGCTTTTTGACGGAGCGATCGCACCACAGGCTTCACCCAGGTCGCCACTTCACCAGGGCCATTAGACAAAATGACGACATCGACCAGATCAGATGTCGACTCAGACGTTAGGCTGGTTTGATTTGTCTTGGCCTGATTCGTTTCGGTAGAGCTGAGCGTTGGGGACATGGAGGGCTAGAAAAGCAAAAGTTAAAACCATTTTGCTACGTTAGCCTATTACAGTTGTGTTTCTTGATGCGATCGCCCAGTAAGTTAGCCGATGAATCAGCCTGTGAGCCCGTCCCAGAACCAGCCCAAAAATCAATCCGAGAATCAAATCATCACTCAGTCTGAACCAAATCGGGCATCTCAAAAGTTATATGAGAGCGTAGGCAACTTTGCCAAGATTGACCATGCTAGGACTGGCCGTACTGGCTTTCCTGAGGTGATCTGGGGTAAGGATAAAACCGCCGAGCAGATCGCTGAGATTATGCGAGTTATGGAAGGACGACACCCTGTAGTGATGGCCACACGGGTAAGCGCAGAAAAATATCAAACCATTCAAACAGAGCTACCCCAGACCACCTATTTTGAGACCGCTAGAATCTGCGCGATATTACCCTTAGAGCCTCTACCGACTAGGCCCGGAAGATTGAGCATTCTAACCGCAGGCACAGCCGATCTACCCGTAGCCGAGGAAGCTGCTGTCACCGCCGAACTGTGTGGCTTTGCTGTTACCCGTCTGTGGGACGTAGGCGTCGCTGGCATCCACCGACTGCTCAGCAATCAGCATGTGATCAACGAATCTGACGTGCTGATTGTGGCAGCCGGGATGGAAGGCGCTTTGCCAAGCGTTGTCGCTGGACTAGCCGACTGTCCAGTAATTGCTGTACCGACTAGCATCGGCTATGGGGCAAGCTTTCAAGGACTGGCTCCTTTGCTGACCATGCTAAATTCTTGTGCAACAGGAATCGGGGTTGTCAATATTGATAACGGCTTCGGCGCAGCTATCTTAGCCGGGCAGATCCTGCGGACGGCAGCGAAAATATCTAACGCAATGTCTAGCACAAAGTGAACTGAAACATCGCGTCAAACGCTGTTAAGTACCCACGCGACGGAAAGTGTCGGGATAGTCAATAACCAAACCGTTTTCATCAAATTCAAGTTCTGCACTAAAATCGCGAAAAATGCCTTCGTAGCGATATCGCTTATCAGCTTTTAGACAAGTGTATCGTTGCTCAACAGATCGCGGTAAAAACGCACCATCAATTTGACTTGGCAGCGGTATGTAGGCTGCACGAATATGCCTACTCTCATTTTCCGCTAGACCTAGCCGTTTAATCGGCAGCATATTTGTAGCAGGTGTGACACCAATATCTACATCAAAACAGCCTTCTAATGACACTATTGGAGTGTTGTTAACAGTATCTGTCCAATGTCCATTTCCATCAGATTCGACATGCAGAGTTGATCCTCCTACGTAGGAAAAATCAACCTTTCGTGTTCTGAATTCACTGTCAGCTTGCACGCGGTAATATGCACCATATCGACTCTCCCGAGTGCCTACCACAACCCCTTCCAATAACAACATGTTCGGTTCTTGAATGAGCGTACAGAATTCGAGTCCCTGCATTTCCCAATCACACCAACGCACAGTCGTTTTCATAGCTAACCTTTCACGTTCGAGTTCGAATGACTTTAGCTGATTATGGAAACGTCAGCCATGGACTAGACGGAGCTGAAGACCAGCCGAGTGATGAGATCAGCTAGCCATAGACTCAATTGCATAAACCGCCTGTAGTTTGTAGGCGCTATCTGGTACGATCTCGACCACATCATCAGCCCATTCGCCGTCTCCACACAGACAAACTGTAGATCGGCTCCTTCTTTCGAATCCGCCATCTTAATCGATATTTCCTTCCACGGATTCCAAACAATCGTCGTCTTACTACCCGTCGCCGAAATCCGAACGCGGCGACCCAATGCGCTATCTTCAATCACCAGCTCAGGTTTGACATCTGTGTAGATGCGGTCAGTTTCTGATGAGAATGCGATCATACGCCAGCATCAACGCAGCGTCAGTCAGTTCCGTCTGCCTTTGAGTGTGCTTTCGCTGCATCTTGTATCTTTTCTTGCAGAAGCGCAACAGTATGGAGATCTAAATCCTTCTCTGGTGAAGCCATTTCTCGTTCAGCCAATGCTGCTGAGACCTCAGAAGAAGACGCTTTCCCCAGGTCTTGCACCAAAGTATTGAACGATAGTTTCTGTTGCTGAATGTCTTCCTTAGAAACTGCACTAACCGAATAGGCAAGCGTTACCTGTCGCGTCAGAGCATAGACAATATATTGGTTTAAGGAGACACCCTCGCCATCTGCCAAGTTTGCTAGTTGCTGATGTAGCGTTTCCGGTAACCGAAGAGTGAATCGACTCATGCTTCATCTTCATTGCCGGCAAGCTTACGAGATAGAACATCAACGTACTCATAAGCAAGTGCGGTAGAAACATAAACGGTCAATAGACCAGCTAACCATGCCTCTATCGCTAACCCAGCAGCGCCGCCCCGCTTGGTCAAGCCCTCGAATACGACGTTTGTATCAATCACAACTCGAAAAGATAAATCAGCAGTCATGACACTACTATAGCACCGTATTTAGTGTCATACTTCCGTCGGTTCAACACGGTTGGTCCCTGTAAAGCAGCTATTCACTACATCTCTCCCCCTTCTCTATTTGAGCGGATAGCTCCCTAACCATCTATAGCCTCAATCGCGTAAATCGCCTGCAACCGATACGTACTATTCGGTTTAACCTCAACCACGTCATCAGCCGCATTCGCCGTCTCCACACAGACAAACCGCGAATAGTCTTGCTCTTCTAAATCCCCCATCTTGGCCGATATTTCTTTCCACGGATTCCAGACGATGGCGGTCTTGCTGCCAGTTGCGGAAATGCGAATGCGACGGTTTAGGGCGCTGTCTTCGACGGTGAGTTCGGGTTTAACGTCGGTGTAGATGCGGTCGGTTTCTGATGAGAACGTAATTGCGCCGGACTGCTTTTTCTCTTTGCCGTCGTCTACTTTATCTAGGTAAGTTGTCTCCTCTAGGCCCAGCACCTTGACCTGATTAATATCACCCACCGTGAAGTAGCTGTGAAAGGCTTGAGTAATCTGGAAGGCGCGATCGCCCGTATTGCTGGTGATCAAAGCAACTGTTAACGTTTGACCAACCAAGATCTCCATTACTAGCTCGAAACTGTGAGGCCAAATTTTTTGAGTCTCTTCATCTGCGCTGACGCCGAGCCGGACTTTGGTTTCTCCGGTCGCGGTGGTCTCAGTGCTAAGCAAAGTCCACATTCGGTTGCGAACAAAACCGTGGCTAGCGCGGCCCTGCCCTGCTGGATCGGGGCCAAACCAGGGCCAACAGATAGGAATGCCGCCTTTGGTCGCTTTGCCTGTTTGATAATAAGCATTCTCGCTGACAAACATTAGATCTGCGTCTGCGCTGGTGGGCCGAAAAGATAGCACCTGCGCTGCATAGACAGAAATATTTGCCTTTGCCTGTTCATTGTCGATGGTGATAACCGGAAACCCGCCTTTGCCCTCGATAATGCTGAGCTGGTCAGCGATCGCGAATTCTTGGTTCAGTTGCTCGATGTTCATAACGTCTGCTTTATAGAGTCTCGCCTTATTAATTTACGCCTGATTGGGCCTAGTCGTCTGTCTTCTAAAATTCTGGCTAAAACTCTAGGACTGGCTGTCATTCGCTAGAATTTAGGTGTTCTTTGAAGCTGTCTTCTCTCAGCCTATATCCGTGCCTAGAAGGGTTTTAGTTTGCCAGAATACAACTTGCAAACAGCAGGGCTCAGACGAAGTACTGGCGGCTTTTAAGCAGTGCCTGTCTGCTGAGAGCGCTGGCGATGTTGAGCTTGAAGCTTCGGGCTGCTTGGGACAGTGCGGCAATGGGCCGATGGTTTTGGTCACGCCTGACAAGACCTGGTACAGCAAGATGTGTGCCAAAGAGGTGTCTGTGATTGTAAAACAGCATTTGCTAGGCGATCGCCCGGTAACCTACATGCTGTATTCACAGGTGCATGGAAAAGGGAATGGAGCGCCGCGAAATTCGATTTGGATTTGGGCGATCGCGTTTGCTTTGTTTATGGCGTTTTGCATTGGCATAGCGGTGGTGATAGGTGGGCGATCGCACTATGCTTAGCCCTGAGGTGCCTAGCTCCGAGCCGCTTAGCCCCGAGTTGCCTAGCTCCGATACTATGCCTAGCGCCAAGCCGAGTCTCAAGTCACAATCGCCTGTCGTCAGCCAAGTTCGCAAGATCATCCACATAGATATGGATGCTTTCTACGCTTCGGTAGAACAGCGAGATTATCCTGAGCTGCGCGGTAAACCGGTGGCGGTTGGCGGCCTGCCTTCACAGCGCGGAGCCGTCTGTGCGGCTAGCTACGAGGCGAGAAAGTACGGCATTCATTCGGCGATGCCTTCTCGTAGTGCGATCGCCCGGTGTCAGCATCTAATCTTTGTCAAGCCTAGATTTGAAAGATATCGAGCAGTTTCGCAAGAGATTCGAGCAATCTTTTTTGACTATACCGATCTAGTTGAGCCGCTGTCGTTAGATGAAGCGTATCTAGATGTGACGGTGGATAAAAAAGAAATCGGTTCGGCAGTGGCGATCGCCCAACAAATCCGCGATCGCATCCGCACAAACCTACAGCTCACTGCCTCTGCCGGGGTTTCGATCAACAAGTTCCTGGCCAAAATCGCCTCTGATCTGAACAAGCCCGACGGACTCTCCTTTATCGGCCCAGACGATGCTGAAACGTTTATTGAAAAGCTATCTATAGAAGACTTTTATGGGGTTGGCCCGGCTACTGCAACCAAGATGAAAGCTTTGGGCATTCACACAGGCGCAGATCTCAAGCGATGGACACAGGCCGAACTCACTCAAGCCTTTGGCAAAGTTGGCAGCTACTACTACCGGGTTGCTAGAGCCGAAGACAATCGCCCGGTAAATCCCAACCGTATTCGCAAATCGATTGGAGCCGAGCGCAGTTTCTTCAAAGATTTGGTTCAGATAGAAGAGATGAAAGCGGCGCTGGTGAATATTGCAACAGAAGTGCATCAGCGATTGCAAAAGAACAAACGTCATGGCTACACTCTAACGCTCAAGATCAAGTACGATAACTACAATACAATCACTCGCAGCCGCACGTTAGCAACGCCGATCAAAGAGAATGAACAGATTTTTCAGCTGGCGGTGGGTTTGTTGAGTGTGAATGTAGAGCCAGGTCGCCCGATCAGACTATTGGGCATCACAGTATCTAACCTGATAGATCCCCAACCCTACAGTCAGCTTAGCCTGTTCAGCTAACACTTGATATCTAAGAGTTCTAAAGAGTGACTGCAAGAGTGACTGCTAGATACTTCGCTTTACAGACCTATAAAAGATCGAGAATCCTTTGGGCTTCTTCCGTGCGGCCTTGGGCAATTAGCAGCGTTGCTAATTCGCGGTAGGTGCTGGCGATCGCATTGGTATAAGACGTTTGCAAGTCTGGGCTAAGTCCGGTGATGCTGGCCCGAATTTCTTCATAGACTTCAACCGCATCGCTGTAGGCATTCGTGGCCCGCTCTACCTGATTTTGAGCACTCCATAAGCTGCCTAATTCACTCAGCCAGCGAGCTTCGATCCGGCGATTATCAATGTCTTGGGCAACGGCTAAACCCTGCTGTAAGAAATCGGCTGCTTGCTCGTACTGTCCTAAATTTCGATGAGCAATCCCCAGGTTTCCTAGCGAATTTGCCTCACCCTCACGCGTGCCCATCTCCCGGTTAACGGCCAGACTCTGCTGCAAAAAGCGAATCGAGCGCTCGAACTGGCCTAAACTGCCGTAGCTGGTGGCTAGATTCATCAGCGCTTGCGCTTCGCCCCGCTGATTGCCGATCTCCCGGCTAACAGCCAGCGCTTGCTGGGTGAAGTCAATTGCTTGCTCGTATTCCTCCAAGTCAGCATGGGCGATGCCAAGCCCCAAAAGCGAATTAACTGCGCCTAGTGGGTTGTCAAGCTCTTGATGAATCGCCAGCGCCTGCTGTTGAAAATCGATTGCCTGCTCGTATTGGCCTAAGACTGTATAAACGACGCCTATATTGCCGAGTGAGTTGGCCTCGCCAGTGCGATCACCCAGTTCTTGCTTGATTTCTAGAGAGGCTTGGTGAAAATCAACTGCCTGCTCGTACCGGCCTAGACTGTCGTGGGCTAGCCCTAGATTCTGGAGGATGGAGGCTTCGCCCGTGCGATCGCCCAACTCTCGAACAATGGCCAGTGCCTGCTGATGAAAGTCAATCGCTCGCCGATACTGACCGAGGGCCTGGTGTGCGATCGCGATATTGCCCAATAAGTTGGCTTCATCCTGCGGTTCGGCTAGGTCTTGGCTGATAGCCAATGCCTGTTGGTGAAAATCAATCGCTTTCTCGTACTGGCTCAAAACGTAGTGAAGCGTACCTAAGCTGCCTAAAATACTGGCACTAGCACTCTGATTATCTAAGTCTTGATTGACAGCTAGCGCCTGCTGATAAAAGTCAATTGCCTGTTCGTACTGCCTCAAGTTGGCATGGGCAGTAGCTAGATCTCGTAGTGAGTTCGCTTCGCCCTGGCGATCGTCAATTTCTCGGGTCAGGGCCAAGGCTTGCCGACTGACTTCGATCGTCTGTTCGTACTGGCCTAAACGCAGATGACTAACGCTCAAAAACTGTAGGGAGCCGGCTTCATCTAGCGGGTTGCCAGCCTGCCTGAAGAGAACTGATGCTGCCTGGAATATATTGACTGCATCTCGATACTGGGCACTAAAAAAGGCATCGGTTCCCAGATTGAATAGTCGAATAGCCTCGGCTTCTTGCTCTGCTGGGGTAGCGGACGGTTCACTAGTCGTCTGGGCTACAGTCGTTTGGGCTACCTGGTGGGCTACTGACGGCGAAGGTGCGGATGTAGCGGATATATGGGCTATTGCAGGCTGACTCCACAAAAGTGCCATGAATGAGACTAGCCAGTATCGGTTGAGCTTCATATGATGGGGCTATTCGAGCGATCGCACGTACGTCAAAGAACATCAGCTACCAAAGTAGCTTATTCCAAAGTAGCTCATCCCAAAGAGAAGAGGTATGTAGAACAAGAAAGCCTACACACTTTCTTTATCCTACGAACTTTCTGTTCTCTTACAACAGTTTTCTATAGCAGTTCTCTCCTAGCAGTTTTTTTATAGCAGTATTCCAGCAATGCAGGCCGTCGTGAAGCAGGCCAAGGTTCCGGCGACCATCGCTCTAACGCTAATTTTAGCCAGATCCGACTGACGCTCGGGTGCAATACTGCCGATGCCGCCAATTTGAATGCCAATCGAGCCAACATTTGCAAAGCCGCATAGCGCATAGGTCGCAATCACAATCGATCGCTCTGAAATCGCATTCTCGTCTATCAGCACTTTCAGGGCGGGATAGGCAATAAACTCGTTGAGAATTGTCTTTTGTCCTAGCAGCGCGCCGACCTCACTGCAATCCGCCCACTGAACGCCCATCAACCAGGCGACTGGCGCTAGCAGCACAGCCAAAATAGATTCTAGAGAAAGTTCAGCATAGCCAACGAGCCCACCTAGAAAGCCAATCAGGGCGTTCGCCGCCGCTAGAACACCTAAGAAAGCAATAATGATCGCGCCTACGTTCAGCGCTAGGCGCAGTCCGTCTAAAGTGCCTGTGGTGAGCGCATCAATACCGTTAACGCTAGTTTTTTCAACAATTAGTTTGACGTTTCCTTTTGTCGGAGAATCTTCTGTTTCTGGAAACATAATCTTTGAAATTGCCAGCGCTGCCGGGGCCGACATCACCGAGGCGGCGAGCAGATGCTCTGCTGGAATGCCAAGGGAAACAAAGGCAGCTAGCACGCCACCCGCAATCGTGGCAAAACCACCGGTCATCACCGCGTGTAGCTCAGACATGGTCATGGTTGAAACGTAGGGCCTGATCAGCAGCGGTGCTTCGGTTTGGCCGACGAAGATATTGCCCGCAGCGGAAAGGGTCTCAGAGCCTGAGGTTTTCATGGTGCGGATCATCAGGCGGGCGATCGCACTCACCACAAACTGCAAAATCCCATAGTGATACAGCACGCTGATGAAGGCCGAGAAAAAGACAATCGTGGGCAGCACTTTGAAGGCAAAGAAAAAGTCTTCAAAATTCTCGCCAAAGACAAAAGAAGCCCCCGCATCTGAGTAGTCTAAAAAAGCGCTGACAATATTTCCTAACCATTGAAAAATAGCTAGTCCTACCGCCGTTCTTAAGATGATCAGCGCAAAAAATATCTGTAGCGCAAATCCCCACAGCACCGGTCGCCAGCGCACTGCCTTGCGATTGACAGACACCAGATAGGAAAATCCGATGAATACCCCTAGCCCCAACAGCCCAACTAGTCGCTCCATAGGCTCGCTCCCCAACACTAAACATCCAGCAGTAGATGTGGCAAATACTACCAGGTAGCGAGCGACCCAAACTGAAAGCTACGCCACACTAAACTCCATTCCCGATAGGCTATTAGACGTTTTAATCACTTTCTCTAGCCTAAAGCCGCTCTCTTCAAATAGGGCTTGGAACTGCTTTTTGGTGCGCCAGCCACCGCCCGGCGTAGCCACGTTGATCTGCACAGCGAAGATGCCCGGCATAATCCCATCGGCTTCTGTTTTTGGCTCGTCAATATCTGGAACAAAAGACTGTAGCAAAATCAGTCGACCATCTGCTGGCAAGGCGGCTTTACAGTTAGCCAGAATCTTCTTAGCGTCTGCGTCGCTCCAGGCAGAGATAAAATGTTTCATCACGATGGCCTTTGCCCCTGCCGGCACCGACTCAAAAACGTTGCCCGTCTTGATCTCTATCGCATCTGGATCGATGCCTTGTTTGGCAATGTAGTCCTTTGCAGTATGGGCCACATCCGGCAAGTCGAATAGAATGCCTTTGCAGCCATAGCGCTTGACGATGCTGGCGATCAAGCCGCCTTGTCCGCCGCCCACATCCATGACAGTCTCGTACTGACCAAAATCATACGCCTCTAATAAGCCTTCTACCTGAGAGTGAGTCAGGAAGCTCATAGCCTTAATAAAGGTATCTTTGCTCCACTCATTTTCATAGCAGTAGGGATACACGCCGATGCCGTTGGCCAATTCAAAAGGAACAACTCCTTTCTCTAGCGCTTCAGGCAAGACCTTCCAAGCGTCCCACTGAGCCGGTTCAATCAAGTGCATGGCTAAGTGGCCAGCAGAAGGAGCCTTGTTAGTTACTAGCAAACTAGATGCTTCTGTTGGAGCGAAAACTCTACCGGGCTTTTCTTCGAGAATATCTACGTGGGCAAGCGCTCTAAGGATAAAGTACAGCCTTTCAGTATCGGTGTTGGTCTGTGTAGCAAGAGAGTCTACAGATTGTTCGCCGCTGTCGTCTAACAGATCGAAGATGCCTAAGCGAGCAGATACATACAGGCACTGACTTTTCACAAAGGTCAGCATCAGGTCAAAGACTTTTTGCTTGGCTTCGCTGTTGGGGTTTTGGGTGATTGTCATTTCTTTGTGTAATGGGTGTTTAATCGCCGCCAAGTTCAACTAGCTTGCCAATGTTAAAGTCGATTTTGACCCAGCCTTTTAGCCGACGCAGGTTGTCGAGCAAAAGCAAAGGGATT
Organism: cf. Phormidesmis sp. LEGE 11477; assembly: GCF_015207105.1. Classification (GTDB taxonomy): domain Bacteria; phylum Cyanobacteriota; class Cyanobacteriia; order Phormidesmidales; family Phormidesmidaceae; genus Phormidesmis. Next base: position 10,932 of record NZ_JADEXO010000022.1, read on the forward strand.
TGCCAGTTGTGCAACATCAAAAAGGGCAGCGGATCGTTAGGGTCTAGAACAGCATCGGTCCCAGCGGTAACTTTGTTCCACCAGGCGCTGAAATCAGCGGCAGAGCGAACGCTGAGCAGCCGCCAAAGCTCGTGATAGGTCCAGTAGGTAGGCTGGCTGTTAGGAAGCGGCGTCAGGGGAAGTTCATCAGGTTCACCATCAGTGAGGTAAGCATTAGCAACGCCGGGATGATCGTGAAACATGGTGATTGCAGAATGCAGGCGTGGGTTGCACTCAATAGGATACACCTGGCCATCTTCGGTTTGAATCATGTCAAAACAGATCTGACCTGTGAGGTTCATCTTTTGGATGAAGGTTTCTACCCACTGATAAATTGCCGCGTTGTTAACCTGTTCGTAGTTGATCTGAAATGGAGAAGATTTTGAGCAGCAGTGCAGCCTGATTTTGCCTTTGCGGGCGGTGGCATGAAAGCAGTATTCCTGACCGCGAATGAATTCTTGCATCACCCAGGGTTTGGCTTCGCTGATGGGAAGCGATCGCACATAGTCTTCCATCCCTGCAAACGGCAGTTTAGTCAGATCCAGTCGCAGCACCGAATCGTATGGAATGCTTTTGACAATGTACTGGCTACCATCACGTTCAAAATCAAACTCTAATATCTGATTCGGGTCGGTGATACGAAAGACTTTTGGCGCAGAAAGCCCCAAGGCGGTGGCTTGACTACAAAAAGCGTGCTTATCGTCTAAGATTACAGTCTCCTCCGGGTCAAGGTGAAGAGACTCGCAGTAAGGCGCTAGCGCTACTTTCGCAAGAGAATCATAGTAGCTAGCAATAGGGCTAGAAACAGGAATGAATAGATCGATATTGTGTTCTTTGGCAATTTCTACAAGCGCCTGACTGTAGCCATCGCTGTCTTTCTCTGGCGCTGGCACAGTGAAAAAACGCTTGACCGACCGAGAAAATCGATGGCCGCTCAGCCAGTACTTATGCGTTTCAACCAAATAAACTTCATGACCGTCCTGATAAAAAGAGCGGGCAAGCTGCAGCGCTTTGGTCATTTTTGCGCCAGTAATTAGCACTCTCTTTCGGCCTTTGGTCTGCGCCGCTCTAGCGGCTGCATCGTGCGACGCTTTTTGCTTTGAGTCTATTTCAGCGACTTTCCTATTTGCTTTCTCTCCATCTGCTTTTCCTCTATTTACTTTCTCGTAGATAGCATTCACTACCATAGACGAAAAAATCAAACCAATATTTAGCGGCAGCAACAACAGCAGTAAAATCAGCGTGCCTACATTCTTGAAAAATACCGGCAAGAGGCTAGTGAAGACATTAGCGCTAGGCTGGGGCGATGCTAGAACCTGTGACATGCGATTGATAATAGGAGAAGCTACGAATAGAAAGAGCTATGAAAACGGACTAGAACAACGCTTGACTAGGGTAAAACCATCTCGAATAGGCAGCATCACCTGCTCTACGCGATCGTCTTCGGCTAGAAACTGATTGAAGCGGGTAATCGCCTCGCCGTTAGCCGTCCGATTGGCCGTATCTAGATAGGGCTGACCCTGCATGAGCGTATTGTCTATACAGATGAATCCGTTGGGGGTCAGTAGAGGAGACTCTAGTAAGAGATTGACGTACTCAATATAGCCGCCCTTGTCCGCGTCGATAAAGGCCAAATCAAATGGCTCGCCCACTGAAGCTAGATCGCGCAATGTCTCGATCGCCGGGGCTACTTTTACCTGGATCTTGTGGCCATGAGCAGAGGTCGAAAAGCAGCGCTGGGCAAACTCAGCGGCATAGGCGTCTACTTCACAGGCAACTAGCAATCCATCTTTGGGAAGGGCTTCTGCGATCGCCAAAGCAGAATATCCGGTAAACATGCCAATCTCTAGCACTCTCTTAGCCTGACTAATCGCTACTAGCATCTTCAGAAACTGCCCTTCAATATGGCCTGAAAGCATTTCCTGCTCTAGTTCTTTGACAGTCGCACCATCGTCAAAACGCTGACTCCAGTCTTCTTGTTGTGTGGCCTTAACCAGCTGCGCGAGCGCAGTGGATTCAGCCGTTGTACAAGCCTCCAGATAGGGATCGAGCCCTGCGGCCAGACGAGCTACCTGCGATAGATCCGCCTTGAACTGTGCTGTTACAGACTCTTGTTCGGCGGCGGTTTGAAGCTGCTGTAGCTGCTGAACTAGGATGCCGTGGGGAGTGACCGGACGAGCTGCTGGCAAGGGTGTTTGTTTTGTGGGCATAGTGTGATTGTTATGCTTTAGTTATATTGAGATGGGCTGCTTGGGGCTGGTTTACTCTTGTAATTCGTGCTTTTAGGTGAGCAATCATCTTATGAACACTATTACGCTAATCACCAGCGATGGCGACAAATATTTCTATAGATGCGATCTTTATCGTCTTTGAACAAGAAACGACAAAAGATCGCACTTTCCAAGTTTCAATCCAACACTACGCTAGCGATAGCGCTTCTAGAGAATTCTCCTGCTCTGATAGCAGCGGCGAAGACAGCGGTTGACCGACGGTAGAGGGATCTTCTAGCCCAACGTCGCTACAGTGTGGTTCAATGCCCCAGCCGCCTCTAGGGTAGCTAGCACAGAGAGAGGCATATTCGTCGATTGCCTGGAACAGCGTTTGCTGACTCAGCTCATTCAAGTAGCCACACTGGCCAATTTTGCCCTTAGGCAAAGGCGCAACTAGATTTTGACCTCGCTTTTGAAAAATCTTTTGCTGCGAAGCCCACAGCGTCTCTTTGTTGTTGAGAACGTCATGCCACAGGCTCAGGCCGAATGAGCTAATTAGCTTCATAATTCGGTGGCACTCTGCTTCGCTAATCCAGCTCATCCGGTAGCTAAGATACGCACCGAATCCCATCCCAATAGCAACCGCATGACCGTGCAGTAAGCCCGCCTCAATCTCAAACCCAGGAGACCACGTATGGCCATAGGCGTGAGGGCGACACTGGTGCGTTTCGTAGAGATTATTGTATTCAGCTGCAACATAGCTACGGATAGCACCGCCTAGAATCTTTTGGGAGAGCGGATCGATTGTGTCATCTCCCTGGGTATCTATGGTGCCAAACCGGGTAGAGATCAGTCTAGGGCCAGCTGCTTCTAAATATTCAAACAGCTCCAGGTCTTTAACAACGGCCATCTTAATAATCTCAATGATGCCGTGACGCAGCCAGCCTTCTCTAAGCGTACTAAAGAAGAAACGATCGGTAATAGAGAGAATCGGGGGGTGGTAGGCTCCAAAAAGGTTCTTGTAGCCAAAGCCGTCGCAACAGGTACGAGGAGACGGTCCGGCATCGACGCCAGCAACAATCGAGGTAGAGAGCATTACGTAGGGCGTATTGCGATGGTAGAGCGCGCAGGCTAGCCCTCCGGTATCTGCTAGAACGCCGCCGCCTACTAGCAAAACGGGCTCATTACGCGAAACGCCTAGCTGCTTAAACTCGCCCAGCATTTTCTCTACGGTATAGATGCCTTTATCGACCTCCATTGCCCTATGCACTTGCTTTTGTAGCGGAATGTTGTGATGCGCGAAGTAGTGCTCTAACCTTTCCCCGTAATACTGTTCTACGTTTTGATCGATCAAACAGACACAGCGTCCATGCGAAATATAGATATTTCTTAGCAGTAGGTTCTCGACATTTAGCGTATTATCAACAATCTTGACAGTGGTAAAAGTGCTAGTGCTGACAACTGCTTCTACCGTCTGATCGTCTGCTGTGCTCTCAACAAATCCAGCGCTTTCTCTAAAGCAAGAGGTGGGATAAATAGCATGTGGGTTCGATTCAGTCAGCTGCCCTACAAGGTCTATATAGAAGTCTTTTCGCTCTCCTTGCAAAAGAAAGCTCAACACTTTTGTATCTTTCAACTCAGACTGAAGCACCCGATTGGCGAGCGCATACCATCGTTCTCCTATAGCGGTATCAAACGCATAGAGCAGCTCGGCCAGCGTCATGAAGAACTGGCCTAAAGAGAAGTTCAGACAGCTTCTAAGGCGGCGACAGGCGGATATTCCGGCGATCGCCTCGACAGCAGCAAACTCTTTTCCTAGGGATGCAGAAAATGCGGCGCTGTCTACAAACGTCAAGATCAAATTGTTGAATACTTCGGTAGAGAAGAGCGCTTCGAGATCGTGCCTTAAATTAAAAGTCGTAGCTAACGGCTTTTCTTTTTGGTGGGCAATAAAACCCTGAAATACAGAAACGACGGACATAGGGGCAGTAGATGAGGTCATATCTGGGCTAAGTAGCGACTGATGCACAAACGATGAAGAAATCTCACTAGATAGAACAAGCGAGTTGAGTTGAGCTAACGAAAAAGTGATCGCGTCCACTCTTTATCAGCAGCCTAGGACAGATTAACGTACTAGAGAATGCCAGCTAGAGAATGCTGGCTGAGAAAACCCCAGCACAAAAATAATTTGGCGCATTCAGAATTATGATCTCATACTTAAAAATGAAATCTTCTAAAGCTTGGCTGCCGCTTCAATTGGACTAGGCTGTTCTACTGAGGGTCATTGCTGATAGTTAATCTTTTCTAGTTATTTTTTCTTCGAGACTTTTCTTGGTTCTGTTATTAAAGCACTTGTACTAATCTCTCATCAAGATAACACGGTATCAAAACAGGTTGTTTGTGCTCAAAGAGTATCTATCAAAAAAAATACTGTTCTTTACTCCATACGGAGAGCGGCTAGTCAATGTATCTTTCGAGAGAAAACTATCAAATTTAGGTAGAAAACTGCGTCCCCTTGTCTGTTTTTTTACAACATTTCTGTAGCATAGGCGACGTATTAATAACTTTGTCGCGAAGTCAAGCACCCTTTTGGCTACTTTGTTCTTGTTCACCGCGCGGTCCCTGGCTTTATGGCCTATTTGAATGGGGATAAACGCAAAAAAACTTATACAAAGTTCAAAGTTTACAGATCTCTTGACTACATTTTGAGCTCGTATTCGATCTGCTGATATGGCAATCTGCTGACACTCTACTGCGTAACAGGCCGGCGCTCTGCTAAACGAAAACCTGCGTAGACTGCTAGACCTGCTGCCATACCCGGTAGAACTTCGTATAGGTCGCCAGAAAGTCCAGCCTGTCTCCAAAGAACAGCTACTGCAACCCCGGCTAGCATCATGGTGATCGCACAGGCTGTAGAAACTGGCTTTTGCCATGACCTCAGCACCAGCAGCACGCCTAGACCAGACGCTAAGATCGACCAGGCAAAGATGATCAGTCTAAAGACGCTTTCGTTGTTAGCGAGTGCGATCGCTAGCACAATTGCCGTCACTACCAAAGTACCGACTTTGACTAGCCGATAGGAGTGCGACATTTTAGGGAACAGATCTTGAGTTAGCGCCGCCGAGCAAGAGAGAATCTGGGAATCGGCTGTAGAGATAGTGGCGGCGAATAGGCCAGCTAGCATCACGCCGACTAGCACCCCAGGCAACAGATCGCTAGATAGAGCCAGCAGGGCTAGTTCAGGATCGTCTAGCTGCGGCAACAGCACCCGACCAGCCAGACCGATTGCGATCGCTGAAAAGGCAGTCACCAAGCCGCAAATCGTTCTGATATCTCTAGCTTTGCCCATATGCTCGGCAGAATCGAGTGCCATTGCTCTGACTACAATATGGGGCTGTCCGACCCCACCAAACCCAGCGACTATCCAGCCGATAAAAAACGGCCAGAATCCCCAGCCCAAATCAGGCGGAAACAAAGCAACTAGGCGACTATCGGCATCCCCGAGCGCCGCATAAATATTGCCTATCCCAGCCGCCGCATCAACCGTCACAAACAGCAGCACTAGCAGAGCGCCAATCATCACCACCGTTTGGACCGCATCTGTCCAGATAGAAGCGCGAATGCCGCCCGAAAAGCAGTAGGCAACAACAATCACCGCACCAATAATCACGCCCCAGGCATAGTTCCAGCCAAAGATACTGCTCAACGCCTTACTGCCAGCTAGAAGCTGAGCAGCCGCGTAAGCACCTAGAAAGAAAATGGTAATTAGCGCAGAAACAGCCGAAATCAGCCGATGGCCTTTTTGCTTTTGCGCTAGAAAAGCCGGCACCGTTTCCGAATCCGAGGCTTCTGAAGTCTCTCTTAGCTGTTTAAACACCAGCAGCCAGGAGAGATAGTCGCCGATTGCCCAGCCGATCGCCAGCCAAATCGAAGAAATTCCCTGCGTGTAAGCGTATCCTACCTGCGCTGTGAATAAGAATCCGCTCTGCCCAGTAGAAAGCGCTGAAAGAGCAACTAGCCAAGGGCCGACTGTTCTGCCAGCCAGTAGATAATCGGCTGTAGTATCTTGCTTTTGCGTTGACGAGTAGAGACCAACAACCGTGAATAGTATGACAAAGCCAATAAACGTAAGTGCGGTAGATATCATAAGTCGTTCTTTAGACTGCTATATCAATAACAATTTTTGTAGTCAGACAAATGTACCTTTGTTGGTAAGCGCTTAGCCCGCTTTGATGATAGAGCTAGCGACTTTCATAGGAGACTAAGAAGATAAGATACAGCAGCTCTCAAAGGCACGCTTCAAGACTATGCCACTGAACGGGTGTTGCTAACTCTCAAGCCTGCTGCACCAGTGCTATCACTTACGGCAGCACAGCGTTTTGAACAAGGACCTCTAGGCTTTGGCAGCATCGACTAGAGAGAGCAACTTTCGAGGTGGATGGAGCACAGCATCACTACCGGATAGTTGAGCCTAAGAATCGTTTAGTTGCTAGGCACTCGCTCAGGAAGGGGAAACTAAATCGAAAGCACAACAACTCAAGGAAGAGTATGAAAAATTCTGTCACCACCGACTAAGATATTTCTCTGAATCATGGAAAAACAAACTACTAGAAATCTATTGTTAAAGAGTCACCTAAGAGTCATAAAATGAACAAACGACTTAAAGCTGACTGAGCCAATGACTTTTTAATCCGATATGTCTTGAGGTCATGGATCTAACGCTAGTGACATCGAGACGTCACCAATAACAAATGATATGTCACTGTATAAGTGAAAGCGGGTAGGGGGAATCGAACCCCCATCATTAGCTTGGAAGGCTATGAGAAATGCTGATTTTTCAGTGATTTCAGCGCATGAATATTTCCACTACCCCAACTTTACCCCAATAAAAGGGCCAACATTAGCCGTTTGGACTATGTTTCGAGAAGTAAATGGATGAGAGAAAAAGCGCATTGATGGATCTGATAAATTTCATGGCACAGGTTTCACCCCAAACTACGTAACTGCTGATGGCGGCAGTGGACTGCGAGTCGGTCAGAACGTAGTCACGTAAGAAGTCCCTTTCTGCGGCGATGTATTCTAGATTTGGTAGCAGTTTGAGTAGGTCGCCGACAGTTTGGCTTGATAAGCTCAAGGTGTAACGACACAGCACAGTTTCAAGCCTGATACTTCTTGCATCTGACGCCCTTATTAAACAAACTCTACCTGAATAATCACATCATCAAAGTCTTGATCTCCACCGTTTGCTAGGTCTTCAAAACCGAAGGTATTGTTTCCAAACAGTCGAACGTGATCAACACCGTCTGAATTTGCGCCTAGGAATGGGAAGTAGATAGCAGGATCGTTGTCAGCATCGCCGTCCAGCAATTCGTCAATTGTGCCATCTACTACTATGAAGGGAGCCAAAATCTGACCTACCTCTATCGTAGTGGAGAGTGCGCTCACGCTGTTGTTCAAAGAAGATAGCGAGAGATCGGCAACTCGGTTCGCGAGTGTGGCTTGGATATAGTCTGTTGTACTCTCCGGATCGAAAACATTACCCTCAGCATCAGTAATTCTCCCCGTCAGGTCATCGATGGTATAGAATCCCACAACGTTCTCAAAAGCAGCTTCTCTTTGAACTGTAAATATAGCCTCTACGGCAGCGTCCAATCCTGTGAGGTCAAGGATTTCTGCTGAGGCGCTCCCTTGTAGTCCGTGACCTATTTCTGCTGAGATTACTACTGTCGCCGTTACATTGAGATCAGCTATCGTCAAATCCAGTTCGCTAGTCTCGTCAATTAGTACAGTCTCGAACAGTGATACCTGTCCATCACCACTGCTCAGGAAAGCATCAACCGTTCCGTCACTGATTGAGAAGAAGCTAACATAGGTGCCCTTCAAAAAAGAGCGAGTACTGATAGCTTCTAAACTAGCTTCTACATCAGCAGATTCAGGCAGCGCAGAAAAGAGAACAGCAGAACGAGCCATTGCGGCAACCAGATAGCCCTCATTATCTGGCAAGAGACCGTCTATGGTGCCATTCGCATCATCTACAACAAAGAAGCCTAATTCTGAGTCGATGCTAAACTTATCTGCTATAAAATCAAGGGTGATGATATCTGCGTCCTTTGCAAGACCTTGGACTTTGCTCCAGACACTATCAGCGACCTCTCGACCCAGTGCTCTACCGTTCAAATCACCGTCTTCAAAGTGAATTCCGCCATAGATACGAGAGAGGCCAGCTTCGTCAGCGGCTTGCGTAAACGTATCCCACTCTAAAGTAATCTCTTCTGTCGGTGTCAACAGATTCTCGAAACGAGAAGATCCTGCTTCAAAGGTAACCTCAGCCCCAAAACTGTCACTCCCTGTAAACCGCTTCAGGATTTCTGCGCCTGCCGCACTGAAGGAACTGTGCCCAGAAGTATATTCTGCAAATGGCGGAGAGACATCTCCTCCCGGCGTCTGATAGGTCAAGAAATTATCAGCGAGTATGGTTCTTGTTCCCTGATTCAGACCTCCCCATACCTGAATTACAAACCCAGTTTCCCCAGTGATTTCGTCCGTGCCCAGCGTGCCATTATTTAGCAGCCCCAGTTTGCCCAGCTCTCTGATAGCACGAACCGGACGCACGTAGTCATAAAAGACTTTCGATTCCCAGGTCGCGATACTAGCATCGAGCATCGCATTACTGAGGCTAAAGAACAGCAGTGCATCCTCGTCTATCCTATTGCGATCCCTTGCTGAGACAAACTCACCAAACGTCTGCCAGGTCCCTGGTGGAAAGGACGTGCCGCCACCGTCTTCCCAGAATTCTGCGATCAGCTTCTGTCTATCAGTGAGGTTAGCACTTGCTGATATCACCTGCTCTGCTTGAGCGATGAACGATTGGTTGATGAATTTACCGGGTTCGTCTACCAGCCCTACCATATCGGCAGTGATCACTTTAGCCTCAGTCTCACCGGCCAGGGTGATCGTACCGTTTTCTAGATCAACTGTTGCCTCTACTAGTAAGAAAGGAACTGGTGCATCAGGGCGCAAAGCATCAGGAGCGTCTAAGGCGAAAGGCGTCACAGTAGACCACTGAGGCGTCAGAAATTTTTGCTGATCGACTGTGGAATCAGCGCCTGCTAGGATAGAGTCAATGGTATCAATCGGAACAGATTCAGAGGTCCACTTTTGTAGATTGACAATGTTGTTGGCATCTACGTTGACTGGCTCATAGCCAATAGTGTCGACGTAGCCGTTTTCCCGATTTGATCCGTCGGCGCGGCGGACTGCCATTAGAGCCTCAGCGGACACATTGCCAATGCCAGCGGCGGTAGCTGTGTTGGTAGTATCGTTGCTGGTCTCTAGACCCAGTATGGTCATCAGACTGTTGAAGAGAGCTTTATTCTCATCTTCTGGAAAGAGTTCTGTCAGTACTCGATAGGCTGCGAAGCTCATCGCTTCGATTTTGTTAGCGTTTGTATGCTCTGCTGTGGGTCTTTGAAGATCGTCGTCGGTTTGGGTGGAAATGGCCTCCAGGCTATAGGCAGACCAGGCATCGTACATAACCGTATGCATAATGGCATAGGCACGAGCAGCGATCGTAGGACCGACACTCGTGTCGATTACCGCTTGTTGTACAACTCTATCCCACTGGACTGAGACAGTAGGAGAAAATTCTTCAACTGTAACGAGTTGAGTGTCTGGGTTTAGAGAAAGCTGAATGTCAGACATTGTTTTTTGGTCTTACGAACTAGATAGTACAGAAGGTTTTCTTTTGGCTTGATATCTCGAACGCTCTAGACATCCGAATACCGCAGATGTCCGGAATGTTCGAGGTTAATCAAGCTAGGTGCGTTTCATAGAGAATCTCGTAAGAGAAGTAAATTGAACCCTTTAAGAGAGATGGTGCATTCTCTCCTTTGTCCTAAGAATGGCTGCTTTGCGTCTTTTCAATATGTCGGAGTCAAAGCGGTGCAGCCTACACAACTCGGAACCGGTAATTCACCGCCTCGTCTGCATCACTACCTTCTAGAGCAAGTAGATACTGCCCACTACCAGGCAGTGTTACCTCGAAGTCGAAACCGAGGTTTCGAGACACAATCGACTGATTTCCGGGACCGTACAGTTTAAAGATGCCACCAAATCGACGACTGCCCAGCTCTTCAAAAGAGAGATTCTGATTGGCTGTTCCTTCAAAGGTAAAGATACGAGTAGCGGTGCCAGGATTCAGCGTTCCTGAAATCGTAGAACCAATTGGCAGTGGCGCAGCGGTTCTAGCATTCAACAACCGGAAGCTGTAGTCGCCAGTCGCAGTACCTGAACCATCTAAGCGCAGCTGGTATTCGCCTGATTCGAGTAGCGTGATCGGCGCTGTGTTGTTTGCAGGTCTGACAAAGCTGAGATTGTTGATGCCACTCGGACTCACTAAGCTTGCAAACAGGCTGAAATTATCACCCCCAAGCCCGTCGAAGAAGATACGCTGACCAGCCGTACCCGTGAAGGTATAGACATCGACTTCGCCACCCTCGCTAATCGTACTGGTGACCGTCTCGCCTAGCGTCAGCGCTGTTGTACTGACGCTAGGCGTACCGATTCGGAAACTGTAGTCGAGTGCTACATCACTGAAGCTTTCTGCGGCTAGGTAGTAGGTGCCTGTGCCCGGCAGGGTGATGTCAATACTGCTGACAAAGTTGACTGCGGTTACCTGCTGGTTGTTGGAACCATAGAGATAGAAGATGCCATTAGATTGCTCGCCCAAGCCTTCGATGAATAGCTGCTGCCCAGCCGTGCCCTCGAACTGGAAGAAGTCTGTGTCTCTGCCAGCCTCTAGCGTGCCGCTAACGACTGTATCGAAGGTAAGGTCGGTGCCCTCTGCCAGGTCGAGTAGCTGGAAGCTGTAGTCGCCAGTCGTGCTACCAGAGCCATCTAAGCGCAGCTGATACTCGCCCGATTCAAGCAGGGAGATGGGGCCTCTGTCGTTATTGACATTGTTAAAGCTGAAGACAGTGACGCCGCTAGTGCTGACTAAACTGGCATCGATAGAAGCGCTACCGCTGATGCCGTCGTAGTAGAGTCTTTGTCCGGCAGTGGCGCTAAAGGTATAGACATCGACTTCGCCGCCCTCGCTAATCGTACTGGTGACCGTCTCGCCTAGCGTCAGCGCTGTTGTACTGACGCTAGGCGTACTGATTTGGAGACTGTAGTCGAGGGCTACGTCACTGAAGCTTTCTGCGGCTAGGTAGTAGGTGCCTGTCCCCGGTAGGGTGATATCAAAACTACTGATGAAGTTAGCTGCGGTTACCTGCTGGTTGTTAGGACCATAGAGATAGAAGATACCGCCAGACTGCTCACCCAAGCCTTCGATGAATAGCTGCTGCCCAGCCGTGCCCTCGAACTGGAAGAAGTCTGTGTCTCTGCCAGCCTCTAGCGTGCTGCTAACAACCGTATTGAATGCCAGATTGGTCGCCTCTGCCAAATCAAGTAGCTGGAAGCTGTAGTCGCCAGTAGTACTGCCAGAGCCATCTAAGCGCAGTTGATACTCGCCTGATTCGAGCAGGGAGATGGGGCCTCTGTCGTTATTGACATTATTAAAGCTGAAGACAACAACGCCGCTAGGACTGACTAAACTCGCATCGATAGAAGTGCTACCGCTGATGCCGTCGTAGTAAAGCCTTTGTCCGGCAGTGGCGCTAAAGGTATAGACATCGACTTCGCCACCCTTGCTAATCGTACTGGTGACCGGGTCACCTAGCGTCAGTACCGTGGTGCTGGCTGTATTGGTGATGATCTGGAAACTGTAATCAAGGGCTACGTCACTGAAGCTTTCTGCGGCTAGGTAGTAGGTGCCTGTCCCCGGTAGAGTGATGTCAAGATTCCCAACGAAGTTCACTGCAGTTACCTGCTGGTTGTTGGAACCATAGAGATAGAAGGTACCGCCGGACTGCTCACCCAAGCCTTCGATGAATAGCTGCTGCCCAGCCGTGCCCTCGAACTGGAAGAAGTCTGTAGCTCTGCCAGCCTCTAACGTGCCGCTAACGACTGTATCGAATGGAAGGTCGGTCGCCTCCGCTAAATCGAGTAGCTGGAAGCCGTAGTCGCCAGTAGTGCTGCCAGAGCCATCTAAGCGCAGCTGATACTCACCTGATTCGAGTAGGGTGATTGGGCCTCTGTCTCTGTTGGCATTGTTAAAGCTGAAGACAGTGACTCCGCTAGGGCTGACTAAACTCGCATCGATAGAGGCAATACCACTGATGCCATCGTAGTAGAGCCTTTGTCCTGCGGTGCCATCGAAAAGGTACGTGTCTACTTCGTCAGCCACTGCGATCGCGCCTTCTGTAAGCGTCCCCAGAGTGAGCGCCTCTCCAACTACGGGTTCTGGTGCTTCGAAGGGTTGTTCTGTGAGTCTAAAGCTAAAGTCGTTAGCTTCGTTAGCAGAGCCTCTAATTGCGACAAAGTAGGTGCCATCTCCAGGTAGGGCGATCGCCTGGTCAAAGCGGGTACTACGAGCAGCAAGCTGTTGATTACCTGACCCGTAGAGATAGAAGGTGCTGCCGTTATCAGTACTCTGTCCGTCGAAGAAGAGTTGCTGTCCAGCTACGCCCTCCAACTGGTACAGAGCAGCTGAGCTACCGGGGTCTAGCGTGCCACTGATGTCAGTATCTAGCACCAAGGTATCGACTGTCGTCAGGTCGGTTAGCTGGAAGCCATAGTCGCCTACGTTGATACCACCGTTCCCGTTGACGATTAGTCGATAGGTACCATTCTCCAACAGATTGATTGATTCCCTATCGCTACTAGTAAAGCTAGTGAAGAAGTTACTAACATTATCGCCGCTAGGACTGATCAGATTGAAGACAAGGCTAGCATCGCTATTGAAACCATCGTAGAAGAGCTTTTGACCAGCGCTACCTTCAAAGGTGTAGACATCGACCTCTCCCGGTTCGCTGATGCTACTAGAAACGGCATTTCCTAAAGTCAGCGCTATTTCTGTTGTATCAGGCGTGCTGAGTCTGAAGCTAAAGTCATTGGCTTCGTTGGCAAAGCCTCTAATAGCAACAGTATACGTACCTTCTCCAGGTAGGGCGATCACCTGGTCTGAGCGGGTACTACGAGCAGTGATTTGTTGATTGCCCGGACCGTAGAGATAGAAAGTGCTGCCATTGTTGGTACTCTGTCCATCGAAGAAGAGCTGCTGCCCGGCCGTGCCTTCAAACTGGTACAAGGCTGCTGAACTACCGGGGTCCAGGGTGCCACTCACGTCAGTGTCTAGCTGTAGGACTTCGACTGTCGCCAAGTCAGCCAGCTGGAAACCGTAGTCGCCTGTGTTACTACCGCCATTGTCGTTGACAATCAGTTGATAGGTACCATTCTCTAACAGGTTGATTGATTCTCTATCATTGCCAGTCGAGCTAGAAAAGAAGTTAATGACATTCTCGCCGCTAGGACTGAGCAGCCTAAAGAATAAGCTGGCATCGCTATTAAAGCCGTCGTAGAAAAGTTGTTGACCAGCGCTGCCTTCGAAGGTGTAGACATCAACTTCGCCCGGTTCGCTGATGCTGCCAGAAACGGTATCTCCCAGAGTTAGCGCTGTTTCTGTTGTATCAGGCGTGCTGAGTCTGAAGCTAAAGTCATTGGCTTCAGTAGCAAAGCCTCTAATTGCAACAGTATAGGTACCCGCTCCGGGTAGCTCGATCGCCTGGTCTGAAAGGGTACTGCGAGCGGCAAGCTGCTGGTTGCCTGGACCGTAGAGATAGAAGGTGCTGCTATTGTCAGTACTCTGCCCATCGAAGAAGAGCTGTTGGCCTTTGGTTCCTTCAAACTGGTACAAGGCGGCTGAACTACCAGGATCTAGGGTGCCAGTAATGTCAGTGTCTAGCTGTAAGGCTGTGACTGTCGAGAGGTCAGTCAGCTGGAAGCCATAGTCGCCTGTGTTGATACCACCATTCCCGCTGACTACCAGTTGATAGGTGCCATCTTCTAGCAAGTTGATCGATTCTCTATCGCTGTTAGTAAAGCTAGTGAAGAAGTTGCTAACGTTATCGCCACTAGGAGTGAGCAGCCTAAAGACAAGGCTAGCATCGCTATTGAAACCATCGTAGAAGAGCTGTTGACCAGCGCTACCCTCAAAGGTGTAGACATCGACCTCGCCTGGTTCGCTGATGCTACTAGAAACGGCATCTCCCAAAGTCAGCGCTGTTTCTGTTGTATCGGGCGTGCTGAGTCTAAAGCTGAAATTGTGTGATTCGTTAGCAAAGCCTCTGATGGCAACAGTATAGGTACCTTCTCCAGGTAGCTCAATCGCTTGGTCTGAGCGGGTAGCGCGAGCGATAATTTGTTGATTACCTGGCCCATAGAGATAGAAAGTGCTGCCGCTGTCGGCACTTTGGCCATCGAAGAATAGCTGCTGTCCAGCGATGCCTTCAAACTGGTATAGAGCGGCCGAGCTACCGGGGTCTAGGGTACCGTTCACGTCAGTATCTAGCGTCAAGGTGTCAGCCGTTGTGAGATCGAAGACTCGGAAACTATAGTCGCCAGTTGTGTTACCGCTGCCAGTGATAACCCACTGATAGGTTCCGCTCTCTAGCAAGCTGATAGGGTTGCTGTCGCTAGCAGTAGAGAGACTGCTGACACTAGCTCCACTAGGACTGAGCAAACGTGCATTAATCCCGAAGGTACTGTCTGTTCCATCGAAGAATATTCGCTGTCCGGCGGTGCCTGTAAAGGTGAAGATCTGGTCTTCACCGGGTTCGAAGATAGCGTCTTCAATGAGTTCACCAAAGGTGAGAGGGTCACTGACAGAGCGCTTGGTGAAGGCGAGGGTGAAGGCTTCGGTGCGGTTGTTGCCAGCGCGATCACTAATCACAGCCGGGGCAATCCGCAACTCATAATTTCCGGCCGTAAAGATGTCTTCTGACGGTGCGGTGATAAATAATGTCCGGCCAGATTCGCTGAGCTGGTAGTTTGAAAGGGTAATTTCGCTATCATCACCGCCACCAGCGGTGCCGTCTTCTCCCAAGTTGCGTAGTTTGATGCCGCTTTCGGTCAGCAGATCTGGGTCAATCGGTTCATTAAAGCGCACAGAGAATCCAGAAATTGCCCGGCGACGAGTGCCTTCTGATGGCGAAGTGCTGGTGATTTCTGGCGCAAATGTGTCAGGAACTAGATCAACTGTCAGTACATTAGAAAGAGCGCTGTTACCGCCCGTATCAGTAGCGCGAACCTGAATGTCTACGCTAGTCCCTAGAGGGGAATTGCTAAGGGCAACAGCATTCAAATCGAAGGGGAACGAAACATCGTTACTGACTACCTCTCCGTCGATTAGCAGTTCCACATTGCGGACCTGAACGTCGTCGGTGACATCAACCTGAATGGGTACCGAAGCACCTTCTAGCACCTGAATACCAGCCTGACTAGAATCTACATCGGCTGCGCTGCTAATAGAAACGGTGGGTGCTTGTCCCTGACTGTCGAAAGGCAGATAGTTGATTACCTTGAGATCGCCCGACCCATCAGCAACATAGGCGATGCCAGAGGCAATAGCGATATCATAAGTAGTGCCATCCGTGTCGATTTGAGTGAAGAGTGCGTCGGTATCGGTAGGGTCACTCAAACTGTAGATACCCACGCCCTGATTTTCAGCAGCGACTAGTCCTAGGCCAGAGCCATTTAGGGCGATATCGCGAGCGGTAAAGAAGCTATCAGCATCGCCGATCAGCGATAGGTCTGTCGGATCGGAGACATCTACAGTGCGTAGCCCGCTGCCTGCAATGTAGGCAACGCCGTTACCCACAGAAATGCCAACCGAAGAGGAGGCGACTGAGACATTGATTTCGTCCAGAACACTAGCCGTTCCAGGATTGTTGATATCGATAGCGGAGAGCGTATCCGAGCCGCTGAGATAGGTATAAAGCGTAGAGCCTTCAACTGCGATATCAGAGACAAACCCTGAGCCAGATAGTTCAATCGGTTCGAGTTCCTCACCCGAGAAAACATCCAGCATTTTGACGGAGTTGCCTACAGAAGCGTAGATAATTCCGTCTGAGATCTCGACCTGATTGACTGCTAGATCGACTGTTTTGATCAGTGTCGGCGTCATCGAATCAGAGATATCGACCAGATGCAAACCACCACTCTGTCCAGCGACAGCGGCGATATTGACATCGCTATCGACAGCAACATCGATATTGTCACCTGCCAGATTGATTTGGCCCTGTACAATTGGACTGTTGAACTGCGAAGCGTCAATAATAGCCAGACCATGAGAGCCAGTGGCTACATAAGCAGTCTGACCCTCGATAGAATTTGTAGCGCCTTCTACTACAACCTCTCTTGCTTCTCCACTGAGAGGGAGATTGGCTATAATCCCGGTTAGGAAACCTTGACCACCTAGTGGATCAAGTCCCTGCTCAATCTCTGCAAAATCAGAGATACCATCAGAATCGGTGTCTGTATCATTGATTGATGTTCCCAGCACAAATTCTGCGACATCTGGTAGTTTGTCGCCATCAGTGTCTGGTGACGAAGACTCTCCTATTACTACTTTAGGTAAGTTGAAGCTTGATACATTATCAGGTGTTGAAAATTTAGCAGAACCGTACTTCAAAGTTTGAGAATTGAAGAAAGATACAACGTACTCACTGTCTTGGGACAAAACTAATTCATCTATGGTCCCATCTTTCTTCGTTTTACCTCTTTGAACGAATCCAGTATTGACATCAGCTACAGAAAAGTAATGCTCACTATCTTGAGTAACCAGATTACTAGACGAATAACGTGCGCCTGTTTCTGACAGAACTTCTGTTCTATCATTGATGCCGTCACCATCTGTATCGATATTAGTAGGAAGTGTACCAAGCAGCACTTCTGCTAGATCAACCAACCCATCTTTATCTAAATCAGACTCTAAACCGTTCGCTGCGTTTGGATCGAGTCCAACAAGTTGTTCATAAGAATCAACGATCAAATCACCGTCTGTATCGATATCAGTAATCGCAAATTGGCCAATACCTACGTCATCTCCATTTCGAACAAGAATATATAGAGATGGTGTTAGCGCTTCAATCGGGCTAGGAGTCCCTAATATCGACATCAAGCCCTCTTCTGTCACCTCGACGGTTTCGTCTCCCACTATCGCAAAATATTGAGTCCCTGTATCCGAAGAAGTAAGATTGGTGACTGTCCCATCTCCGTTCTGTTTAGTAACATTGAGTTGAAGCGTACTGCCTACCGGTGTAAAGAAAAGATCTTCGGCGCTTACGTCAAGCGTTGTAATTGAATCGATATCAGTAGAATAGAGATCTTCTCTAGTAAGTTTAGAGGGTAAGTTTTGAAGTTCATCGCTCAAAGAACTTGTTGTAAGATTGCTTGTTCCTAATTGACTAAATGGCGCGATTGTGCTTTCACTAAAATTACTACCTATAGACCTGAAGAGATCGCGACCAAAGTCCAAGACGCTATCGACAGCTTGAACAAACTCGCGAAGTACAATGGCAGATGGTGGAACGATAGTTTGAGCTACCTTACCTGCCCAAGAAGAAATTTCACCATCTGCAACTAAGTCATCAAAGCACGGAACTATACCTTGCTCAAAAAACATGTTGTGCGTTTCGTCATCTAGCTGATCTGCGTGAGCGAAGAAACTAGGCAGAAGTTCATAGGGAAAATGACGTCCGAATCCACCTAGAACTGCAGAGATATCCCCTAGTCTTATGATATCTGTATCGCCTATCTCTAACGCCCAGTTAGGTAATCGCTCAATTATCTTGTCTGAATAAGCTGGGATAGGAGTACCAGCTAACAATGCGTTAGGCAAGGTATCCCTAAAGTCAAAGTTCTTAACGCTGTTAGCCACATCCTGGAGCACTTCTTTGACAAATCCGCTACCCCATGTGTCCTCATTGTCGCAGGCCGCTTGTGCTATGCAAGCAAGTTGATGCGCTAAAGCCGCGCCTGCTGTCCCGATCTTAGACTGATAATCATTATTGAGAATCTCTTTAATATCTTCGTAGTCGAGTTCTGGTTCTGGTTCGCTAGGTGGTTCACTATTTGCAGGAACGCCAGGTGCTACACCATGCCAACCAGGTGCTTGAATACCCACCCCTTCATCAGAGGTGATAGTTTTCCCATCTTCGCTGACCGTTCCGGTTCCGATTACCTCCCACTTAGCCGCATCATGATTAAACGACCAAATTAAACTCTTCTCGCCTGGTGCGAGGCCATCAAGATTAGGGAAAGTAACAGGTGCAGGTACATCAAAGTTAGTAGCACCCCCTTCCACTTCTCTATTGAAGCCGTTGTCCCCACCCGCCTGAATCGAAATCACTAGAGGCAGGTCTAATCCGGGCGGTAGCGGAGCAGGCAGGCGGTCAGAATTAACCGGCACAATAGTAGCCTGAGTAGCCACATTCCCTTGCTCATCTTGAGCGGAGCCAGCAATGAAAGTTACTTGAGTGCGTTCCCAAATCTCTGGATCGACGTCTGGAAACTGTTCTGCCAAGAATGTCTGAGCGCTAGAGCCAAAGCCAACAGCAGTATCTTCAGTAGGAGAGAGTTCAACGATATCGTCGCCTGACATCAGCGGTAGGTAGATATCAAAGTCTTCTCCGTCCATAAACAGACGAGTAGGCTGTCCCGGAACGCTATGGAAGGCTTTACCTAAGCTGGCATACTGGCTTCCCTCGGGAACGTCAGCGACCTCCGAAGCATCAATGTAGACGTGAAACTCTGGCGCTGGCACATCTTCTAAAATGAAGTAGCCGTTCTCATCGGTAACCGCAGTCAGTTCCGGTAGGGCATCTACTCGAATTATTACCCCTTCTAGAGGAATATTCGATCCGTCTGAATTTCTGTTGTAAGAATCGTAAACAAAGCCAAAAACATCCGTATCAGGAATTCGCGTGATGGGCAGCGTAGTGAAGTCCGCTGTTACCTTTCCGCCCGGTATGCCGTCGCTGTCAGCGTCTAGAGCAGTCCCGTCTCGTCCAATAATTTTATCGCCGTCAACGATAATCCTGACTTCTGCACTTGGATTCCAAGATTCACTCGGGAAGAAAGTGGCAAACTTCTCAGTACTACTGACCACCAATCGGCCTGCTACTTCTGCACCTAGCGAAACAAATTTTATCGATTCGCTAGTAACAGTTGCCGGGTCAACGCGCTTAGAAAAGCGGACAATAGCCTCTCTTGTCAGGGTGACCATTTCAGAGCCATTAGCAGGCGAAATTTCGGTAATAGTAGTGGTCAGCGGTGTGACAGGTTCGATGACATCGGAATTGATGCTGTAGCCAAGGCGGTTAATAGCAGCGATCGCATCGGTAGGCGTAATCGCCCCATTCCCATCAAAATCAGCCCTGGCATTGCTCTCATCAACCGACTGCCCTAGCCGGTTAATCGCAAAAATCGCATCGGTCGGCGTGACCTGGCCATTGCCATCAATATCCCAAGGGAAGTAGGTGATATCGTCTTGGTCTTTCCCTTTGCCCTGATTCTGGTTGTTGGTTTCGTTGCTCTCGGCGATCGCACCCTTTGCATCTACTACCAGACCCAAAAAGTCTTTGTTCAAAGACACATAGTCGGCGCCCTCTCCTGTGGCATCTTCGGCTAGTGCATTCGCGTTTAGAGTCCCTAAAGGCAGTTGAACGTCTATTGTCTGGCTCAGTACCTGGCCAACAGATAGCGTTGATATCGTCACCGTGGCGACCACCTGGTCATCGTCATTGCCGAAGACATCGTCATTAGAATAGACAATATCAACTTCAAACTCGCTAGCATCTGCCGTACCTTGGTTCTGTAGGATAAAGGTGGCGGTGGTGCTACCAGTGAGTACGTGGTCAATGGTGGCATCAAATGCGATCGCGACTAGATCCGCGCCAGACTCTGCTGCGTTTAGGGCCAATCCGGTGAGGCGATCGCTACCAGAACTCTGCCTCTCTAAGCCTGTGACAGTAGTATCTTCAGCGGAAATAGCTTCAGCAAGAATATCTTCAGAAAAAACATCTTGAGAGAGCTGTGGCGAAACTGTTCCAACAGAAGCAGAAGATGTAGAAACTGGACCCAATCCAGGAAGAAAAGGATCTGGAGTCGTAAGAGCGATCGCATTCTCTTCAGGCGTTAACAATGGACCTGCTTGTCCTAGGAAATCAGTATTAGAAGCCATAGCTCAGTAAGGAATTATACGTAACAACAAATTTAGAAATTGATCAAATTCCAGCAGTGTAGAGGAAGTCTCTTAAGAACTAGAGACTCAAAGTTAGAACATACGAAGGACGAAGCGAACAGCATTCCAATGTCAGCTTTGACAAGCTAAAACCAGCTTGCTGACATTCGAAATTACTATCCATTTGTTTAAAGCTTCAGCCGTCAATAACACGCTGAACAGCTCAAGTGAAATAACGCGGATTGAGCTCGATCTTAGAAGTTTTTACCCAAATCACCTTTCTATAGATACGATGCAACAGGAGCTGTATCTACCTATTACTAGAGCTTAGAAATCCAGCTCTACAGTGAGTATCTTACAAATCTGCCCCGAGTATTTAGATAGATATTTTCTTTCTATCAAAGACGCATGATTAGTATACATTGACCGTAAAATCCCAAAAGTGTTATTTACAAAAGTCAACTAGAACAATTCACATACGGAGGCTAGAAGTAGTTAATGCACAGAAGTGACAGTCTTCCTCGTGCCGCGCGGTAGAGACTTCCCCGGTAGTTTAAAACAACGAACATTCCACACCTTTGAGGTGTTGGAATGTTCGAGTCTGATCGAATAGCTAAGAACAATCAGTTTAGATCATGAGATCTTACAGTCGCTAGGGCGCTCTTCACAGAGCTTTTCGTCTTTATAGATACACACTAGAAGGATACAAATTGACGGCTGTTCAAGCTAGAAGTATCTACGCCAGTGAGAGTAGCTAGGACTTCGTTTGTATCAGTAGCAATGATGTCGTTACCAACAAAAGAAAGATCGCCTATACCCAGTCCGTTCGCTAATCCAATCAGATCTTGACCGCTAAAGTCAGTGATAGTATTTGTTCCATCGCCAAGGGCTAAGACAAATGTATCTTTTCCCTTGCCGCCAGTGAGAATGTCATCGCCCTTGCCACCAATCAGCGTATCTTTGCCAATCCCACCGAAGAGCATATCTCTTCCCTTGCCGCCAATTAGCGTATCTTTGCCGTTGCCGCCGTCGAGGAAGTCGTCACCGTCACCACCATCGAGAGTGTCAAAACCTTGCTCTCCGAAGAGCGTATCTTTCCCTGGGCCCCCGATTAGGCGATCGCCATCATCTCCACCAAAGATTGTATCTTTGCCAATCCCACCGAAGAGCGTATCTCTTCCCTTGCCGCCAATTAGCGTATCTTTGCCGTTGCCGCCGTCAAGGAAGTCGTCACCGTCACCACCATCGAGAGTGTCAAAACCTTGCTCTCCGAAGAGCGTATCTTTCCCTGGGCCCCCGATTAGGCGATCGCCATCATCTCCACCAAAGATTGTATCTTTGCCGTTGCCGCCATCGAGGAAGTCATTACCACCTAGACCGAAGAGAGTGTTTTCCTCATCGCCGGTGATGAGAGTATCGTCATCATCGGTACCGATCAAAGTCCCTTTCGGCACATCATCGACATCAACGTTCAGTGTGACCGTTCCAGTATCGGTGAGTTCACCATCGCTGACAGTGTAGGTGAAGCTATCATTGCCGCTAAATCCTGGGTTAGGTGTATAGGTCACCATGCCACCATCGAGCACACTGACACTGCCATTAGCAGGATTCGACAACATTTCAACGCTTAAGTCATCACCATCAATATCGAGATCATTGCTGAGAACATTGATATTAACCGCACTACCTACTGTAGTATTGCCACTGTCATCAACCGCGATGGGAGCGTCGTTCGCCGCCTCAACCGCCAGATCCACCGTGCCGACAACATTTTCTCCGCCATCGTTTACGCCATCGCTGACGATATAAGTAAAACTGTCGCTGCCGTTAGAGTTGGCATCAGGGGTGTACTCAAAGCTACCGTCTGTATTGACAATCACTGTCCCATTTGCTGGTCCATCAGCCAGCACCGCGCTTAGAGTATCACCATCAATGTCAATATCGTTAGATAGTACATTGCCAACGATCTTTGTATCTTCTATACCGTTAGCGCTATCGGAAACTGCTGTGGGTGGAGTGTTTATCGGTTCTACTGGCTGTACAGTGACATTCACCGTCCCCGTATCGCTGAGTTCGCCATCGCTGACAAGATAGGTAAAACTGTCGCTGCCGCTAAAGCCTGCGTCTGGCGTATATTCAAAACTGCCATCAGCGTTCACAACAACGCTGCCATTGTCTGGCCCCGTTGACAGAGTCGCAGTTAAACCGTCGCTATCAATGTCTGTATCGTTGCTGAGCACGTCAACAATAACAGATTCATTTTCGAGCGTAGTCCCTGAATCATCGGTGGCAACTGGCGCATCATTGACAGGCGTCACGCTCAGGCTAACAGTAGCCGTATCGCTTAGTTCGCCATCGCTGGCGGTATAAGTGAAGCTGTCACTGCCGTTAAAGTTCGCGTCAGGCGTATATTCAAAGCTACCGTCGGCATTGAGGATAACAGTGCCGTTAGTCGGATCGGTTGCTAGCTCGGCGCTGAGGTCATCGCCATCTAGGTCAGTATCATTACCCAACACATTGCCTTCAATCAATGTGTCTTCCGTCCCGATAAACTCATCATCAACAGCGTCTGGTGCTTTATTGATTGCACCAACTGAAACGGTTACTGTACCCACGTCAGTTAGCTCGCCATCGCTGACGGCGTAAGTGAAGCTGTCGTTACCACTAAAGCCAACGTTAGGCGTATATTCAACGGTCCCCCCTGCTGTCACAACAGCGCTACCATTGGCAGCATTACTCAGTGTGCTAATGCTCAGGGTATCACCGTCAATGTCTGTGTCATTGCCGAGCACATCAATCTCGATCGCTTCGCTTTCTAAGGTGTTGCCGCTATCGTTGATGGCAACTGGTGCGTCATTGACCGCCTCAATGTTGACAATTACGCTGCCCTCAACACTCGCTTCGCCATCGCTCAAGGTGTAGGTGAAGCTATCGCTGCCATTGAAGTTCGCACTAGGTGTATATTCAAAGCTGCCATCAGTATTAGTCTCCACGCTGCCGTTCGTGGGGCCTTCTGCTAGCGTCGCGCTCAGCGTATCGCCATCGAGATCTGTATCGTTGCTAAGTACATCGATTGCGACAGATTCATCTTCTGTTGTATTACCGCTATCCTCAACGGCGATCGGGACGTCGTTAATCGGGTCTACCGTGATATTGACCGTGCCTGTATCGCTGAGTTCGCCATCGCTGACAGTATAGGTAAAGCTGTCGCTGCCGTTGAAGTTGGCGGTAGGCGTATACTCAAAACTGCCATCAGCGTTAAATGTCACGGTCCCGTCGGTTGGCTCAGTAGCAAGCTCTGCGCTGAGATCGTCACCATCCAAATCAGTGTCGTTCCCCAACACGTTTCCGCTAATGGGGGTGTCTTCGCTGCCGCTGAACTCATCATCAGTTGCAGTTGGTATCTTGTTGACCGCACCGACTGCAACTGTGACTGTACCGACGTCAGAGAGTTCGCCATCACTAACGGTATAAGTAAAGCTATCATTTCCGCTGAAGCCTGCATTCGGCGTGTATTCAACACTGCCATCGGCTTGTTGGACAACGCTGCCGTTAGAAGCATCACCTAGCGTACTAATGCTCAGATCGTCACCATCAATATCGGTGTCATTGCCGAGCACATCGATCTCGATTGCTTCGCCTTCTAGGGTGTTGCCGCTATCACCTGTTGCTACAGGCGCATCGTTTACAGCCTCAACAGCTACAGTCACGCTGCCTGTGTCGCTAAGTTCACCATCGGTGACAGTGTAGGTAAAGCTGTCGGTCCCGTTGAAATTAGTATCGGGAGTGTAGTCAAAGCTGCCATCTGCGTTAGCAGTGACACTACCATTAGCTGGATCAGACAGCAGTGACGCTGTTAGAGAAGCACTATCCACATCGCTGTCGTTACTGAGTACATCAATAGTCAGCGATTCGTCTTCTAAAACAGTCCCAGCATCATTAGTTGCCTCAGGCGCGTCATTCACTGGATCTACTGTTATCTCTACAGTGCCAGTATTATTGAGCTCTCCATCACTAACACTATAAGTAAAGCTATCGCTGCCGCTGAAGTTAGTACCAGGTGTGTATTCAAAGCTGCCATCTTCTTTAATATTGACTATTCCGTTTCCGGGTTCTGTTGCCAGTGAGACTGTGAGCGCATCATCCTCAGTATCAGTGTCATTGTCCAGCACATTGCCCACAATCAAAGTATCTTCATCGCCAGTAGCAACGTCTCCAACTGCAACCGGTGCATCATTTGCAGCGTTGATGCTTAGCGTGACCGTGCCAGTATCAGTCAGCGCTCCATCGCTGACAGTATACGTAAAGCTATCGCTGCCGTTGAAATTGCCATCTGGCGTATAGCTAAAGCTACCGTCAGGGCTAACAACAACGCTGCCGTTCTCAGGGCCGTCAAGCAAACTAGCCGTCAGATCTTCCGCTTCATTGTCAACGTCGGTGTCGTTGTTCAACACATTGCCCGTAATTACGGCGTCTTCATCGCCGCTGAAGTCATCGTTGTTGGCAACTGGTGCGTCGTTGAGAGCACCCACAGAAACAGCAACAGTCGCCGCTTCGCTAATACCGCCATTGCCATCGTTGATAGTGTAGGTGAAGCTGTCGTTGCCGCTAAAGCCTGCATCAGGTGTGTAGGTGAGTGTGCCATCACCGTTGATAGTGACCTCACCGTTGGCAGCAGCGCCTACAGTCTCGAAACTTAGCGTATCGCCTTCAATGTCACTATCATTATCTAGCACATCAATTACAACAGCAGTATCTTCGATAGTGCTGCTACTATCTCCTACGGCAACCGGCGCATCATTCACCGCGTCGACGCTCAGCGTGACCGTACCGGTATCGGTAAGCGCTCCATCGCTAACGATGTAGGTAAAGCTATCTTCACCGTTGAAGTTGGTATTTGGCGTGTAGCTAAAGCTGCCGTCTGGATTAACCAAAACGCTGCCGTTCTCAGGACCATCGAGCAAGCTAGCTGTCAGTTCTTCCGCTTCATTATCAGCATCGGTGTCATTGTTCAACACATTGCCCGTAATCACGGTGTCTTCGTTACCGCTGAAGTCATCGTCACTGCTAACTGGAGCATCGTTGACTGCGCCGACAGAAATAGAAATAGTAGCTGCTTCGCTGATACCGCCGTTGCCATCGTTGATGGTGTAAGTAAAGCTGTCATTACCACTAAATCCTGCATTAGGCGTGTAGGTAAGTGTGCCATCACTATTGATGTTGACTTCACCGTTAGCAGCAGCGCCTACGCTTTCAATACTGAGCGTATCGCTCTCAACATCGCTAGCACTATCTAGCACGTTAATGACAACAGCAGTGCCTTCGGTCGTGCTGCCGCTGTCATCGACTGCAACGGGTACATCGTTGACGGCATCAACGCTCAGCGTGACCGTGCTGGTATCGGTGAGCGTCCCATCGCTAACGGTGTAGGTGAAGCTATCGCTGCCGTTGAAGTTAGCATCTGGCGTGTAGCTAAAGCTGCCATCTGGGTTGACCACAACGTCGCCGTTGGTAGCATCCTCAAGCAAGCTTGCTGTTAGCTCTGAACTTTCATTATCGATATCGGTGTCATTGGCTAACACGTTGCCGCTAATAGCGGTATCCTCATCGACATCAAAGGTATCGCTAATGGCAACTGGGCCATCGTTGACTGGGTCTACCGTAATATCAACAGTGCCTATGTCACTGAGTTCGCCATCGCTAACGGTATAAGTAAAGCTGTCGCTGCCGCTAAAGTTGGCAGCAGGTGTGTAGGTAAAGCTGCCGTCTGGATCAACAACAACGTCACCGTTTGCAGGCGTATCTAGCAAGCTGGCTATCAGATCTGCGGCTTCGCTATCGGCATCGGTATCGTTGTCTAGGACGTTGCCTGCAATGACCGTGTCCTCATCACCGTTAAAGGCATCGTTATTAGCAACTGGCGCATCGCTGGAATCGCCCTGTATTGCAAGATTTAAGCTGCCGTACAGGGTTTGATTTCTCTGGTCGGTATCTAGACCAACAATCGTAGTTTGCGACCCGATATCTTCTCCAGGGTTAGTGGTGATGGTTACTTCACCAGCCTTCAAAACTTTGAAGGTAACAGTAAAGATAACTCCAGTAGGAGAAGGGTCAAAGGAAAACGGGTTTCTTGTAGAACCGGCTTCGTTGATTAGACCAGCAGCGTTGTCAATAGTGCCAGTTGTCGCGACGCGATCGCTGGAATAAGTTATATTCTCGGCACTTAGAATTTCAGGGTCAAATTTAACATCAGTATAAGCTGAGAAGACAAACGGTCCTGGAGTTTCACGAACGTCCTTTGCTGTAAAAGTAACGTCAAATTCTTCGCCTACTTCTAGACCGTCTACGCCGTCTCGATCGACTAGACCCAATATAATCTCAACAGAATCCATGAATTAATTCCTTGGCTTAAAATAACTTTGAAAGTTGATGAAAGTAGACCAACTCTCAGCTACATAGCTGGTATGAAGGTCTAAAAATATACCTGCCAGTCTCTCTTCATCTTTCTCTATGGCGGGTTGCGAAGAGAAAAACTGCAAAGTTGAATAGAACTGTATGACTGCACAAAATTCTCTGGCAGCTTCTAACCGATGCCTAGACCACTGTAGAGGCATCTAGTTACTACCCACCCAGAACTCTTCGTACAGAAAGCTAAGGAAATGAACCAGATACTCTAATTAAAATGTGTTAGGTAGTTTGTTTAACTCGGATGCATAGATCTGTTTAAATAGTCACCTTCAAATAATCTCGCAATATGTTTCAACAACTAAGACGCATCTAGACGCATCTCACGAACACCCACCGACTGAGAGAAAAATTTCTCCAGGAAGTATAGTAAACCAAAGGAACCAACAAAAAGTGGTAGACATATCAAAAACTATCGATTCTTTATCAATTCTTCAATCAAGGGAGCTGTTAGCTGAAGCTGTCGACTCGTCGAGAATGCAGAGACTCGGCTTTCTCAAAGCCTAAGCCTAAGCCGTCGAGAGTGTAGCTTGTGGGACTCGTAGATCTTCTAATAATTAGCTTTTGTTCATAAAGCCCTTACAACTTGATTTTGATTGACGCTTTCGAGCATAAGTATGTGATCTTGATCGCTTAAATGCTAAGAATTTTCTGTAGTTCTATTAGAGCTACAATAACTATTCCACATTCTTCTGAGCTAGCCTCGCTCTGACGTTCTGCAAGCTCAAGCTGTAGTACGATCACCATATTCAACAAATAATGAACGGCAATCTATCACCTTGGGTAAAAGAACTTAGGGTTGAATAGTGCGGTTAGTATAATTTTGACCAAGCTATTCGACAGACTACTTAGGAGAAGCAGGTCTCGGAGGTAGCATCTGTTTTTATGATCGCCCCAATGGCTGGTGCAGCAAGATCTTTGCGGTGGTTTAGGCTAAGAAAAAACATGTTCTTTTTTAGACAAAGGCGTTTATGATACGACGCTACTTCACAAAAGCAAAGCTTGAGGAAACTTTGGGGTTAATCGAGACTAAGATGCGCTGTAGCTTGGCTTTAGAGAAAATTAACCTTTCCGTCCACGCAATCGCACGATTCAAATATTATCCTAATAACGTCTAGGGTGCAAAGCCACATATAAAGCAACCAACTTTAGAATGCGATGTTCAAGCGTAATTCAAGCGCAATTAGCGCCTATTTCTGGAGCTAATCACTAGAAGATTGCAGAAGGTTTATCAAAAAACAGTATTCTGCCACGCTATATGACTTTCTAGTAAACATGCAGTAGTCGAGTCAGAAGAAAGCCTTTATACAACTAAAGTATCTAGAAGTTTTGATAGCCTGAGCGCGTCTGAAAGCGCATTTGGCTAGCTGCATCTTTTACTTCTGTACTCACTCCCTTCATTCTCAAAAAGCACTTTTATCTTCCACTATGAAAGACATTGCGGGCAGCACGCTAGAGACAGCATTCGATCTAGAATTTCTGAGTAATGTTTCAAAAATATTAACAAACGAGATAGGTGATAGAGACTTCACCGATTATTACCGATTCGAATTAGCTGAGAATAGTCTTGTTAGCCTTCTAGTCAGTGATCTCAGTCAAGATACAACACTTTTTTTGAGGAACAGTGATGGCAGTAGAGAGATTGCTCGTTCTGCTAATACGAGTACTGTAGATGAAAAGATTGAGCTGAATCTTAAGCCGGATGTCTACTTTCTGCACGTTAGTCGTACTGCGAATGGAGAAGCAACACCTTATAAGCTGACCGCACAGGCAACGTCGCTTGGTCCGACACCTGTGGACAATGCTGGTGAGATTCTAGATAAGGCAAAAGATCTAGGCGTGCTCAGTAGCCAGCCCAGTAGCGCTAGTGATTTCATCGGCAATTTTAACGGGCTTGTGAATGATACAGTTGATTACTACCGATTTGAGCTTGTCGAAAATAGTCAGATTGATATTAAGCTCCATGGACTGAGCGAGAATGCATCGCTGTTTCTATACAATAGCGATCTCACCAGAGAGCTGCGTCGCTCGACCAACTCGAGCAATATTGAGGAAGTTATCACAGGGAACTTCAAAGCAGGTATGTACTACCTGCGGGTCAATAGCAGTGATGGCACTACCTACAATCTAGAGGCTTCTGCTATTTCCCTAGGAGCTATTCCTGTAGATAAAGCTGGCGAAGATCGAGACGCTGCGAGGGACGACGGCAGCGGCATCGCCACCTACGATATCTACGTCTCCGTCAATGATGGCGACTACGAACTGTGGCTAGACAACACTGCCGATACCACAGTCACCTACACTGGCGAAGCCGGACGCACCTACCAGTTCTACAGCGTGGCCAAAGACAACGTCGGCTACACCGAAGACGCGCCGAGGACAGCTGATGCAACAACTACGCCAGTAGAAGCGATCGCTACCGTCGTCGCGACCACCTTCGATGTCACCAACGACCACGTCATCACTGGCCAAGCCAACGTCACCTTCACCTTGGCAAACCAAGGCACTACAGATGCTACTGATATCTCAGCTGCCATCGTCTATTCCAACGACGACATTATCGGTAACGAAGATGACTTGATTGTAGAGACAATTTCTATTGGAGATTTAGTGAGCGGAGGAGAGATAAACCAAAGTATCTCTGTTCAACTCTCTCGCGAATTGCTCAATAGCCGCGCACTCGCTGATGACGTCACAGGCCTCGGAAGTGGATACGTTTCTGAGAGCTATGACTATCTTGGGATTGTGATAGATCCTGACAGTGAAGCAAACAGTCCCCTGAATGCAGCTTCGCAGAAAGGTATGAGCACAGACGATATCACCTACTTTCCTTGGGATATCGACGGCAACGGATTAGTCACTCCAACAGATGCAATATTTGTGATTAATCGTCTAGGACAGTCAACACCAAAAGCTGATATTAGAGCTGACTTTGATGGGAATGAGCTGATTACGCCGACAGATGCGATCAGTGCCATCAATAGATTGGGTTACGGCATAAATAGCATTGTTTTTGAAAGTTTCAATTCATAAGACTAACCATGAGTAAACAATTCTCTCTGAATTCTAGTTCGACTTATACAATCAAGTCAGCAGATCTGATTTTATTTGATTTGCCAGGATTTTCACCCGTTGTCCACCGTTTTTGGACAATGATTGAAGTCTCTCCATTCGGTACGCAGAGATTAATCAAAGAAATACATGGACTAGGAACTAGCAGGAGCGACAATCTTCCTAGAGCGATGGGACTAAGAGTGCTAGATCATCAGATTGTTGCGCACGAATTTGTATATGAAAATAATGTTAGGGTTGGAGTGGATTCTCATAGCGGCAGTTGGAGTCGTATAGGAGAGAAGACAACATTAAGAGGGAATTACAACGGCTACCTAGGCTACAATCGTTCTGATGTAATCAACAGAAAAACTTTTGAGGAAGGTCTAACATCAGAGCAAGCTGAAGCCATATGGGGCAGAGGTCTTGAAGCTGGAAATAGTATTAACTCAGAAAATATCGACTATGAGCTTTACGGAATTGTAGGAAGAGGCACCAATAGCAATTCTACTCATTACACTGTTGGAGAGGCTATGGGAGCAGAAGTCCCCTTCTTTGAGGAACTAGACAGTGAGACCTGGGCTCCAGGAACAGGAGAAAATTTGAATGGTGGTTTTAGCTATCAGCCTACCGAAGAGGATATAGAAGAATATAAAAAGCGGGCTGAACTTCGTTCGAAGGCATCAAGTTTAGGTGGTCAAATAGCTTCTTATCTTGTTGATGATAATTTTGCCACTCAGCTTATAGCAAGATCTATGGGCTCAAGCGTTGGAGGTTGGGTTTACGATGTCAACGACGGTGTTTATGATCAATCACTTGATAATCTTGCTTCACCAGAACTCTACTTGACAAACTTAGTTTCCACGGCTGTAGCTCTAGGCAGCGAGGAACTATCGACGGCGATTATTGAGGCATTGAAGATCGAAGATGAGCTGTCTCAAGTTTTCCTGAGTATAGGAGTTAACACCCTTTCACAAGCAGTTATAAACTATGCCTTTACCTCTGCTGCCATAGAGTACTTTCCTCAATTTGCCGCAAAGTATCTAAGCATCGATAAAGTTGCAAATATTACTATTGATAATCTACAAGTTTCATTCAGCAGTGCATTAGCCTCTTACGCGGCCTCGTATGCTAGCAATGAACTATACGAGTCCCTAGTTCGCTGGAATATTATTAGCGAAAGCCAACTCAATGAGGGATCGGCAATAGGTGGGTCTGTAGGTGGAACAGTGGGAGGCTTAGTTGGCTCAGTCTTTCCAGTAATTGGTACTTGGGTAGGATCATTCTTAGGCTCAATAGCTGGCAGTCTGATTGGAGGTTTGTTTGGAGATGAAGATTTCCCAAGAGCAGCATATCTTATAAGTGTTTTAGAGAATGAATACGTCAATCAGTTCTCCTATGAATTAGATGATGGCAACACAGAGCTTGCCAAACAGATGGGAGACGCTGCACAACAGATTCTCAATCTATTTGCCGATGTCATTGATGGGCAGCTAATTGAGGCAGAGGATGTCTACTATGGTCATTACCTGGAAGATCTAGTCTATCAACCAGAAGATGACGCTCCGGGAAGAAGTAGCAGAGGTGGAAGAGTCAGCTTTGATGACGTTCAAGCCGCTATAGAAGCAGGTGCAGTTTATCAGCTTCAGAAAACTCTAGTAGAAGGTGGCGATCTATATATTAAACGCGCTCTCACTAATCTAGATGAACCAAGAGGAACACTAGAACAGCTCAATCAAACTTTCCAGGCTGCAAAAGAATACGGCGTCTACAAAGACAACCCATCCCTGTACCAAAATTACGTTGATGGACTAGACGAAAATGCTATCTCAGATGCAGACGAACGCATTATAGAACTGCGCTCACGACCTTGGGAACGTTTCGTTCCCCCCAGTCTCAATGAAGACATTATCATCGAAGCCTCCAAAGAACTCTCGGCAGAAACCATCGAGCTTTCTTTAGAAGAAAAAGATCTCGTCATTGATGGTAGAAGAGAACCCAATTGGGTCAACACCCAACCTAAAAATAAGCCACAGTTCATCCGTTTCAGCGATGGCAACTTGTACAACATCGTTGTATACACAGAAACTATCGAAATTCCTGGACTACTAGACAGCGATCCTGTCATCGTTACCGAAGAAACGAGAGTCAAACTAGAACTCTACACTCCAGATCCCACCGTTCGCGATCTCGGACTAGAGTTTTTGCCCTCCGAAGTAAACCTATCTCTTAATGGCAACAATCTTGTTATTGAAGGCGAAGTCATCTCTAACTGGCTCACCACCACAGAAGACCAACTAGAAATCCTTCGTTTTGCCGATGGCAGTCGCTTCCAAATTGTTGCTGAGAACGGAGCTGTACAGCTACAACACGAAGTCGTCGCCAACTGGAATGATACCCGCACCCAAGCCACAGCTCTCAACCTTGACACCCCTCAAACCTCAGACTATTACAAAGCCGCTGACGTCACCCAAATCATTCAAGCAAATGGTGGCACTGCTCAAGGCGAAAACGATAGTGACGACGTTTTAATTTCCTCCACAGCCACAGAAACCCTCAGCGGCGGCCTCGGCGACGATATTTATCGCTATAACCTCGGCGATGGCCCAGACACCATCCAAGACGCAGGCGGTGTAGATACCCTAGAACTCGGCAAAAACATACAGCTCGCCGACCTCACCCTCACCCAAAACGGCAAAGACCTAATTCTCAACATCTCAACGCCTAACAATGCCTCAAACCCTGCTGCTAACAGAATCACCCTCAAAAACATTGCCAACAGCCCAATTGAACTAATTCGCCTCAGCAACAACGAAGAATACCAACTCGACAATACCAGCGGTCAATGGCAGCTTGTCCCTACTGGCAGCATTCAATTCTCCAGTGAAGACAATACTACCCTTCAAGGCACTCTTAGCCCAGATACCCTTAGAGCCACAGGCGAAAACGCCACCCTAGAAGGCGGCGCAGGCAACGATATCTATCTCTATGCGTTAGGTGATGGTAACCTCACCACTATTTACGACACCGGAGACTACGAAGGCATTGTCCGAGATGGCGGTACAGATACCCTCGTTTTGGCAACCAACACCATTCCCCTTCTCAAGCTACAAGATAAAGACCTCATCATCTCTGTAGCCTACATTCCAGCCTCCTTCGAGACAGAAAGCAGTGATGCTACCCCACAGCCTGTCGAAATCAAAATCAAAGACTGGGCAGAAGAGAATAGCCGCATCGAATTCATTCGGCTTTCCAATGGCCAAGACTACGTTCCCACCATTCAACAAGATGGTTCTATAACCTTACAGCCCGCCAAAGTAGAAGGTGAGTCCACACTAGATGTACAGCTAGACGTTCCAGAAAGCTACGAACTTAGTAGCCGCAACCTGGCTGTTGTCGATTTGCGAGATGATGGCCTTCAGCTTATCTCTGCTCAAGACTCTTTCGCTATGTCGGACCAGGACGATGATGGCTCCCTAGAGCAAACCGGCTGGGTCTCTCCGTTAGATGGATTTCTTGTGCTTGACCGTAACAGCGATGGGCAGATCGCAGAGCTAGATGAGTTCATCTCCCTCACTGCTCAGTCAGACGTTACTCACATCAATGCTCTCAATACCAACGGCGACGATTTCCTCAACTACCAAGATACAACCTTCGACCAGCTCAGAGTCTGGACAGATAATAACGGCAACAACCGCGTTGAGTTAGGTGAACTTGCTGCACTACATCGCTACGGCATCGCAGATATATCGCTAATTAGCCAAAGTAAAAACTATGAGCTAGCTGGCAATCAGGTCACAGCCTCCGCCTACTTCACTCAGCTCGGCTATCGGTACCGCAACCGCTCCCAAATATTCGATGTCGCTTTTGCCTACAATCCAGACGGCGTAAAGCTAGAAGAACTAGGTAACGGCCTCAACCAATTCACTTTTGAAAACAAGCCAAATATTATCATTGCAGACAGCACAGCTAATGACCTGAATTTAGAAATCGATCCTGCCCTTACCTATTCCGTTACCGGTGGCGATGGCAACGATACGCTGCGTGTATTACCTGGCAGTACCGCAGGCGCTATCCTAAACGGCGGCGACGGCAACGATACTCTAATAGGTGGCGATGGATTCGACATCCTCAATGGCGCTGGGGGCAAAGACGTTATCAAAGGTGGCGGCGGCGACGATACGATCACTGTCGACCAAGACGACTTCCTGTTTGCCTTAGACGGAGGTGATGGATTCGATATTGTCACCATTGATGAGCGCGATCGGTTCCATCTGAAATTGAGCGATCGCAGCAACATCGAGTCCATCATTGGCAACAGAGCCGCTGACAAAATCACCTACAGTGGCAGCAACAGCGTACTTATTTCAGGCGGAACCGGCAATGACAACCTTACTGGAGGCGACGGTGATGACCAAATAGAAGGTGGAGAAGGTGATGACGAACTAGCAGGCAGTGGTGGTAATGATCTCTTGCTAGGCAGTATCGGTGAAGATCGCCTCTATGGAGGAGATGACGACGACCAGCTCTATGGGCAAGAAGGAGACGACTATCTAGAGGGTGGACAAGGCAATGACTACCTAGATGGCAGCATCGGTAACGACATTCTAGCTGGTGGCAATGGCCAAAACACTTATATCTTTGGTCGAGACTATGGCGTCGACACCATTGATGTCGACTACAACAATACGGGAATAGAAACCGTTAGTTTTAGAGCTGGTATCACGCTAGAAGATATTACCTTCTGGCGTAAATCTGACAGCGTATACGAGAGGGATAACCTCTACATCGCTATCAAAGACACCCACGATCGACTTATCATCAAAGACCAGTTCGCAGGCAGCAGATACGGCGTAGATCAATTCATCTTCGCAGACGGGACCACTTTGGAAATAGCTGATGTCAAAGCTCAGCTATTGGAATCTACCGACGGTGACGATAACCTGTTTGGTTACGACCGAGAAGCCAATGTACTTGACGGCGGTGCAGGTAACGACAAGCTAGACAGTGACTCTGGCGAAAATGTCTACGTCTTTGGACGAGGCTATGACATAGACACCATAACAACAAGTTACAACAGCAACGATGAAACGGTCAGATTCAACCTAGATGTTGCTCCAGCAGATATTATCTTCACCCGAAAATCAGGAGGTCTCAGCTTCATCAACAATCTTCAAATCAGCATTAAAGATACTCTCGACCAGCTGATTATTGAAGATCAATTTAGTAACGATGCTTACAGCATAGATCAGTTCGTCTTTGCTGACGGTACAATCTGGACAGAACAAGACGTAGAAGTACAGCTTCTTCAGTCTACAGACGGTGATGATGCCCTGGTTGGCTACACCGCTAGTGACGATGTTCTGCAAGGAGATGCAGGCAATGACACCCTAGATGGAAACTCTGGTCAAAATACCTATATCTTTGGCCGAGGTGATGGTGTCGATACAATCCTCTCAAACTATAACACTGGGGTTGACACGCTCAAATTCAAGGAAGACATTTCACCTGAGGATGTCTTGTTTCGGCGAGAGCATAGGAACACATCCCTGTCGCGTAATAAGCTCTATTTTGAAATTGAAGATACCAGTGATCAAATCATCGTCGAAAGTCAGTTTTTCTCTGGTGACAACTATGGCATAGATAAGGTTGTATTTGCTGATGGCACAACCTGGACTAGAGCATATATAGAAAGCCAACTGCTACAATCTACGGCTGGCGATGATATTCTCACCGCCTATCACGTAAGAGAAAATTCCCCTGAAAATTTACTTGATGGTGGGGCTGGAAACGATATCCTAAACGGGCGAAATGGCCAAAATATCTATCGCTTTGGTCGCGGCGATGGCGTTGATAGAATCACCTCAAACTACAACACTAGAGTAGACATCCTTCAGCTCAAAGACGATATCTCTCCAACAGACATCTCTTTCGCGCGAGTGCCAGGACAAAACGAACTCTACATCGCCATCAACAATACTGCTGATCGCATTATCATTGAGAATCAATTTTACGGAAACGGCTATGGCATTGACCAGATCGAATTCTCGAACGGAATCACAATTACTCGCAACGACATTGATACTATGTCGCTACCGGAATCTATTCCTGGGGACGATATCCTCATTGGCAATGAAGAAGAAAATACTCTGAGCGATGCTAGTGGCAATGATCTCCTTCAAGGTGGCGCTGGGGACGACGTTTATATCTTTAATAGAGGGCATGGTCAAGACACAATTGAAGAAGGCTTTAGAAGTCTAAATAGCTACTACGATATCGTTAAATTTGGTTCAGGCTTGACCCCTGAAACAATGGAAATTGTTCGAGAAGGAGATGACTTAGTCTTTATCGTTTCAAATACAACAGATCGTCTCACAATAAAAGACCAGTTTGATGCTTCTCATGATGTCTACTCAATCGAAGAATTTCAATTTGACGGTGGGAAGACAGTCTGGACGAAAGAAGATATTAAGCAGTATTTGCTGGCCGCTAATTCTACCGATGGTAACGACTTTATAGCTGGTTACTCAACAGGCATAAATAGTGAAACGCTAGATGGCGGGAGCGGTAACGATCTCCTAGAGGGAGGCGCTGGTGATGATACATACATCTTCAAGAAAGGGTATGGACAGGACATCATCAGTGATGGGTACGTAGGTCTCAATAGTTTTGACGACACCGTCAGCTTTGGAACAGGTCTGACTCCCGATACTATGAATATTTTCAGACAGGGCGATCATCTTATCTTTGATGCGAACGACACGCGCGATAGGCTTACTGTCGAAAATCAGTTTGATCAAGTATACGATATCTACGCAATAGAAGAGTTTAGCTTCAATAATGGAGCCCTTGTTTGGACAAAGGAAGATATCAAGCAGCATCTACTGGATCTAACTTCTACCGAGAAAGATGACCAGTTACTCGGATATTCGACAGGCATAAACAATGAAACGCTAGATGCCAAAGGCGGTAATGATCTCCTAGAGGGAGGTGCTGGTGATGATACATACATCTTCGAGCGAGGCTATGGACAGGACATAATACTTGAAGATTACTATGCTTTGAACAGTTACTTCGATACAGTCATATTTGGAGAAGGACTGACATTAGAGACTATGAACGTTTTTCGTCAAGATAACGATCTAGTCTTTAACGTTGAAGGAAGTGACGATCGCCTTACCATCAAAAATCAATTTGATTATGTCTATGAAATCATTTCAATCGAAGAATTCCAGTTCGATAATGGGTCTGCTGTCTTCACCAAAGACGAAATAAAGTCATACATTCTTAGCCAGAGTTCGACTTCTGGAGACGACCATATTGTGGGTTACTCCGAAGGAACTAATAACGAAACGATAGACGGTGGTTTGGGCAACGATGTTCTAGAAGGCGGAACTGGAGACGATACATACATCTTCAAACAGGGTTATGGACAGGACATCATTCGAGAAACTTACTATGCTCTAAATAGCTACTACGATACCGTTCAATTTGGAGCAGGTCTGACACCTGAAACTATGGAAATTGTGCGGAAAGGTAATGACTTAGTATTCAAAGTCAACGGTAGTAGCGATCGCCTTACTATAGAAAACCAGTTTGATAGGGTCGGTGAAGTCGATTCAGTAGAAGAATTTCAGTTTGATAATAGTGCAATTGTCTGGACAAAGGAAGACATTAAACGCTACCTGCTGGAAGTAAATTCTACAGAAGGAGACGATCATCTAGTTGGTTATTCCTGGACTGGTCATGACGATACCTTAGATGGCGGTGCTGGATACGATCTTTTGGAGGGCGGGTTCGGCGACGACACATACATATTCAAAGCCGGTTACGGAAAAGATACTATCCAAGAAGCCTCATATGGCTCAAACAGCTACTACGACACTGTTAAACTTGGGGTAGGACTAACACCCGAGACTTTAGAGATACTAAGACAAGGTGATGATCTAGTTCTTAAACTGAAAGGCGAGGAAGACGAGCTCACTATCAAAAGGCAGTTCGGTGCAGGGGAGTATTACGCTATTGAAGAGTTTCAGTTCGACGATGGCGCTACCATTTGGACTAAAGAAGATATAAAACAAGCTGCGACTACCGTGCTACCTGCACCTATTCTTGCTGCCACCTCCTTCGATGTTGTGAACGACCACATAGCCACAGGCGAAGCAACGATTACCTTCACTATTGAGAATAAAGGTACGGCTAACGCTACAGCCTTCGACGTCGGTATCATTCACTCTGATGACGACATCATTGGAAATGCAGACGATGTTTTTATAGATACCGTTACCATTGATAGACTGACTAGCGGTCAGCAATCAACACAAACGAAAACTGTTCAGCTTTCACGGGACGTTCTTAACGGTCGTGCTCAAGCAGACGACTTGATCGGGCTGGGCAGCGACCATGTTTCTGATAGTTACGACTATCTCGGTATCATCGTCGATCCCGACAGCCAGCTCAATGATGACGTCACACCTAATGACGTCCTGCAAGGAAAAGGCATCGACAAAGACGACGTCACCTACTTCCCTTGGGATATTGATGGGAATGGCATAATAACACCAACCGATTCTATATTCGTGATTAATCGTTTGGGGCAGTCTACACCTGCTGCCGATATTAAGGCTGATTTTGATGGTAATGGTTTGATTACACCAACAGATGCGATCGCCGCCATCAATCGATTAGGCTACAGCATCAATCCAGATGTCTTCGAGTAAATGGGTAGTCATCTCTGGAAAAGCATGTGTAAGCGTCTACATGATACTGACGCATGAGCAGCCTTAACCAAACAGTAGAAGAGCTTACGCAAGTCGAAGCCATAAACAGCTAAGTAGGTAGCCTAAATTAAATGAGGTTATCGAGCGATGTCTGGTAAAGGTTTCAACGATTTATAGCAGCATTTATATATGGCTACCTACTTAGTAATGCATCGATGCGGCAGGCGATTTCGCGACTGCATCAATGTATTACTAGCTGTTTTTCAAAGACGACTAGATAGTCTCGAACCGCCGCTCAACGCTGCCCGTTTGCTATAGGTTAGAAGTTACGCATTGACGTAGAAAAAACCGTTATGCTATCAAGCAAACATAGGATCAGCCCTATGTAGAAGAGTACAGTCAACCTAAGCCAGAGAATCGCTTCACCAGAAGTTGCCACGAGCCTGAAGTCACGCGAATACGCAATATCCAAGATACTTTATTTCTTTGGTCCCTTTTTCTGATTGCTAAGCAATCCTGTTTGATAGAGTTCAATCGCTCGTAGATGAGCGGCTGGGTCATTCTTATTATGCAACCAGTCTTTGATGAGTTCGAGGTTGTATCGAACACAACGGCTGTTGATCCTTACCCAGTGAATTCCTTCAATCCACTCACCGTTTAGTCGGTACTTTTTGAGCGTGGAACTGCTGAGATTTAGGCACTCAGTTGCCTGTCGCTTACTGATGAAGAGAAGCATAATGATAACGCTTGAATTGTTTGCTTAGGTCGCAAGCGCAGACAGCTACTAGTTCTGTTCGATCTCGGAGCTTCGTGACGGACTCCGTTGCTGAGACTGTGCTTGCTTTTGCTGTTGAACGGTCTTTAGCACCGTAGAGCGCACGTACTGGCTCATCGGTGCTAAAGGCACGCTGCGTTGATGCACCTGGTGTTGAAGATAGGGGCTTTGATGGAGAATGCCGACCGTTTGCTTGGGTGAGTTCCCCGACCTAATCGACAGTGATGCGACAGCATCATCGAGTTTGACAGCAGCCCAGTCATTTTCGGCAAAGCGGTGGTAGAGCGTGTTGTAGTC
This sequence comes from cf. Phormidesmis sp. LEGE 11477, assembly GCF_015207105.1. GTDB lineage: Bacteria > Cyanobacteriota > Cyanobacteriia > Phormidesmidales > Phormidesmidaceae > Phormidesmis. Next base: position 50,613 of record NZ_JADEXO010000022.1, read on the forward strand.
CAGATTAGCTTCGCCGGTAACGCGCCTAGCCAAATCTAAATATTGCTGCCTTGCGGCTTTGCCCGCTTCGTTGCTGGGTTTCTTCGGTTCTAGCCCCATGGAATTCCCTACCTACGCGGCAATTTCGGAGTTGTCAAAGAGGTCGCCGAGTAGGGCTTCCTCATCGAAGTCAACGCCCTCATTGATGCTGGGTGCTGGTTTCGAGACAGCATTGCTAACAGCGTTGGTTGTTTGAGCGGTGACATTCTCAACCGCTGATGCTGGAAATGCACCACTAGCGACAAACTCTTGAACGACTGCTGTTGCAACCGAGCGCATCTCCTGCTGAAGCTGAGCTGGATTGGCTGTCGGTGCTTGAGGAGCCTCTATGCCGAAGGTTTCGCGGATGAGATCGATTTGTTGGGATAAGGTATCGATAGATTCTTGTGCGATCGCAATCTTCTCCTCATCACTCAACTCTTCCTTTTCCTGATAGGCAAACGGTTGCCAGAATGCTGCGATCGCATCCAAGCCCTTATGCTTACCCTTTCGACTCGGCAACTTGTCGCTTTTCAAAAGATACTTGAAAGTTTCCCCAATTGGCGTACTGCGGTCTGCGTTGTAAGCAAACTGGATACGCTGTCGGTCACTAGTGCTATGGGGAGAACGTGGACGAGCCATGGTGAATGCGAGTGGAACTAAAGTTTTCAGGATTCAGCAGCTTGGTTTGTTAGGTAGGTACTTTGGTTAGTTTACCGATAAGTCCTTGGAATAGACCATAGCAGTCAGACATTCGTAACGGAATCGACGAATTCTGAGCAGCTTCTGGTAACTGGCTAACCACATCGGTTAGCTGAGGCTGTAGTTGGTCTGCGTAGACTAGGCGACCGCTCAATCCCAAGGACTCAAAGTAATCTGCTATCTCTGATTGAATGATGCCAGCACCGCCACCGCTGAGAATGATGTCTACTGTCCCATCAGTGAGCTGTCCTAGCAAATTGTCTTGTAGGTAGACGCTGACTGCTTGCCAATAAGTTTGTCGGACGAAGTTGGCGTAGGTTCCAAAGTCGAAGAGCCCTGCTTGTGCTTGGGAAATTTGCTGGGACTTCCTAGTGACGAGTGCAGACATCAGTCCAGCATAGTCAGTCGGCGGTACCCCGGCTGAGCGAGTCGCCTTCTCAAAGGCGGGCCAGAAGCCAGGGCCATCAGAATTAGAGCGACCGGCGCGAAGAGATCCGCCTTCAAAACAGAGGATGGACAGGTTACGATGCCCCATCATTAGGATGAGAGTCCGCCGCCCGGCGATAGATTGACTACTTTTCTCTAGCTGCTTTTTGCGGTTGAGATAAAGTCCAAAGCCTTCAGGGAAGAACTTTAGAATCGGCTGTACGTCCTGCTGGCGATCGCGGCAGATGAAGCCCTGTTCGCAGATATCGTAGAACTTAGCAGCGATCTGCTCGCGGGTTCTAATTTCTGTTAGCGGTAAGGGCAGCCAAACGAAGGCTTTGTAATGGCTAGGCAACTGTTCTAGTTCAGCGATAACGCCGAGTGCTGCTGCAATTTTGTAAGCTGCCTTGTCAGACTTGTTCGCACTCAAGCTAGTGTTATCCAAAAAGGCCTTAGCTGATTCTCCAACCAAAACGATTTCCGAACCGATCTCTAACCAGGCACTGTCTTGAGGGCGATGCTTACTGCCGATGCTAGGTAAAGCCGATTCGTTTAGACCATTGGCAACGGCAGCATCCATCCAAAGTGGCACAGCCTGTCCGGGGTGAACCCGATAGAAGAACTTAGAGGCTGAAGCACCAATGTCTCCAGCAAGGTGAATAGTGGGCGTACCCACAGTAATTTGTGTCATAGCATTTTGAAGCGAGCTACACCGCAATATTAATCGCGGCCTCATAGATTCGGTTCTTCATGGTTAATAAAAATATACGTTTAACCAAAATATTATTTTTTGCAAATATTGGTTATATTGTTGAGGTGAGCGGTAAATCTCGGCTACGGTGCTACGCCCTTTTGGGGGCTTCGCCGGAAATACCACACAGGACGCCAGATTGCTGGCAAAAAAACTCGTAAACCCCGCAGCGCAATCGGTTTAAGGATTTTTATTGTTTCGACTACTTATTCGCACCGTTTCAGACGCGAATTGCCATGCTGTCTACAAGCAATCTTTCGGCTGCCCAGGCCGAGAACTATTTCGTCAAAGATGACTACTACACCGAGGAGGAGCAGCATGAGGCTTCGTTTTGGCTAGGGAAGGGTGCCAGTAATTTAGGGCTAACTGGCACAGTGGAGAAGGCGGTATTTGGTGAGCTACTGAGCGGGACGGGACCGAATGGTGAGGTGCTTTCGGGAAAGGAGATTGACCCGAAGAAGCGGCGAGCGGCGACGGACTTTACCTTTAGTGCGCCAAAGAGTGTGAGCATTGCGGCGTTGGTGCAGAAGGATGAGCGGGTGTTGGCGGCGCATCATCAGGCGGTGGCGAAGGCATTGTCTGTGTTGGAAGAGCGGTATGCACAGACTAGGATCTCAACTGAGATGGGTCGGCAACGGCTGACAACAGGAAACTTGATTGCAGCGGTGTTTCCCCATGCGACAAATCGGGAGGCGGAGCCACAGTTGCATAGTCATTGTGTGGTGATGAATGCGACACAACTGCCGGATGGACAGTGGTTTAGCTTTGCGAATGAACAGGCGATCGCAAACAAGAAACTCTTGGGTCAGATTTATCAGAATGAGTTGGCGATCGCGCTTCAAAAACATGGCTATGTCATTGAGCCAAAAGCCCATGGCCAGTTCGAGCTAGTCGGCTATTCAGCTGAGCTACTCAAATTGTTTTCTACACGTCGGCAGCAGATTGAGGCGTTGGTGGCGCTGTGGAAAGCAGAGGGGAAAACAGTTTTCAGCGAGGACGGGCAAGTGTTGAGATCGCGGCTAGCACTATATGAGGCGGCGGCGCTGAAGTCTCGCAAACGCAAGCCGACACCGATGCAGCCTGAGCAATTGAGGCAAGGATGGAATGCTTTGGCGCAGGTAGAAGGATTGGCGCTACCTGAATTGCCGACAGCAAATTCGAGATGGGAGCAAGCAGATCAGGTTGAAGCGATCGCCTCGGATGTAGAGGCTGCAAGCACTCTGTCCAAAACGCTGTCTAAACCGGATATCGAGCCTGCGATCGCACATTGCAGTGAGCGAGAAGCGGTATTCAGACGAACTGCGTTGGAGCGGTTTGCGTTGGAGCATCAGCTAGGGCAGCAAAGCTTTGATCAATTACAGGCGGCGATTGAGGGAAGTTCTGAGCTGATTAGGATTGATGAAACGCGGATGACCACTCAGGCGGCGATTCGGTTGGAGCTAGAAACGATTCGATTGATGCAGGGAGGGCAGGGACAGGTAAAGGAGATCGCCTTGCCGGAAGAGATTGAGCAACTGTTGGGAAAGTCCCCACTGACAGCGGAGCAGCGACAGGCAATTTTGCAGACACTGACCTGTTCAGATTCTGTGATGGCTTGGCAAGGATCGGCTGGGGCGGGAAAGACTTATACACTGAATGAGTTAAAGCTGATTGCCCAGGATAAAGGTTTGCAGGTGAGAGGGTTCGCGCCGAGTGCGGAGGCGGCTCATACTTTGGGCGAGTCGCTGAAGATTGAGACGAGTACGGTAGCGGGATTGCTGGTTTCATCAGTCGAAGAAGAGACAGCACCAGCAATTTGGTTTGTAGATGAGGCAGGGTTGCTGAGTATGAAGGATGCTCACGCGCTGCTGATACGGGCGCAACAAGAAGGGGCCAGGGTGTTGCTGGTGGGCGATACGAAACAGCTTTCGGCGGTAGAAGCCGGTAATCCATTCAAAAGTTTGCAGGCTGGCGGTATTGCTTTGGCTCGGTTGGACCACAGCTTGCGGCAAAAGACGGAGGAGTTGAAGCTGGCAGTGCGGCTGATTTCTGAAGGGAACGTGGCACGAGGGATTGACGTGCTGGAGCAGGCGGAATGTTTGCATCTTGAGCCTAAGTTGAGCGGTCAAATTAACCAAATGGTTAGTGATTATATCTCACTCTCACCAGGGGCACGTGAGGAGACGCTGCTACTGGCCGGAACGAATCAGGAAAGGGGCGTCCTGACAGCTCAATTACGACAGGCGCTTCAGACAGAGGGAAGTTTGGGTGAGGACGCTTTGAAGTTGCTGAGTCTGCGGCGAAAGGATTTGACCACGGTGCAAGCTCGCTATGTGTCGGCTTATGTGGCGGGAGATGTACTGATTCCGACTCAGGATTACAAGAAGCAGGGACTGGTGAAGTATCAGCAGTATGTGGTGAGAGGTGTTGATAAGGAAGCTAATCAGCTGGTGGTGGAGACGGTTGCCGGGCAGTTACTGAAGATTGATCCAGCGCGGTGCGATCGCAAAACAGTCTATCGAGTTCAACCCATAAATATTGCCGTGGGAGACAAGCTGCGATGGACTAAGAATGACCGGGCAGCGAAAACACGTAATGGGCAACAGTTCACTGTGGCAGAGATTGATGCCGCTGGGAAAGTGATGGCGGTGGATGAGTTGGGCCAGGGCCGATGGTTTGACTTATCGGGGCGATCGCATGTGGATTATGCCTGGGTAAGTACGACGTATGGGAGTCAGGGGAAAACGGCTGAACGGGTGCTGGCGTTGATGGGTGAAAAAACGACGAATCGAGAGGCATTTTATGTGGCGGTGTCTCGGGCAAAGCATGGGCTAAAGCTGTACACGGCAGATAAGCATGAGCTGATTCGCAAGGCGCAGGTTTCTAGGGCGAAGGAGAACGCGAGTGATTATGTTTTGTTAGGACAAAAAGGAGAGACGTATGGCAAGACCCAGAAAGAGAATTGTGGAGGAGAAGGCCCCAGTACTGACGGTGGAGATATTGGGCAGCGTGTTGGAGACGGCGTTGGAGAGTGCCTTGCGGCGGAGTTTGCAGGCGAGCTTTCAACCCGTGCGGGAAGAGGTGAGCGAACTCAGCCAACGGGTGAGTTTACTGGAACAGGAGATGCAGGGTTTGACGGCGAGCTTGAATTGGTTGCCGACATCCTTAGCCAGCAGGTTGAGTCACTTTATTGTGCAGTTGCAGAGTATGTTGAGCAATCAGAATTCATCGAATGCGAAGGACTCTTTGCAAGAGCAGTTGAAGCAGTTGATTTCGGCTTTGAGCAGTTGGAACGCGCAGCTAAAAACAGAAATAAACTCGCAGCAGCGGTTGATCGATTCGATGCGGCAGTTGGAAAACAAGCTGGAGAGTATCGAGGCGGACAGGAATCCGTTATCGACGAAGTAGAGCAGTCACACCTGGCGAGTCAGGTTGTAGCTGAGAGGCAAGCTGACTCGATAGGGAAGAGTCAGCGTGAGGTTTATATCAAGCTATGGAATGACTACAGTGAGGGTGTTCAGGCTGAGAATGCTGTCAAGTTGGATCTATTGGTTGGACGGGCAGCGGTTAAGGATGGGCGTAGTCGAAAAGAAGTTTGGCTGATGTTGACTGCGGGCAGCACGATAGTGAAGCAGATTCGTGAGATGCAGGGAGCGAAGGAGGCGATGAATTACATCAGAAAAACGCTGACTGCTTGCCAACAGAAGCAGCCAACCAATTCAGCGAATAGCCGAAAACAATCCCGACAACGTATTGAGATAGGAGATTGAGTAAGCTGCTTGTAGGTTACTGATTTATTTGTGTCCTACAAGCAGGCTAAAAAATCAGGCGTCTATCAAGAGACTAGGCTCGTCGTAATACGTCACGAAGACGCGCTTTTTAGCCCTAGTTGCGGCTACATGCAGTAGGCTACGCTCACTATCGATAAAGTGTTGCTTAGCAGTTTCGTCTGAGCAGTGGATTAAGGCTGAGTTCAAAGGAATGGTGTCTTTCCCTAGTGCGGGTAGAAGCATGTAATCGAACTGTAGTCCTTTTACTCGGTGCATGGTGGCTAATCTGACGCCGCTGTCCGAGGGGTTGTCTGGTTGGTTGCGGTGAACTTTTTTGACGGTGATATTTTTTCCCTTGAGTGCTGTGAAGTACTGATCGACTAAGGCATTCGTGCGGACGGAAAGACAAATACCTGCCGTGTGGTGCTCAGATGACTGTATGTCAGTGATTACCTGAGCGAGATAGTCTACTTCTTCTTGAAATGTCTGGAAACCCTTGATGATAGGTTCTTCGCCATGCATTAGGGAGCGATAGTCTTTGAGTGAATCTACGCCACCATCTAAATCATCGACTGTGACGCTATTGAGCACAGCAGTAGCCCAGCGTCTGGTTTCATCAGTGGTTCGGTAGTTGAGGCGTAGTTTGCGGGCTCGACCACGTATGTCGATACCACAATGGCTAAGCGTGACGACTTTACCGTAAATACGTTGGTGGGCGTCGCCTGCAATGAAGAGATCGTTTTTATCAGAGTCTCCGGCGATCGCACGAATTAAATTGAAAGCTGCTGGACTCATGTCCTGAGCTTCATCCACAATGACAGCTCTGTAGGGGAAGGAATCTGCTCCCTTTTCTTTAATCAGCTGGGCAACATCTTGCATCGCGTCGTCAGGCTCTCGAAGGCCCTGTTCTCTGAGCAGATTTCGATACTCCTCAAACACAGGCCATAGTGACTGGCGTTGCTTGCGACTTAAGCGGGTGCCTCGTCCTACTCGCCGAGCCTGAAGGTAATCGCGCAAGATTTGGCAGTTTTGAGATAGAACAACATCGCGCCATTCTTCCTGGTAAAACCTGAGAGGAAAGCCTAGTTCAGTCGGGGCTAATGTGTATGCCTCTTCCCAATGCTGGTCGGAGGCTTCTCCGTAGGCAAGGCGAAGATCTACGCCTTCTTGGCGAAGAAACTCTGCGACCCAAGCGTCCAAGTTAATCACTTCAATGCGGCGCATTTGTTCGGGAGAACAGATTGATCTCAGGTTAGCTTCGATATCGACGGCTAGATTTTTTGTGAAGGTAGTGAAGAGTATGCGATCGCTAGAATCATTAAATCGGTTCTGAGCTAGCCACTTTGCCCGATGCATTGCTACAACGGTTTTGCCGGTACCGGCTCCGCCGAGGACGCGCACTGACCCACTCCAATCGCGTTCGACGAGCTTGCGTTGGGTCGGATGAAGGAAAACGCGCCATTTTTCGAGAGGGGCAGCGAGCATTTCATCGAGCGCGGTATCGTCGGTGATGACCATGAAGCGACTTAAGCTGTCGTCGTTCTGTAGGGCCGTTTCAAGGTCGTCAGGATTAATCGGCTGAGGCGCTTGCGATTTTTCTAACTGACGGAAAACAGTATCTAGCTTATAGTCGGCAGCTAGCATCAAGATGGCATCGCTAGCTTCACGAGGCAGGTGAGGTAAAATCTGTTCTACATCTTCATCGGTGACAACTTGCCGGAGCGCAGGGAGCAAAATTTCAGGAACGCCCAAACGCATTAGGTGTTTGTCTTTGATGTTTTCAAATCGGCCAGTGATACAGCTAGGATTTTGTTGGCTGAGCTTTTCAGCCGTCGTCGCGGCCTCTTCAATATCAACAATCTGAAGTGCGCCGGATACTTCGTTGACTACGCAGGTTCTGCGTTTTGCCCAGTTGTAGGCGTCATCGTGTTTATCGACCCACAGCAAAAGATAAACACTGCCTTTATTGGGTTTTAGCACGATTGCTCGATGCGCCTGATCGATCCGCACAGACTTCATGTTTTTATCTTTGCTGCCTTGGATGGATTCGTAGTTGAGGCCGGGGCGGGTGGGATCTTGGCGGAAGCGGTTGATAAACTCAGAAATTTTACCCTGGGCCTTGCGAGGCAGTCGGCTGTAGGCATCGAAGAAATCGTCTGAAATTGCTAGGCGAAAATTTTGTTGCAGGCTCATTTAGGCGTCTCCTGTTAACTTACTGGCGATGGTCTCGAAGGTGTTGGATAGTTCTTCTGGGCTGATGGCTAGCCAACCGCTAGTGGAAAATATGGCGCGATCGCTAGCAGTTAGCACGATGGCAAGACGGTCTTCAATCCAGGCTAATTCTGCGATCGCAATCACGGTCCCTTGCGAGTTCGTCAGCTCGTATCCAGCCTCGGGTAGTGGCCAGTGGGCCTGCTGCATTTTGGCGATCGCAGGTAGCAGCGAGTCTTCTAGGACTAGCGCCTTCAGCTCTTCCCAAGACGGATCGGGAACAATGGTCTTCGCTTGAGCTGAAAAGAGCTTTGGCAGTAAGACAGCGCTCAAGGAAGTTGATGCGGGCGTGCAAACATAGATGTGAGGTAAAAACTGGTAGAGATTAAGCAGTCGTAGGGTTTCATTCCAACTCTCTTTCAAAACTGTTGTTTCTGCCGATGGCGTATCGTTTAGCCGCAGCAGGACAAAGCTGCCGGTAGCGTCGGCGTGTTGGTGGCGCGTCAAGTCTGCGGCACCCCAGATCGTCAGCATGGGAGAGACTGGCACTTCAGCATTTAAGAACTTTTCAGGCGTCTCCCAGTAATCCAGAGGTTCTGAGCCTAGCTGAGACTGGATTTGTTCAGACCATTGCTGATGAAGCGCGGCGCTCTTTAGGGAACTGGGATTAGCTTGGGCAAAGGTTCGCAGCATTGCCCAGCGTTGCCACTGCTCAGCATCTGGCTTCGCTAGATAAGTCATCAACCACTCAAAGCTGTTGAGCGATTCTAAGGGCTGTAGGTCGGTGCATTGATATTGCTGGTAAACCTGGAGTTGGCCCTGAAGAAACTTAGCGTTGAGCTGGCAGGTTAGGCCGTCTAGTCGGCCATTTAGACGGGTGGGTGTGAGATTGGATTCTATCTGACTGGCGACATCGTCCCAGGTCAGTGACCAGCAGTGAAACTGGCCACTGCGAATGATGGCCAAACGCTGCTGCAAGTCTTCGCCGATGCGGTCTTTGTGGTATTCCCAGCCGTCGGTGAAGATGACAATCGGACGGCTATTCATGCGGTTAGAGGCCGGTCTGAGCACGAAGTCTGCTCTGGAAGGAATGGCTACGCCGTCGCTTGGGCCTAGCGAAACCTGAGTTTCGATAATCCAAGAGAATTCGCCGACTTTGAGGAAGTACCCGGTTCGACCTTTAATAATATCGTTGCGTAGCTGGGGCGAGTTTCCTCCGTCTGTCTTGTTAGTGGACGCTTTGCCGCTGTAGCGCCGAATTGCTTCGATAAAGCGGCGTTCTAGCTCACTTTCAAAGTTGCTGTTCAGGCGGATGGCCGAGAGTCCTTCTTTGGTTTCTTCGAGTTGGGGCCAGTGTTTGGCGATGGTGCCGAGCAAATCTCTGGCCCATTTGCGGCTAGTTTGGTCTTGGTCAAAGCTGTTGCGGTAGGCAAACAAGCAGCTATAGCACCCATCGTCGCATCCACAAGATCTGAGGACGGCCAGCGCCTGATTAAAGACATCACCTAGAGAATCAGGGTCACGGATGAGCTGCCTTAGGTAGCCGGTTCCGCCTGGAATGCTGTCGTAGAGGTACAGGAATGACTTACGTAGGCTGGAGTTGGGCTGGGGCTCTTCGCTGATTAACGTGCGTAGGTGATCGACTTTGCCACCAAACTTTCGCTGGAGGCCGAGCTGTAAGGCAGCGATGAATGAATGCAGTCCCTGGGGTGTCCAGAACTTTTCATCTGGCATGAGAAAACGAATCGATTCAGATCGAAATTCTCGATAGAGATATAGTACGTCTATGGCTTTAGTCTGTTCGGGTTTATCTCGCCACTGGCAGTTGATCATATGATCTTTGGCTGTGAATTTATCTGCCTTGCCGCGCATCACTTTGCCGCAGCTGTGACAGACCTTGAATCCTTTTGTGGTAAAGCGTTGACCGGAGAGAGAAACTGATTCTCCATTGGCCAGTGATTCGCCTAGATTGATTTCTCGAAAGGTGGTTTTCGAGATGTATTCAAACCCAAAGGGGAATTCCTTTTCTTTGGCCTGTTCTTTGGCTCTCTCTTTGACTAAAAATGTTTTTTCACGGTAGGCCGGGTCGAAGTCTACGAGTAAATGGCGTTGGAAGAAAGCTGAATTGCGATCTTCACTATCGTCGCCGAAGCGGCTACCTTTGTCGGAAGTTGTGGCCATGACCTGCCGAAGACGCAGCATTCGCCGTAGCTGGCCTTGGTCACTCCACATGGCATCGCTACAGCGTGGGCAAGCTTTGGTGTTCGCTTCGGGCTCCATGGCTTGGATGGCGTAGTTGCAGCTTCGACAAATGCGCCAGTCTTCAGGTTCTGAAAGCCAGCCCTTTCAAGGTGCTTTCTTTTCGGCTTTAGCTTTGGCGAGTAGTCGAGCGGTAGAGACATGCGGCTTCTTTTTGTCGTACTTAGGCTTGGGTATCTTTTTCTTTGGCCCTCTAGGATGGGAG
>NZ_JADEXO010000163.1 GCF_015207105.1 cf. Phormidesmis sp. LEGE 11477
GTATGTGTTTAGCGTTGGTTGGTTACTTAGGCTGCTGACCCACCCCGACCTCCGCTGCGCTTCGGCCACCCCTCCGTCGGAGGGGACATTGGCTATGTATTTTTAGAGATACGGGACTTGGTTCCCTGTGGGAACCGTAAGGGAGGGGTTTTCCAGTGTGTACGCTAAACGGGTACTCGGGAGAAGGGAGTCAGATCTGAAGTTCCTCTCCTTCGGGGAGGGATGAGGGTGAGGGCGGAGCAGTACCTTATTTGTTTGCGGTTCCCTTATCTATTCACAAACTGGGCAAAGCCTAGCTCATTCACTTTGTTCCAACCTTGAACAGAATCGCGAAACTGTTTCCAGCTATCGTACACATTTTTAAAAGTAGAGTCTTTGCTAGCACTATCTTCTAACAGCGCAGTTGACGCTTCACTGGCCGCTGTCAAAATCTCATCGCTGTAAGCGGTTAGTTCTGTTCCTTTAGACACCAAACTCTCTAGCGCCGCACCGTTTAGCGCATCGTACTTTGCCAGCATATTGATGTTTGCTTCGTAGGTAGCCGTCTTAAAAACTTCTTGATACTCAGCCGGTAATGAATTCCAAGCGTCCAAATTCATGGTGACATCTAGGGTCGCGCCTGGCTCCCACCAGCCGGGATAATAGTAATAAGTCGCCGCTTCGTTTAGCCCTAGCTTTTCGTCATCATACGGGCCAACAAATTCGGCGGCGTCAATCGCCCCCCGTTCCAGCGCTAGAAAAATCTCGCCGCCAGGCAATACCTGTACGTTCACACCAAGTTCGGCCATCACCTTACCGCCGAAGCCTGGAATACGCATTTTCAGGCCGTTTAAGTCACTGATCGTCTGGACGTTGTTCTTGAACCAGCCGCCCATCTGCACGCCCGTATTGCCCGCTGGAAAGCTGATCACATTAAAGTCTGCGTATAGCTGATTGACTTCATCTAAGCCGCCACCGTGGTAGAGCCAGGCATTTTGCTGCTGCGCGTTTAAACCAAAAGGAACGGTAGTGCCAAAGGCTAGAGCTTCGTTCTTACCCACGTAGTAATAGGCCGCGCTATGACCGCATTCTACGGTGCCTTCTTGAACCGCATCGAGAACTTGCAGCCCCGGCACGATTTCGCCAGCCGCAAACGGATCGATGGTGAAGCGGCCATCGGTCAGAGCAGAGACGCGATCGCACACCGTTTGCGCGCCGCCATAGATCGTATCTAAAGACTGTGGCCAGCTCGTTGCCATCCGCCACTGCACCCGAGGCAAATCACCACTAACCGCGCCGCCACCTTGCTGCGTCGAGCAGGCAGCCAAAGCCGTTGTCCCCACCACGCCAGCACCATAGCCCAATATGCGTCTACGTCTCATGACCCTCACTCGCCGCTTGGTAGCAGACCCCCTAAAGTATGCTTTTCATTAAATCATTCAGCCGTAGGAGAACGTATCATTAGTAACAGTCAGTAACTACTTAGCCGCATTTTCCAAACAGACTTGTCGTTTTGGTCGGAGAAGAGGTGCTAGAATTTAGCCCTAAGGGTTTTGCCAAAACTTAGCCCTATGGACATGTAGCTCAGTTGGATAGAGCATCAGATTCCGGTTCTGAGGGTCGGGGGTTCGAATCCCTCCATGTTCGTCACCGCTGTTCGGTCTAGTCGTTTTCAAGGACCGTTAGTCCGTCGTTAGTCATCATCACTGCGAACGGCATTAACGATGCGCGATAGCTGGTTCCTTTCATTAGAAGGAATCCGCCGAGCCGAGCCGCTAATAATACCTTCTAGATTGCGGAATGACTCTTGAATCTGCGGGCCATCTTCATTGATGATATATTCGCGGATAGCCTTATCATGCCAAGACCCGCGCATCTTGAAGACGTTGATTGCCCTTGACATCTCACCACGAACCTCTACGTATTGCAGCATCAAGATCGTGTCTGTGATGGTAGAGATATGTGAATCAGTGATCGAATGAGAGCCCATAAACTGCTCTGTCGTATTCGTGAAAAAGCCCGTAATCTCTTCCTGCTTGGCAAAGCCTGTCACCCCGATTACAAACTGACGAAACGCATTGTTGCTCACGCCGCGATCTAGGGCCGAGAGCGAATCAATCGCAATTCTAGAGGGACGAAATTCCGCAATCTTCGACTTAATAATCTGCAAATGATCTTCCAAGCCTGCCGACTCTGGATAAGCGCAAATAATCTTCAGCAGTCCTTCTCGTTCTAGCGCTTCAAAATCAATTCCCCAAGAAGAAGCATTTCTAGCAAGCTGCGACCTAGACTCTTCATAGGCAAACAAAATCGCGCGCTCATCATTCTCGCAAGCGTTCGCCAAAAAGTTGCTGACCAGCAGTGTCTTGCCGGTACCCGTTGCCCCTGTCGCTAAAATAATCGAATCGCGGAAAAAGCCGCCGCCGCACATCTCATCGAGCGTTTTTACTCCAGAAGATACCCGCACATTTGACGATCGCTGGGTCAACCTCATCGCCCCTAGCGGGAAGATGCTTACCCCGCTATCTGTGATCGTAAATGGATACTCTCCTTTCATATGAGTGGTACCGCGCAGCTTCAAAATCTCTACCGTTCGCCGCCTGCGCTCTCCTTCTAGGGCGTTACGCACAATCACGACATTATCAGAGACAAATTCTTCTACGCCAAACCGCGCAACCGGGCCATACTCATCTACTCGCTCCGTCGTCATTAGAGTGGTCACGCCCACTTGTTTTAGCCTTGCCACCAGCCGAAAAATCTCTCTACGCACCACTTCAGCTGCATCGTATTGCTGAAAAACTGCCGTCACTGAATCGATCGAAATTCGCTTTGCACTGTACTTACGAATGGCATACTGAATACGTTCGATCAAAGCAGAAAGATCGAAGCTGCCAACAACTTCTTGCCCTTCTGGATCAGGGCAGGCATCTAAAATGAACAACTTGCCACTTTTGATCAAAGACTTTAAATCCCAACCAAAGCTATAGGCATTGGTAACAATATCTTCTGGAGACTCTTCAAAGGTGACGAAGATACCAGGCTCATCGAAATAGGTAATCCCGTGATACAGGAACTGGACAGCTAGCAGCGTTTTACCTGTTCCAGACGTGCCGCTAACCAAGGTAGAGCGCCCCACAGGCAGGCCACCGTGGCTGATGTCATCAAATCCCTCAATCATGGTGCGAATTTTTTGCACGCCTTTTAGACGAGTCCGCGCCTTGGGATCAGATGAAGACGAAGAGGAGTTCATAAGTATTTGTCTAACTGGGAAATTCTTAGCAAGAAATATTAAAAGAAGCGTTAGGAAATTCTATTGAGTTCCCTGATCATGCATACCTTCGCTTATCTCATCATAGAGAAGATCGAGACCGATCAAAACTTTTTCGCGGTCGGACAAATCACCGATAATTTTGCGTACAGGCGGTGGCAGAACTTTGGAGAGCGTAGGGGTTGCCATGATCTTGTCTTCTTCTGCTAGCTGGGGGCTCTCTTTGACGTCAATCACTTTGAGCGCATATATGCCGTTGAAGCTTTCTTCCAAGATAGTCTTTAGAGTCATCAGCGCTTTCTTAGAGCTAGAGGTGTTCCCATTTATATAGAGCTTTAAGATGTAGGTCGGCTTCGAGGCGCTCATAGGGTCTCTAAAATGAGTTGGGCTTCGATAGGGAAAATAGTGGTAATGGATTCATATTAGACGTGTGTAGCCCCAAAGAATTGCAGCCGGACAAAAGCGATCGCGTGGGTCTAGCGATCGCGCGGAATAGAGCGCCGATACATTTCACACAGGTGGGCAATCACATCAATCAACGTCAGACGATAGTCAGTCAGCGTCTCATCACTACGTCCTTCTAGTTTTAGCTGTTTAGAAAAGTCTTCTATCAGCTCCATGTGTATTTCTACAATCTTGGGCACTGACATATCTGCAAAGAAAGCAACATTCACAAAGTCATCTATCTTTTGATTGATTGACTCATCGTCGGCAAAGTAGTTCAAGATAATTCGCCGATAATCTTGACGCACCTTATCGAGACATTCCTCACGTTCTTGTGCGCTCATATAGCGTAAAAAGTTCTGCTGATTACGACGGTAGTACACGCCTATGTAGCCGAGCCTTTCCTTTAGTTTTTCAGCTAGGCGCTGCTGCTGTAAGCTCAGCAGAAATAGCCGCTTATCTCCGTCGCGACCAGCCTCTAGGCCGAGACCTAGCTGACCTAAACTGTCTGCACTGGCCTCAGTGGGTAGCTGCAAATACGAATCCACCGCCTGATAGATTCCATCATCTATGTCACTTATATTGCGAATATCAAAAGCTAGGACTGCTTGGTGATATGCCTGCTGCCCCTGTGAGAAGGTATCGCTGTCGAGAAGTTCACTATTGGGGACTAACGGTGCTTTTGAGCTGTATAGTGCCAGCGTGGGGAGTAAGATATCTTTTTCCTGCAGATGCGATAGTACTTGGAAAGACTCCTCAGCCGACTGAATAATCAAGCAATCGATCCGGTGGCGGTTGCTGACGACCCACTCTTCAAACTCTGACGGAGACTGGCTCCAACTAACCACAAATCGTTGCTGGACAAGCAGTTGCTGCAAAGGCTCGACTAGAGATGCAGCAGGAACAAAAACGCCAAGTAGAAAGTGTGCAGGCAAAAGGTTTTCTTTAATATAGCGATGGTCAAAGGTCGGTCGGTCGACCCTCTCAAACAGGCTAAGAAGAATCAGCCCAGTATTTAATCATTACTAGCTGACCTCCGTTTCATGTCTACAGCTATGCCAAGCTACTTTTATTAATTTTCTCTGATTTATATAAACATTTCTTAGCATAATTTCTAATAATCTATCACAGCTCAGCGATCGACTTCAGCCGGGATACGCCAAAGTAGGTACAAAGACACTGACTTCTAGAGGTTCTAATGTGACTGCGTTCTTTGACTTTGTTCGCCGATTCCACGGCTTACGGCTAGCTCTAATAGGCTGGCGATCGCTCTTTGTAGGATTTACCCTACTGCTGTGGTTAGCGATCGCACCCCAAACACTTGCCGCTACTGCCGCTACTGCACCTGAGTCCACTGCGTCCGGCGCAGTCTTATTCACAGAAAACTGCGCCGCTTGCCATGCCGGTGGTGGCAATATCATTCGCCGAGGCAAAAACCTGAAGCAGCGGGCGATGAGGCGCAATGGCTATGAGGATGTCGGTGCGATCGCCTCGATTGTCACTCAAGGCAAAGGCATCATGCCCGCCTATGCAGATAGACTGAGCGCTGAGGAGATTAGTGCGATCGCCCAGTATGTTCATGAGCAATCCGAATCCGGCTGGTGACTTCGACTACGCTCAGCTACCGAGGCGATAGAGTTTGTTAGCTGAGCGAAGCCGAAGCCAGGTCACGCGCTAAAATCAGGCACTAAAGTATTTCGCTGCCCCGTGATAGGCCACGATCGCCGTCGTTGATTGCTCCGGGTAGAGCTGTTCACTCTCATCCATATGCATGCCAATTTTCTCGACTTCTAGCAGATCTAGCTGCTTTGGCTGATCTTGCATATTTGGACAGGCCGGATAGCCAAAGCTGTAGCGCGACCCTTGATAGCGCTGCGCCAAAATATTCCGAATCCCCTCTGGCTCCTGATCGCCATAGCCCAGCTCGATCCGAATCTTCTGGTGTACCCACTCCGCCAGCGCCTCCGCCATCTGCACTGCCAAACCGTGATAGTAGAGATAGTTTGTATAGTCATCCGCCGCAAACAGCTTGGCCGCATACTCCGTGGCAATATCGCCCAT
This sequence comes from cf. Phormidesmis sp. LEGE 11477, assembly GCF_015207105.1. Lineage (GTDB taxonomy): Bacteria > Cyanobacteriota > Cyanobacteriia > Phormidesmidales > Phormidesmidaceae > Phormidesmis. The sequence continues at coordinate 5,753 of NZ_JADEXO010000163.1, forward strand.
TGTCACTGCCTGCATCGGAAACACGTCGTACTCGCCCGGCTTCGCTAGATCCTTGGGCAAAAAGAAATCCGCGATACACAGCCGTCGCATCGATCGCTGACGCGGAAACTCGAACGAGGTCACTGGATCGCTAGGTTCCCCTTTCTGTGCTGCCTGCCAATCGTAGACATACAGCGTATTCCCTTCCGCTAAGCAAGGAAAATAGCCATACATCAGCTTTGGTTCTAGCAGCTTCTCTTCTACAATTCGCTGCTTCCACTCAGTCAGAATCGGCTCTACTTTCTCTGCTAGGAAAGCATCGTACTCTTCACGGGCCTGTCCCTTGGGCTTGCGAAACTGCCACTGTCCGGCGACTAGCGCCTGCATGTCTAGATAATCAAATAGCTCCTCTAGCGGAATATCTTCTGAGCTCAGTTGCTTGGGTCCCCAGAAAGGGGGCTTAGGCCGGGCAATATCAACAGCAACCTCGTCAGAACGGCGCGTGTCAATCACGATCGGTAGCTCGGATTTTGGTTCAGCAACAGCATGGTTAATAGCGACTTTCTTTGACACCTGGCTCATCGGGTGATCGTCTGCAAAGCCTTTTAGGTTGTCCCAATGGTTCGCCTTCTTTGCAGGCATCAGCGCATCCATAAAATGTAAGTCCGCAAAGGCGTCTTTGCCGTAGATTACCTGGCCGTTATAGGTGTTCTGACAGTCCTCATTCACAAACTTTGGCGTTAGCGCTGCGCCACCCAAAATCACTGGCACATCGATCCCATGCTCGTTAAAGGTCTTCAGATTCTCTTTCATAAAAGCCGTTGATTTCACCAGCAGGCCACTCATCGCGATACAGTCCGCCTGATGATCTTTGTAAGCCGAGATAATATTGTCTACTGGCTGCTTAATACCGATATTCACAACCCGGTAACCGTTGTTAGACAAGATGATGTCTACCAGGTTCTTGCCAATATCATGCACGTCGCCTTTCACCGTGGCAATTACGACCGTACCCTTACCACTGGTATCAGTCTCGTCTTTGTCCATAAATGGCTCTAAATAGGCCACCGCCGCCTTCATCGTCTGCGCCGATTGCAATACAAACGGTAGCTGCATTTGCCCCGAGCCAAACAGCTCGCCGACCACCTTCATGCCATCAAGCAAAAAGGTGTTAACAATCTCTAGCGGTGGATACTGCTCCAAAGCCTTTGCTAGCTGATCTTCTAAACCAATCCGCTCACCATCAATGATGTGGCGCTTCAGCTTCTCTTCTAGCGGTAGATTGTCATCTAATGTCGTTCTTAGCTGCTTAGAACTCTTGCCGGTAAAGGCAGTTGTTAGCTCGCCCAGTGGGTCATAGGTACACACATCCCCATCAAATTCACGGCGATCGTAGATCAGGTCTAAGCACATCTTTTGATGCTTAGCCTCGATCTTGGATAGCGGTAAAATCTTGCTAGCGCTAACGATCGCACCATCCATGCCCACCTTCATCGCCTCAGCGAGAAACATCGAGTTCAAGACGACCCGTGCCGCCGGGTTGAGGCCAAACGAGGCGTTAGAAACGCCGAGCATAATGTGACAGCCGGGCAAGTTCTCGCGAATCATCTCAATCGCGGCGATGGTCTCTTTTGCATTCACCCGGTCTTCTTCAATTCCTGTTGAAATTGGCAGCACTAAGGTATCAAAGAACAGCTCGTACGGAGGAAAGCCATATTCCACAGCGTCTCTGTAGGCTCGTTGGGCGATCGCAAACTTCTTCTGGGCAGTCCGCGCCATCCCATCTTCATCAATGCAGCCAATCACCACACCTGCACCGTAGCGCTTTGCTAGCTCCAACACCTTAAAGAATCGCTCATTGCCATCCTCATAGTTCGTCGAGTTCAAGATGCACTTACCGCCCGCCACCTTCAGGCCCGCTTCCATCTTTTCCCACTCGGTCGAATCCAGCATCAGCGGTAGCGTGGCATTGGTCACCAGCCTAGAGACCAGCTCTCGCATATCGCGCTCGCCATCACGCCCCACGTAGTCCACGTTCACATCCAAGACATGAGCGCCCTCCTTTATCTGAGACTTTGCTAACGCCACCAATCCATCCCAATCTTCCGCGTTCAGCATCTCCCGACACTTCTTCGAGCCGCTAGCGTTCAAGCGCTCACCTACGATCAAAAACGAATTGTCTTGTTCATAAGGCTGAGGGCTATAGATAGAGGCCGCCGCCGGCATGTATGGCAGCTCGCCGTAGGGTGGCAGGTCGCCTCTTTCTCCGATCGGTCGCGGTTTCGGGGCGAGATCTTTTGAGAGATCAGCAAGTTGTTCAATATGATCGGGCCGCGTGCCGCAGCAGCCACCAATAATCTGCACGCCCAAATCTTCTACAAAATGCATCAGCGCCATCCGCAGTTCCATCGGCGTCAGTCGATAGTGAGCCTGACCGCCAACGTTCTCTGGCAAACCGGCATTCGGTACGCACGAGATAATAAAAGGAGAATTCTCTGACAGATATTTGATATGTTCCTTCATCTCCGCTGGCCCCGTGGCGCAGTTCAGGCCCAAAATGTCGATCCCAAAAGGCTCTAGAATCGTCAGCGCCGCGCCGATCTCAGAGCCGACCAGCATCGTCCCCTGCTGCTCTACCGTTACTGAAACCATTAGCGGCAGGCGATCGTTCTTTTTCTCAAAAATCTCTTCAATCGCAATCAGCGCCGCCTTCACCTGCAAGACATCTTGACAGGTCTCTACCAGCATCAGATCGACGCCGCCATCGTACAGTCCTTCCACCTGTTCAAGGTAAGCATTCTTCAGCGTGTCAAAATCCACATGGCCCAGCGTCGGCAGCTTCGTCCCCGGCCCAATTGAACCCGCCACAAAGCGAGGTTTCTCTGACGTGGAATACTCATCTGCAGCCTTTCTAGCCAGTTCAGCGGCTTTCTTATTGAGCTCGTAGGCTTGATCAGCTAAATCATATTCAGCTAGAACTAGCGCCGTGCCGCCAAAGGTGTCAGTTTCGATCACATCTGCACCCACAGCCAAAAAGCCACGATGCACTTTTTCTACAGCGTCCGGCTTTGTCTCCACCAGATACTCATTGCAGCCTTCGTATTCAGGGCCACCAAAGTCTGCCGCCGTCAGTTCCTGCATTTGCAGTGAGGTGCCCATTGCGCCATCGAACACCAAGACAGGGCGTTCAGGACTTTTCAAGCGGTCTAAAAACAGACTTTTCATAGGGGCACTTGCGATAGGAACTAGAACGTGGTGATAAATCAATATAAAGCTTCTATTATTATTACTAAAAATCTCCAAGCGTCGAACTTAGCGCTATAAGTGCGATCGCCCTTCAAGCATCGACTTCTCTCATACGTTCTTTTGAGATTTTTCTATCGGCTTTCTTCTATCGGCTTTCTTCTTATGGCTACCGATACTTTGAACATTGTCACAACCCAGTCCACCGTCCTAAACCCTGGCATGCTGCGCGGCGTTCACCACATCGCTCTCAATGTCAAAGATATGCAGGCATCTTGTCACTTCTATGGCAACATCTTGGGCCTACATAAGTTAGTAGGAGACGAAGTTCCCAAAACCTTAATTCAACTTGTTGCTGAAGGCAAAGTCACTAACTTCAAGACGCCAGACGGCACCATTCTCGATCTTTTCTGGGAGCCTGACTACGTACCGGCTGACCCCGATCCGGCCAAAGGCTTCACCCGCGCCGATCATCTTGCCTTTGACATCGCCCCTGAACAGATGGACAGCGCGATCGCACATCTTACTGCCGCCAAAATCGAATTCAAAGGCCCAATCGTTCGGCCCACCGGCAAAGGCATCTACTTCTACGACCCCGATGGGTTCACCATTGAAGTGCGCTGTGACCCGGAAGAGAAGTCGGAATGATGAATGATGTAGGGCTTTGCCCTTCTCGAAGAGTATGATGAATGATGGCTTGGTTCGATTGAATCAGCACGCCACGCCCCTGGTTGATGCGTTGCAGAACTGTGCCGATCGTCGCAATGCGGCTTTTTATACGCCTGGGCACAAACGCGGACAGGGCGTTACGGATAGACACAGGCAGCTTTTTGGCGATAGATCCTTCCGAGCCGATCTGCCTGAGCTGCCTGAGTTGGATAATCTTTTTGCACCCGAAGGCGTCATCCTTCAGGCTCAACAACTCGCCGCTGATGCCTTTGGCGCAGAACAAACCTGGTTTTTAGCGAATGGTTCGACCTGTGGCATTGAAGCCGCGATTCTTGCCACCTGTGGGCCTGGCGACAAACTGATTTTGCCGCGTAACGTTCATAGTTCTGCAATTTCGGGCCTAATTCTATCCGGCGCTGTCCCCGTTTACATACAGCCATCCCATAGCACCGAGTGGGATATTGCGCTCGATATCTCACCGGATACCCTCGAAGCAGCACTGGCCGAGCACCCTGATGCCAAAGCTGTTCTGATTGTCTCACCGACTTATCAAGGCATTTGCTCAGACCTGAGTGCGATCGCTCACATCACCCACCGTCACAACATCCCTCTGATTGTGGACGAAGCCCACGGTCCGCACTTTGCCTTTCATCCTGACCTGCCCCCTACCGCCCTATCCGCAGGCGCAGATATTGCCGTTCAATCCATTCACAAGGTCCTTAGCGCCTTTACGCAAGCGGCGATGCTGCATACTCAGGGCAATCGCATTGACAGAACCCGCCTCTCCCAATCCCTACAGCTCACCCAATCCACCAGCCCTAGCTATCTACTGCTAGGCTCTCTAGATGCCGCCCGCTATCAGATGGCAACCAGCGGTGAAGCGCTGATGTCAAAAACGCTAGCATTAGCCAACTACGCCCACCAAGAAATTGCACAATTACCTGGATTAACCGTTCTGGGTTCAGGCGATCGCACCCGACTAACCATCAACATTTCTCCCTTAGGCATCACCGGCTTCGATGCCGACGAGATCCTCCATACAAAATACGGCGTTACCTGCGAACTCCCCGCCCTTCGCACCCTCACCTTCATCATCTCTCTTGGCAACACGCTCGCAGACATCGATCGGCTGATCCAAGGACTCACAGCGCTCAGCAAACAGTTTTCTCACTGTCAGAACCTAACAAGCATCGAGAACCCTTACCTCTTCACCCCCTCATCCCCTCACCCTCAGCGGCTGAGCAGAGTCGAAGCCCTCACGCCCCGCCAAGCCTTCTTCGCCCCCAAGCAGCCCCTTCCCTTACAAGCAGCCATCGGCAAACCCTGCGC
>NZ_JADEXO010000164.1 GCF_015207105.1 cf. Phormidesmis sp. LEGE 11477
ATGTGTATAATAGACAGAAATAAAGTTATTGCTATATGCTTATACGCTAAACACATACCCGTAAATCGTGCTATGTTAAGAATGGTTAATCCATCTCAGAAAAGCCTTGCAAATTCTTCAGTCAATCACGCCACAAGTTAAGGATGCCGGGGCTTTGCAGATTTCTAATAAAAGTAGAGCCGACCGCTCGCTGAGGAAGGCGGTGAGTGAAGGGGATGACAGTCCTTTGGTTTCGCTGTGTAGGCCGCTATCTTCAGTCAGTTGCTCGGATCGAGTACCCACCCCTAGCGATTCAGGCAATCGGCTACGTCACCAAGTCGCCCTTCTGTTTAGCCGTACTCGCGTTCAGGCTTTTGCGGCATCTGCCTTTTTGGTCGCCGTTCCCGTTTTTATCCAGGCACCTCTGGTTCGTTTGGTGCCCCAGGTTTGCTTACTAACGACGGCTATCTGGCTGCTCTTGGGCTGGAAGCTGCTACAAAAAGCCAGCACCCAGCTCTGGGGAGACTTGATCATCGGATTTAGTTGGACTTGGTTAGCTGGCGCGGTCTACTGGGGCTGGTTTCGCTGGGATCCATACGTCCATCTACCGATAGAAGCTTTGGGTCTGCCTATTGTGTTGATTCTGCTGCGCTACGGCAAGGCGAAGATCGGCAACTATTTCTATTTAGGATCGCTTCTGGGCACGGCGATTACAGACCTGTATTTTTATTGCGTCGGTCTGATTCCTTACTGGCGAGCTCTCATGGTCAATCCGCCTGAGCAAGCAGGCGTGATTCTACACAATGCGCTGATGCGAATGGAGACTTATCAAGGAGTGGGTAGCGCGATTGTGCTCTTATCTCTATTGATTATGTTGGGTACTATACCGCTAAGGTCGCATAGTACGCGGTGGTGGGCCTTTAGCGGCGCGGTACTCAGTACTATTTTGGTCGATAGCCTGTTTTTTGTAGCGGCTATCTTTGCTTAGGCGATCGCGATCGCTTTTTATCTATCAATTCTTTCACCAGTTGTTTGCTGGTTTGTCGTTGTTAATGGTGACAGCTTAGCTTTGGTTCGAGCAACTAGTTCGAGCCACTAGTTGATCAACTATCAAAACGCATATCAGAGCATAAGCACGCGCTAGAAGTCTTGCTCACATTCCTACAGAATATTCATACGTGTTCAAGGAACTTAAAATCTCATTGAATAGCATGATCGCCTCGGCAAACTCGACTAACATACCTTCAAAGCATACAGACTCAGCAAAGAGTGATTACCTACGCGGCTCGGTGATTTCACGCAACACTATTTATTAGTAACGTTCCAAAAGCGCCAGTTTTTTGGAGTACTTCTCGCTAGCCCCGTCCTAGGCAGCTTTTCCTGTCGGTTTGTGTTCTTTTGAAGCAAAGTTATTCACCAGTAGCTGTGGCAACTTCTGAGACTACCCCAAAAATCGGACCTCACCTGGTTCTAAAAAAAGATAGCAAAAAGCGACCGATGCTTTTAGCGGGCAATCAGTGCTGGACAGTTGGTCGCAGTGATGACAATAACTTCGTATTGGGCGATCGCTGGATCTCGCGTAACCATGCCATGCTGCAATACATGGAAACTGGCGAGTTTTACCTAATCGACTTAGGCAGTCGCAATGGCACCTTCATCAATGGTCGCCGCGTTAGTGTGCCAGTCACCTTACATAACGGCGACGAAATTACCTTTGGTCAAACTGGACTGAACTTCTACTGTCCGAGCATAGAGCCTGAGCTTAGCCATACCCATGATGAAATCCACGATCATACAGCGACGGCTACTCTTCACGTCCGCAGGATGATTTCGGTACTAGTCATAGACATTCGTGATTACACCGTCATGGCCCGTCGGCTCGACGAAAAAGTTTTGTCTGCGGCGATTGGCACCTGGTTTCGCTACGCCGGGGAAATTATCGGCAGGCATGATAGCTGGGTTGATAAATACATCGGAGATGCCGTCATGGCGGTTTGGATTCATGGCAGCCAGGAGGTAACGCAGCAGTCAATGCTGCAAATTACCCAGGCTATCAGCGAACTCAACCAGATGACGATGCAGCTTCATACAGAGTTTCCTTTGCCCTTTCCATTACGCATTGGGGCGGGACTTAATACGGGCTACGCCATGGTTGGTAATGCAGGTAGTAGCGATTGCCCCGACTACACGCCTCTAGGCGATACAGTAAACGCTGCTTTCCGGTTTGAAAGCTCGACCAAGCAGCTGGGCCTAGATCTATCAGTGGGTGAAGCCACCTACCGAGCACTAGAGCAGATAGGGGTTGACGAAGAAACCTTTAAACGCTATGCGGTTGAGCTAAAGGGATATGAGCAGAAAGTGGTCACGTATGGCTGCGCTTTTTCTGATCTAGAAAGATTTTTGGCCAGCTATGAATCCAGCTACGAACCCAGCTAGCTACGGATACCTCTATTGAAAGCTGGATAACCCTATTAGGACGCCGAAGCTAAAGCATTGTCTCACTAGAGAGCCGCGCAAAAATGATATCCTCTAATAAAGCTGATGAGAGTATATTTAGAATGAGGTTTTAAGCGGATGAAACTAGCGATTAGAAAAGTATTAGGCAGGTGTCTTGCCTTTGGAATTACGCTGATGGTCGGAGGCGCTGTGCTTCTAGGATCTTCACAGTCGGCTATGGCATGGTCTTTCAACAGCGCCGCAGCCGTCTTTGATAGTAGCAGCCAGCTCAACGGCACCACGCTGCTGGCCAACGCTGGTGGCAAGGACTTGCGTAACTCTATAGACGACAAGCTAGCTACGGCTTATGGCAGCAAGATCGATGTGAACAACACTAATATCGCTGCTTTTCGTAAGCATCGCGGTCTGTACCCAACCATTGCAGGGAAGGTTGTGTCGAACGCACCTTATGATTCTGTAGAAGACATCCTAGATATTCCAGATCTTAGACAGGTCGAGAAAGATCGCCTACAGCAGAATATAGATATCTTTACGATTTCTGCGCCTGACCCAGCCTTAGTAGAGGGAGCAGATCGATTCAACAACGGTGTCTACAAGTAATCCTTAGACTACAGGTTGAAATTGCGGATTGAAATTGCGGCCTGAGATGACTGAGATCAGGAATTGAGCAGATTCGAAGCTGACTTTCGTCCGCAAGTTATCACTGCTAGACCATCAATCACCAGATCATCAATCAAAAGAGCCTTTAGCCAACCTCGGCTAGAGGCTTTGTCTTTTGAAGCATTGCGACTGATAGAGTTAAGACAATCTACGGGCGTGATTTACAGGCAACCACCTTTTACAGGAGCGTTTTTTTGTTGGCAATTTCTTCTGGGATAGCGGACTTCGACGTGTTGGTCGTGGGTGGCGGTGCTGCTGGGCTCTATTCGGCACTGTGCCTGCCGACGCACCTTAGGGTAGGGCTTTTGACCAAAGATACGCTGGCAGTATCGGCGAGTGACTGGGCGCAAGGTGGCATTGCAGCCGCGATCGCACCTGACGATTCACCCATTTTGCATATTGAAGACACACTACGAGCGGGCGCTGGCCTCTGTGAGCCCGAGGCAGTGACCCTCTTGGTCGAAGAAGCTCGACAGTGCATAGATTCTTTAGTCGATTTAGGCGTCGCCTTCGACCGCAGCGGTCAGCAACTCGCGATGACTCTAGAAGCCGCTCATTCTCGCAAGCGGGTTCTACATGCCGCAGATACGACCGGGCACGCGATTGTCTTGACGCTAGCTCAGCGAGTACTCAGCCAAAAGAACATAAAGGTCTTTGATCGATCTTTCGCTTTGGATCTGTGGGTAGAAGCAGGTGATTGTAAAGGGGTCTGTCTGTCTCAAGCCGATGCAGAAGGCGCGCCGGATATCCGCTGGCTACCGGCGCGGGCGGTGGTCTTGGCCACTGGCGGCGGCGGCCAGGTCTTTTCACAGACTACCAACCCGGAGGCCAGCACTGGAGACGGGGTGGCGATGGCTTGGCGAGCGGGCGCAAAGATTAGAGATTTAGAGTTTTTCCAGTTTCATCCGACGGCGCTGACTCAGGCCGGGGCTCCGCGCTTTTTGATCAGCGAAGCGGTCAGAGGTGAAGGAGCCCATCTATTAGATAGTGCGGGCTATCGGTTTGCTTTTGACTATCATCCAGATGGAGAGCTAGCGCCGCGCGATGTCGTTAGCCGCGCAATTTTCTCTCACTTGCAAAAGAACAAAGATGCAGACGTTGTTTATCTAGATTTGAGCCCGATTGATCCAGAACGAATTCAGTATCGCTTTCCCAATATTATTCGTGTCTGCAAGCAGTGGGGCGTTGATTTGTTCAGTCAGCCGATTCCAGTCTCCCCGGCTGCTCACTATTGGATGGGCGGTATTGTCGCTGGGCGGGGTAGCGAAACAACAATTAGGAATCTATACGCGGTAGGAGAGAATGCGAGTACGGGCGTTCACGGGGCGAATCGACTGGCCAGTAATTCCTTGCTGGAGTGTTTGGTCTATGGGGCACAGCTAAAGGACATACAGCTAGAAGAGATTAAGCTAGAAGAGATCGAGTTAGAAGAGATTGAGCTGACTGGCGAGGTTGCAGATCCTATGGCCGCGAGGGCCAGCGCCGTTGAAATAGGTGATGACTGGCACCCACAGATTGCTCAGCTTACTCAGTGGCGAGACGCTATTCCTCAGCTGATTTGGGCTCAGGTGGGTATCAGCCGAGAGCAAGGGTTGATGGAAGCTGCGATCGCCCAAATCAGTCAATGGCAAGCGCAGTTTAATCAGCTTTCGATCACTCAGGCTTTGGATCTCAAGCCTGGAAAAACTGCTGTGCTTGAGTCAGTGAGCGGTGAGCAAGTGCGACTGTGGGGGGAGGTGAGAAATTTGTTGGCGATCGCAGCCCTCATTCTTAAAAGTGCTAACTTCCGCACCGAAAGCCGAGGTGGACACTACCGCAGCGACTATCCCACCTCACAATCAGACTGGCTAGTTCATACCTTGATCCAGAACGATCGCTGCTGGAAATCAGAATTGGCTGTCGCTTCAGCTACCAAGCAGCCTATTTAAGGCCAATACGAGAGAATCTTCGGCGCAGGTCGTCGCTAGTCTGACGTCTAAGATAAATTAAGACAGTCTTCTTACTAACCAAGACCATGGATGCTCGCTCAGCTTTGAATCAGACCAGCTTGCTACGGGTCAGCGACGCTCAGCAGGCAACGGTATTTGAATCGTGCCGCTCGGCAAAACGCACCCTAGTTCTCGTCTGGCCACAGCTAGGTGATTTTGACACGCTGGAATATGCGTGGTGGATTGAGCGAAATCACCTTGATCTAGAAGCTGCCAATATTCAAGTACGCGCTGTTGCTATCGGCGATCGCACTGCCGGAAAAAAATTCTGTGATTACACCCACTTCCCACCAGAACATCTGCACATAGACCCCGCCGCAGAACTCCATCAGAAGCTCGGGCTATACAAAGGACTATCGGTTTCGCTCCCTGGTCTTAGCGCCCAGCAAAACGGCTATTTCAACCTGCTACTGATGTGTGCTGGCATCGGTAGCCCTGGCACGCTCAAAGAAGTCTTGCGCGGCTATACCGGAGACAAATCTGCGCCGCAGCTGATCGCCGATGATGAAATGGTAAAAGCCAGACCGTTGCCCGCTTTGAAAGGAGAAGTGTTTAAATCTGCCGGTGGCAAAGGCTTTCAAAGGCCGTTTGAGCTGGCAACTTTGCGGCTGCGAAATATGGGCGAAGTGCTAAGCAATTGGAAGACCTATGTGCCGGATGCGGCGTATCTGACTTGGCGCGGAGCGACGTTTTTGTTTGATGCCGATGCCGATGGCGAGCTGCTTTATGAATGGCGCGATCCGGGCATCTTGGGCTTTGCTGAAAACATGAGCAATCCTTTGGCGTTTCTAGACAAAGTAAACTGATGCTGCATTACTCATTTTGTGAACGCTAATATGACCGCTTAGTTATCGTCCAATGAATTGAAAGCGGTTTGTGCTCTTACGAGACTGCGAGTTAGCTAGAGAGTCAATGACTACACTTTGCAAACACGACGGCGATCTAGAAGTAGCAATTGAGATAGGCACTGCTGGCTGTGGTAATACGTAGGAAAAGTCTTTCATAACAATCTGCAATGCGAGATTTATGAAGAAGATAGCTTTAAAGAAAAAACAGAAGAATACAACAAGAATCTGTGAAGGCAGCATTGGTAACAGGGTTTGTTGCGTGTGCGATCGATCTGTTTACTTGACTGCACGGCTTTTGATCTCGCTGGTTCGCAGCGTGGCGGTATCGATAACTGCAAGCGGTATCTCACCGTGTCGTTATTCTGCGTTCTACTGCGCTAACGTAATTCGTTGGTTATGATAAGAGCTGAAGGAGGTCAACTAAATGATGCAGTCTGTGAAGGGAATCTATCGAAATGGGAAGGTAGAGCTGCTAGAGCCGCCATCGGGCGTTGTGATCGCAGATGTGATTGTTACGTTTGTTGATGTTGCATCAAGAGAAGAGTCCGCACAAAGCCAAACGTCACCTCCAATGAGTTCTGAACTAGAGGATACCCCTTCTCAACAGATTTACTTTGGTATGTTTGCTGGTGAGGGTGAGGGTGCTACTGAAGAAGACTTTAAATCAGCAGAGTTTCACGGTGATGAGGATGATGGTCTTGACTGGACCGATTGAATGAATTACATCATTGACACTCACGTACTGATCTGGTTTTTAGAAGGCAGTGCTCAGTTGAGTGATACTGCCAAGGCGGCGCTGATGAATCCCAGAAGTAAGTTGATTCTGCCAGCAATCGTTCTAGCGGAGGCGGCGTGGATCGTTAGGAAGGCAAAAACGAACATTCCTTCTGTGACTTCGTTACTAAGTTCTGTCAAGCGTGACCACCGAATGCAGGTTTTTCCATTGGATCAAACTGTAGTCGAGAAAACTATTGACCTAAATGCTATTGCAGAGATGCACGATCGGCAGATTGTGGCAACAGCGCTGGTAATTCAGTCGCAGGGTGAGGAGGTTGCTTTGCTAACTTGCGATCGCAACATTACCGACTCGAATCTAGTATCTATCATCTGGTAGGGCATTCTGCACAACTTTGTCGTCGGGTAGGCGAATAGTAAGGTCTGCCATAACTATGATTTCCTTAGAATTGCTTCTGGCTTTAGGGTAGCGAGTTCTAGAAAGAGCTGGAGATGGATAGCACATATGAACCAAACAGCTTACGCATGAGCGTGGACGCTGCTATGACCGCAGCGACAGGAGGCTACGCTGTTGTACGGCGCTAAAGCGTGCCTGCCAAGTGAAAGTAATCAGTCATCTTAGGTTCTCTACATCTTCTACTTCTAGGAGAACCAAAAAAATGCACCAAACCGCATGGGTCGCAGTTTAGCGCATTATATGAGAACTCTTTAAATGCAGACTTACAGTATCTACAAACTATAGCGCTGGCTACTTGGCTAAGAGACAGATTTCAAAGCTGAAAGCCTTATGCAACAATAAGCTAAGTGACTCGCGTTCCTCCAGTGCATCAGAGAAACGCTGTAAAGTCTACAAAGTAAAATGCTTACTTTCCTAAGTTAGCTTTCGCGAATGACCGTACCGTCGTTGGATTTGACATCTAACTCCTCGCGGCGCAGTGTCTCTTCCGCAGTGACCGTTTCTTGGGTGGTCTCTTTGCGAACGTTGACTTCCTCTGCTACAACAGCTTCCTTACGGATATCTGCCGATTCTTCATACACTTCCACACGGGCTACCTCACCCGACTGGAAAGCGTCTGCAGTAGGAGTAGCTGTTGTTGCTGTCGGTGTCGTGCGCTCGATGACAACTCTTTCTTTCTCAACAGGTACAGCGACTTCAGCAGTATCGGAGATTACCCGCTTACCAACGGAGACTTGCCCAGTGCGTACCCTGTCCTTATTAACCTTTAAGCGCTCTTCGTAAAGCTTGAGGTTGTCAGCGTTATCTAACGCGGAGCCTGTAGAGCCATAGATTTCGAACTCTTCTACGTTATGGCGCTTCATGATTGCCTCGGCGCTAGCAATATCGGTTGCGACAGAGTTCACCATGACTAAATATTCACCAGAGGCAACTCTGTCATTGTAGACGCGGGCTCTTTCTTCAGGAATTCCTAGACCAATGAGCGCACCAACTAGGCCACCAGCGGCTGCACCGATAGCACCCCCTGCTAATGTAGTTGCGATCGCAGTCGCCTCAGCACCTGCTAGTAGAATAGGACCGATACCTGGAATTGCCAGCGCACCTAGACCTACTAACAGCCCGCCAACGCCACCGATAGCACCACCAGTAATCGCACCAGTTGCTGCACCATCGTCGGCGTGGTTACCCACTTCCTCTTCTTTAACGCCCGTTTCGATTCCAGAGACCTCATCGGCATCTCTAGCAACCACCGAAACGCGCTCCATGTTTAAGCCTGCTTCATCCATATCATGAATGACACGCTCTGCTTCGGCGCGAGTTTTAAACACACCAACAGCACGCTGATACTGGCCTGCTGCAGCCTGAGTCGTAGGTTGACCGGTATTTTGAATGACCATCTAGATTTCTCCTTACTTATTACTTTTTCTTTTTTCCTATGCACCCTTGAGGATCTACTCAAGACCCGTATCCCAAAGACTTTATGCCGATGCTATTCTGCTGCCGGTACGACCTCGACATCTACAGCGACAGACTCAACGCCCAAAATCTCTTTTGCCAAGGGCTCGATTGTTTCGTATTCGCGATCGCTAGGAACGGTTCCTGATATGGCGACGTTGCCATCTTCAGCATCAATCGTCAGCTTGCTTCTGGGGATATTCGCCTCTAGCTTGGAGCGAACCTCACTCTCTAGATCAGAGTCAGCGCGTTCCCCTTCATCACCTAGTACTTCATTACGCTGCTCACGCGCTCTGATGTCAGAATCGAGCTGGGCCTGACGCACTTCGCTCTCCGCATCCTCCAAAGTCTCTTCTACAGCAGCAGGATCTTCAACCTCGCCGCCCACGTCCGATGGAGCATCAGCGCTGGTTCTAGCTGTATCGCAAGCAGCAACGCCTAGCATCAAGACACCAGCAAGTGCTGTTGTTATTGTTCTCTTCATTCTTATATCTCTGTAAAACTGCGTAGGTAGTATGGATTTCTACCTGGCTATATGGCCTTCAAAGCCGAAATATGGTCACCCTTAGTATGTACGCTAGCTTTGCCTAACTCCTATACCTCTTTAACCATATACATCTCTAACTATAGAAAGAGAAGTTCCTATATAAAGAGAAGTTCGGATTGGTGTAGTTAGCTCTATCGCCAACGATCACGATGAACCTGATTGGATTCTTCTCGCGAGAATTGTTGCAATACATCTGAGTCTGGTTGGCATAGGATGTAATATCGCGGTTCGTTTTTGAACGGCTGATAGAACGCCTCAGCTCAGTCAAACGCTTTGAGATAGAACATCACACCCTCAGTAGGAATGACTTGATTACGGCTTACTAAATCGAATCTAGTGCCTATTGTTTGGTAGAGGCCCTGCAAGACACGCTAGGGTTTCACCATCAGCATTCCCATGACTTCAGCTTTTTGGTTGGGGTCGGTGGTGGTGATGACAATGTTCAGCTCGGTGTCGGTCAGGTCTACGGGATAGGGGCCAAACCGCGCCCACTGACGGTAGGGTAGGTCACCCATCGCTTCTTCGACGATTTGCCCTTCTATCTCGATGCTCATGGTGCGCGGTGTGCCACGCTGATTTTCCATAAACCAAAAGTACATATCGTATTTGGCGTTGTAGATCAGCTGGTCGATGGCTAGGCGCTCTGTGTTAACAATAGAGCTATTGAGCATGGCCTGAGTGTTTTCATCTGTGGCTGGTTTGGGCCGTAGCTCGGTGGTAGCAGATTCAACCTCTCGCAGCATCAGGCCGTTGCCTTTAGAATCGTTTTGCGAGGTCCAGCGATAGCCTTCGATTTCTATACCGCCTTTGCCGTTGAAGTTGGTGCCACGGATGAGCACATCGGTGATAGGGGGTGCCGGGGTGGCGGCTGGCTCGGTGCAGGCGCTTAGCAGCCAGCCGATCAACAGTAAGAGTGTTGCTAGCTTCATGACTATCCGCTAATTCTCCCCGTAGAAGGTTTGCTGAAATCTATGCCATTCACTGCTCTAGCAGCCAACGATTGATGCTGACATCGTCTTCTGGTTTGCTACGCTTTATGACTGCTTTTTGAATTCACCTTTTGCTTGACTATTATACTGAAGTGTTGGGTGATGATGAGGCTATCTAGTTTCAGCATCCAACTTATCCAAGAGCTGTAAGCCTACTTCGGGATCTCCAGTTGCAGCTAGTGCTTTAAACCGAGTGAACGTGTCAAACTCTGCTAGGGCGATAGTAGAGAGTTCTTCTATTAGTTTGTTGACACTAATGCCTCGGCTCTTAGCAAAGTTTTTGAGTCTTTCGTGTTTGTCGTCAGGCAGGCGAATGGTCAGGGTTGCCATGATTACGGTCTCCTTAATATTGCTTCTGATTTTAGGATAGTGAGTTCTGGAAAGAGTAATTCAGCGTTTTAAAAGTCTTTTAGATTGTTGGTCGCAATGAGAGAAGCGCTGCCTGCGATCGCGAGTTCGATCAGATGGTTATCAGCTTCGTCCTTCAGGTTAGGTCGCCATGTGTAGTAGATAAAAGTCCAATGACTAATACTCATGAATGCTTGCAATAGTAAGTCTATTTCAGGCTGCGTTAATGGACATTATTTGAGGATATGCGGTCTGCTAAAAACTGATTCGTATTCGCAAAACAGTGCATTACCCATCAAAGGCTGATAGTTACCTAAGAGACATTGACGAATCAGCTCTCGACTGGGACCGGATGGGCCAATCAATGCACTGATAAATATGCTGGTATCGACTACAACCTTATCTATCATGCCTGTACCTGTTTAGCGTATACAT
>NZ_JADEXO010000165.1 GCF_015207105.1 cf. Phormidesmis sp. LEGE 11477
ACATAGAAGATATGCCGTACTGCGCCTGCAAGGCCGGAACGCTAAATCTCACCAAGAATCTGTCGAAGGCCTATGCCAAAGATGGCGTGCTGACGAACATGGTATCGCCTGCCTTTGTCGAGACGGCGATGACAAATGCCATGATGCGATCGCGTTCTGAAGAGCGCGGTGTCAGCATGGAAGAAGCCGTAAAAAGCTTCCTAGCTGAGAACCGCCCCGGCATTGAAGTAGGCAGACGCGGCAAAGTCGAAGAAGTCGCCGCAGTGATCGCCTTTCTCTGCTCGAACCAGGCGAGCTACGTCGTTGGCTCCAACTGGCGAGTAGATGGCGGCTCTGTTTCTACTATCTCAACCTAGCTTACTTTTCCTACTCATCTGACGATATAGGCTCTTCAACCGGAGGAACGACTGCAATATCTACAGGCTCTAGCTCAATAGGTAGTGCGCCACTTTTTAGCTGAGCTTCTAACGCTTTTGCAGCCTCGGCGGTAAAGTTACCAGAGATAACTGCTTGGCCGCCGAGGATGCCGGTTTTGGCGTAGTCAACCCCTACAATCGGCGTACTCAATAGAACGTTGTCGAGAAAGATGCCGATAGTACGGCCAGTGCCTGCGATCGCTTTAGTTTTCTCGGCAAATCTTTCAGCACCTTCCTCGTTGAACCAGACAGTAATTTCCCAAGTGTTAAAGCCGCTCATCAAAACAGCCTGTGCGTCAGAGACCAAGTCACCTGTTAGTTCACTAGGCTCGTAGAGTTCGACGATTTTGGCTCTAGTTTGATCGATTTGTGGCTGTAGCGCGTTTGCCTCAGCTAGATTATCAGTTTGCTTTAGCGTGTCTTGTTCGACCAAAAGTCGCTGCAGCGCTTCGATATTCTCAGCGAGTTCTGCTTCAGTCTCTGGCTTTTGAAGCCGCAGCGATAGCTGGCCAGTATTAGCGAATACATCGGCGATCGCCTCAGCGTCAACCTCGGCTGGCAGCCTGACAATCAGAGTAGAGGTATCCTCTTCAGATATGATCTCAGCAGCCTCAACCCCTAAACTCGTTAGCCGTTCTTTTAAGACGGCTTCGGCTTTCTCTATCGTCTCTAGGTCGAGGTTGGTGCTCGCTGGAGGGGCTAGCGTAATCTGGGTATAGCTGCGAAGTCTATTTGAGCAAGCTAGGCTCAAAGTAGATGCGATCGCAATGCCTACTAGCCACCGACTCAATCGTATGGTCTTCATATCTTCTTGGTGGAATATCAACAGCCTAGGACTAGCCATCTAGCCTAGTGATTCAGGAACTTAGCGCCTGAAAATAAGACGCCGCATCAGAGCATTATCGCATGCTCAGCTATGAATCCTATTGGCTAGTTATGATTGATTCATCCGCTGTGTCAATCCTTAGAAGACATTTCTCCGTCGACATGGCGTGGCAGTAGCGGGCCTTCTTTATTAACAGAGGTCATATAGAATCGCTGAGTAGGATAGGCGAGGGAGATACTGTCATTCTTGGCGAATTCGCGCAGAATATTCTCCCATAGCACTTGCTCTGATCCACGCCGCCGCCGAGGGTCGCATAGATAGCGCAAAGTTAGCAGGATACCGCTCTCTCTGACCGTGGTATAGACCGTTGGCGTCAGCTTAGAGTAAGAAATCATGTACTTTCGCCCTGCTCTGCGTAGATGCTCCTCGGCAGATTGGCCAAGGTGTTCGGCGTGCTGGCTAAGCTGGATAAAGAGAATAGATTTAGCTGCTTCCCAATCGCTCTCAAACGTGATCAAAACTGGAATCTCGTGCCAGATGTATTTAAATCCTTGCGAATAGTTCGCAATCGGCTCTTGAAAAATTTGGCTGTTAGGAATATGAATAATTCGCCCTGTACTTTGATCTGTTTCTACCCAGTTGCCTATCTCCATCAGGGTGAACTGAAAGATAGAGATATCGATGACATCGCCAGCATGAGTGCCTATCTGAATGCGATCGCCCATCTGCAGCGGCTGTCGCCACAGGATAAACAGCCAGCCCACTAGGTTCACCAACGGATCTCGCAGTACAACGGCGAGGCCCGCCGCGAACAAACCCAAGAAAGTCGATAGTCCAGCAATACTCGGTAGCCAAAGCATAACTACCGCAAACGTATAGAGGCCGTAGCATAGATAGCCCGTCCACTTGCGCCATGCATAGCGCTGTCGTACGTCTTTAATCTGCTGGTCGATCAGTCGATTTGCGCCTATTCGTAGCACACTGACGGCGACCAACCCCACCACTGACGCAATCAAATTGTTACGCAGATCTGGATTAGCCAGCGGACCCAAGGAATCAGTAACCTGTGCCAGTAGAGCCATAAATGCAGTTTGAGGCGGTTCGATAGTGATAGGAAATATAGCCCTACAGTAGCGGCTTGGCCACTGCCCTTTGCCATAGCCAGATGCCGCCTACGCACAGCGCACTCGTCCACCATACCGCAGCTAACTCTGACTTGCCGGTAACCAGGTAGCCGCTGCCAATCAAGATCAGCGCGATCGCACTCATTTTAGAAACTACCAGCATTAGCTGCACGGTCTGCGTAGCCGTCTGTAGCCGCTGAGCCATATCATCGCCAGCGCGTAGCACGATACCTGATTTGGTTGCATTTTGAAGAGTCGTCTGAAAAGATTCGACTTTATCGATATCGACCTGATAATAAGTGCCTAGCTCTGTATCCCGTAGGGCTGGATCGGAGCGCAGACCGAATTGCTTAGCCAGTGCGATCGCCGCGCTGATCTGCTTTTTGGTTGCTATTGGCCGGAACGTTTCAAACAGCGACTCACGATAAACTCCAGTCTGGGCCATATCCAATATTTGTCCTGTCAGCTCATTCATAGAAGATGCAGCTAGCTATACACTTAGCGCTATAGGCGACCATGGCCACAGTTTCTAGAGATGGCCAACTGAGTGTAGATCGCCATCGCATAAAAGAAATAGTACAAAAGAACTTATCAAAAAGTCAATTTGCCCACATGTGTATATGGTTCTATCAAAAGTGCTCTTGAGTATGATGTCGCTAGCAGTCACACTCGGGTGTAATACGGTGATAGGCGTACTTGGCTTGGCCAACGGTGGCCATTAGAACAAAAGTGCGTATGGCGGCTGAAACCACGATACAAAGAGCAACAATATAACTAGAAAAACTCGCAGGCAGTTTTAATGAGCCGAGGTTTGGACTATTCTAATGCTGCCGAACAGCAGTGGCTTCAGGTTAGCTGGAGATGGCTTCAACAGCAGCCTTGGCTAGTGCGAACTATCCTACTTTTGACTATTTATATTGGACTGGGGCTGCTGCTAGAAGCCTTTGCTGACCAATACCGCTCAGCCCTCAATATTCAGCCTTGGGACCCTGCTTCTGGGCTACACATCGTATTGTTGTTCGGCTTTGGCTTTCGCTATGCACCCGCTATATTCTTTGTTCCTTTTTTAGAAGATGTTGTCTGGCAAGGTGAGGCGCAAACTTACTACCTCTTTGAGGCACTTTCGGCACTTTGCATCTGCTTAGGCTATAGCGGTGCGGCTTACTTTCTACTGCGTTCTCAAAAAATTGATCCCTGCCTGCGTTCTTTGAAAGATATGCTGTGGTTTGCAGCCGTTTTCCTAGGCACAGCGCTGCTTATTAGTGGGATAAGCCTGCTGAGCCAAACAGCAATAGCAGCGCCAGTCGGCTCAGATTGGTTTCAAAAATGGATGCATGATTGGGCCGGTGAAGCGAACGGAATCATGATGGTAGCGCCGCCTTGCCTGTTGTTCCTGCGAATCTTTCCATGGTCACAGCAGCAGCTGACTCTGCAAGAAGAGCCACCTGCTTTGAACCTAACAGGATGGCTTCGTCAAGATCCTACCGGGCGAGTCGCCCTAGTGGGTGGAACGGTTTTGTTTGCCTGGCTTGCCTATGGGGGTCTGCGAGGAAATGCAACCGAATTTTCTTACGTAGTTTTCATTCCGGTAATTTGGACTGCCATCAGCTACGGGTTTGAACGGACAACGGTTTGCCTTCTGATTTTGAATGTCTCTGCGGTCATATTTGCCGAGAATGGTGGAGAGAGCGGCAATGATGTCTTAGCTATTCAGTTTGGACTGCTTACAGTCACCACTGTCGGCGCTTTGCTAGGAGCCTATGTCACTGACTATCAAATGGAGATAGATCGTCGTCAGCAGCTAGAAAAAGAGCTGAAATATCAGGCAACTCATGACGGTCTAACAGGGCTGTACAGCCGCTTTTTCTTCCGCCAGCAGCTTGCCAAGGTTGTAGAAAAGCCAAGCAATCGGTCTGCAGATGAGCTGGTCCTCTTTTTCATTGATGTCGATCGATTTAAAGACGTTAATGATAGCCTAGGACACCTAGTGGGCGATCGCCTACTGGCTTCTATTGCTAGTAGGATTGAGCACTGTTTATCTAAGCAGCTCGACCCTGAAACGTTTTTCGCCTGTCGTTTTAGTGGCGATGAATTTGTTGTACTAATTACACCGCCGCTACCCCCCGGGGGGATATCTAATCGGGCGTCTGGCCAAGTAAGATTTGAACGAACAAACCAGCAGACGGTAGACCGTAAAGCAATAGAAGTCTTAGCTGGGTTTCTCTGTGACTGTCTAGCTGAGGTCTATGAGATAGATGGCTACAGACTACCTACAACCGTCAGTATGGGCGTTGCGTTTAGCGATCCTATCTATGAAGGTGCTGACAATTTGCTACGCAATGCTGATATTGCACTATACGAAGCTAAGGCGGCAGGTAGAGGGCGATATATGGTATTCAATCAACGAATGTATGAGGCATTAGTTGAGCGATCGCAGCTAGAGCGGGATCTAAGTCAGGCCGTCTTACAGATAGATAATGAGTCAATAGTCGCTAATGGCTAACCCTCCGTTCGTAATCGAATATCAGCCTCACTTCTGTTTTCATAGCGGTTGTCTTAACGGATTCGAGGCGCTCGTTCGATGGGATCACCCCACCCGAGGGCGTATTTCTCCATCAGACTTTATCCCCATCGCAGAAGATACAGGTCTGATCATTCCGCTAGGGGTGTGGGTACTCAAAACGGCCTGCTGGCAGCTTAAGTCTTGGCAAAATGCCTTTCATTCTCATAGAACGCCGCTTAGAGTAGCTGTCAACTTTTCTGGAAAGCAGCTATTGCAGCCGGATATCGTTAGCCTAGTTAAGCGTGTTTTAGAAGAGACCGATCTAGCAGCTAGCTGTCTACGTCTAGAAATCACTGAAAGCGTACTTATCAACAATTTGGCAACTGCTAAAGCTCGGTTAAAAGAGCTGAGCCAGCTTGGCGTTCAGCTAGCAATTGATGACTTTGGAACAGGCTATTCTTCTCTAGCTCGTCTAAGAGAGTTTAAGGTTGATGTCCTAAAAATCGATCGATCTTTTATTCACCAAATGCAGGCAGTTAGTGGAAATACTGAAATTATCAAGGCAATTATTGAACTAGGTCACGGCTTGGGTATGAGTATCAACGCGGAAGGTATTGAAGCACCCTACCAGCTATCAAGTCTCAAAAAACTAGGCTGCGATGAAGGCCAAGGATTTCTCTTTTCTAAAGCACTAGCCCCACCTCTAGCGGCTGAACTCATCGTTGAGAGCGCTGCAGGAAACAGCTACCCAACGAGCCTACTGTCGCTGTAATACCAGATGCTCAGGAGCTTGCAACATTTCATAGAAAAAGGGATAGCAATTACGCTACCCCTTCCTATAAAAGCTTGACTGTATCGGTGATACTGGCCCAATTAATCAGTACCGACAGAGCTTAATCAAAGGCTGACTACATCATGCCCATGCCGCCCATGCCACCCATGCCACCCATGCCGCCCATGCCGCCCATGCCACCCATGTCACCACCGGGCATTGCGGGTTCGGGTTCAGGCTTTTCGACCACAAGCACTTCAGTCGTTAGAACCATACCAGCGACAGAGGCTGCATCTTGCAGGGCAGAGCGAACAACTTTTGCAGGATCGATGATGCCGCTACTCAGCAAGTCTTCGTACTCACCGGTAAGAGCGTTATAGCCAAAGTTAGCGTCCATAGCTTTGACTTTCTCAACGACCACAGAACCTTCTGCGCCTGAGTTGTCGGCAATCTGACGTAGCGGTGCTTCTAGCGCTCGGATAACAATATCCACGCCTGTTTTCTCTTCATCTGAAACAGATGACTTCATGTCACTTAGCTTTTGAGCTAGATGTAACAGGGTAGCGCCGCCGCCAGGGACAATGCCTTCTTCAACGGCTGCTTTGGTTGCACTAAGAGCATCTTCGATTCGCAGCTTACGGTCTTTTAGTTCGGTTTCGGTAGCTGCACCTACTTTAATCACAGCAACACCACCGGCTAGTTTTGCCAGGCGCTCGGCTAGTTTCTCTTTGTCGTAGTCAGAATCTGTCAGCGACAGTTCCTTACGAATTTGCTCTACACGCTTAGCGATGTCGTCTTTGTTGCCATTTTCTGAAACTAAAGTGGTTGTATCTTTAGTGATAGTGACCTTAGACGCGGTGCCTAGCATGTCTACAGTGGCTGCTTCGAGCGACAGGCCTACCTCTTCAGAAATCACCTGACCGCCTGTAAGCGCAGCAATGTCGGCTAGCAGCGCCTTACGACGCTCACCAAAGCCAGGAGACTTAATAGAAGCTACGTTGAGAACGCCCCGCGCTTTGTTGACCACTAAGGTAGCTAGGGCTTCACCTTCTACGTCTTCAGCAATCACTAGCAGCGGCTGTCCGGTACGGCTGACCTGCTCTAGTACGGGCACTAAGTCTTGAATTGAGCTAATTTTCTTGTCGACAATCAAGACCCGAGCGTTTTCGAGCTCAACCACCATGCGCTCTTGATCGGTAACAAAGTAAGGAGACATGTAGCCCCGATCGATCTGCATCCCCTCGACGACATCGAGCTCAGTCTCTAGAGACTTAGACTCTTCTACGGTGATAACACCATCTTTGGTGACTTTATCCATCGCCTGAGCGATCATATCACCGACCATTTCATCGTTGCCAGAAGAAACGGCTGCTACCTGAGCAATGTCGTTACCGGCCACGGGTTTAGCAACAGCCGCGATTTCAGAAACGAGATGGGCAACTGCCTTTTCAATGCCGCGACGCAAGCTGACTGGGTTAGCGCCAGCGGCTACATTCTTTAGACCTTCGCGAATCAGCGCTTGAGCAAGTACGGTAGCGGTAGTCGTACCATCACCTGCTAGGTCTTTAGTTTTAGAAGCCACCTCTTGAACTAAGCGAGCACCTGTGTTTTCGTAGGGGTCTTCTAGCTCAATTTCCTTAGCAATGGTGATACCGTCGTTGACGATTTGAGGGGCACCAAACTTCTTTTCTAGCACCACGTTACGGCCCTTTGGACCCATGGTGATTTTGACCGCGTCTGCTAAGGCATTGACGCCGCGCTCAAGCGCTTGGCGCGACTTCTCATCGAATAATACTAATTTCGCCATATGCCGATTGTTACGAGTTCCTGCATTCCAGAATTTAGCACTCGTTAGCTCAGAGTGCTAATCTACTTTGCTAATGTATCGGTCGCCGTTGGCGAGTAAAAGTCGCAATAACCGATCCTTTCTCTAGATATTTTTCGTTGAAGCTTCGTTCAATCTAGCTGGGGGATGACTACTGTAATTGGTTTTGATCAGCAGCACCAGTTTTATAAGATACGAAAAAGTCCCTAGTACTAAAAAAGTACTAGGGACCGCCGCAGTATTAATGATGTGTGAGCATTAATAACTCATGCGGAGATTTGAATCGTCAGGTTAACTAATTAAGGGGTCGCATTTTGACCAGTTAAACTAGCTCCGCCTTTCTCTAGAAGTCCTGGCGCTTGGCCGCGTCCTTCTACTGCGCCATTGATTGCTTTCCAGGCAGGCAGGCCACCTTTGATCACGCTGACCTTTTGGAACCCGGCTTCTTGTAGCTGAATGGCCGCAGCAGAGGTGTCTTTATCGGATTCGCCGTAGACAAAGATATCGCGCTCTGGGGTCATTGACTGCTTGACGCGCTCGACTAAAACGTCTGTGGGCATAGAAACTGCGCCCATAATCCGTTCATTGTTAAAAGCTTCGCGATCGCGTATGTCAATGATAGTCAGCGCTGGCTCGCCCCAATCTAGTCTAGATTTGACATCAGAAGGCGTAGCCACCGTGTCGTACTCGGCTTTTGTGGTTACAGGCGTTGCTTTGCCAATGTTTTCTTGGGCTGTATCGACAGCATCTAAAACCTGGCCTTCTGCCTGCTTAGCCTTTTCTAGGACTGTAGACGTATCGTCTTGTGCTTTTTCAATAGTTTTGTCGACTGCATTATCTGCCATCGTGTTTGTTGTCCTCGTTTGGTTTGATAAAAGTATGTGATTGTGAGAGCAGCGCAAACTTTAGAGAGTTGTTGTTTCAGCGTCGGCTGAATCTAGGTCAAATCTCTTTTGATCGCGGGCGTCTAGCTTTTCTTTAGTCGCTAGTGGCTCTTCGGGATGAATGTCTAGTCCAGCACTCTCACCCATCTGGTCAATACCTAGATGCTTTGGGCCTTCGTCTTGAGTCGAAGAAGAATTACCCGCGAAAGCGCTTTTGCCATCTACGGCAGCTTGCTTTGGAAGAGAGTCGGTGTTTTCCATAATGGCTAAAACCTTTATTACATTCGCTTTTAATCATAAATTTTTATTACGCTAGATGTCTCTACAGATAGTGGGAAACAGTCTCTTTCTTTAAGTAGACATTCATCAATAGGAGTCAGAAGCCTGTCTGCGTTCACCACACTGGCCCCTACTGGCTGCTCTGTGAAACGGTTAACCTAGTTGTTACCAGCGCGTGCTATATGTAGCTTTCAATTGGCTTTGGCTTTCAACGAGATCTAGTTCGACTCTATTAATAAGGAGAAGCATGCAGGGATTGAAGGGTAAGAATGTCCTGGTGACAGGAGGAAGTAGTGGTATTGGTCAGGCGATCGCAGTTCGATTTGCTCAGGAGGGTGCGAATGTCGCAGTGAACTACTACAAAGGCAAGGAGGAAGCCGATACTACCCTTGAACAGATGCGAGCGGCCAGCACCGCAGCAGGCATTGAAGCTGGCACGCTAAAGGATATGAAGGTGCAGGCGGATATATCCAAAGAAGCAGACGTTGCTGCCATGTTCGAGCAAGTGATTGAGACCTTTGGCGGTTTGGATATCTTGATCAACAATGCTGGTATGCAGATTCAAGCGCCTTCTCATGAGATTGAGATTGCCAAGTTTGACAAGATGATCGATATCAATATGAAGGGGGCGTTTATGTGTTCGCAAAAGGCGATCGCACATTTCCTTCAAAACGGAGGTGGCATTATTGTCAATGACTCTAGTGTCCATGAGCTAATTCCTCGGCCCAGATACGTAGGCTATACCATGAGTAAGTCGGGCATGCAGGCGATGACCCGCACGCTGGCTTTGGAATATGCCCGCGACAACATTCGGATCAACTCATTTGCGCCAGGAGCAACGCTGACGCCGATCAATCCATGGAAAGACGATCCTAAGAAAAAAGCGGAAATTGAAAGTAATATTCCGATGGGACGTTCGGGTACATCGCAGGAAATGGCAGCAGTAGCGGCTTTTTTAGCGTCTGATGATGCTGCCTATATCACCGGGCAGACGCTGTTTGTAGATGGTGGACTGACGCTGTTTCCTTCTTTTCGCACGCCTTGGACGGGGTGAAGGAAACGATGAATGATGGATGGACGGCTGGATCTATGAAGGGATGAAGAGGATGCGATCATGCTGAAATCTTGGATGGTGATTGCGGGTGTGGGACTGGCGATCGCACTACTGTCTAATATCATCAGACCGAAGGATGCGAAGTGGTTTCGGCGGCTAGAGCGACCGCAGTGGCTAACGTTTGAAAAGTTGATCCCGGTGATTTGGACAACTGTTTTTGTCTGCGGTGGCTGGTCTGCCTATATCGTTTGGGAACAGACACAGTCCTGGCGTTGGATGGTGGCTTATATCGTCCTTGAGGTGGTCACCGTGTCCTTTACGCCGGTTTTGCTGTGGTCACATAGTTTATTGGCAGCAAGCTGGATCGGCGGTACTGGGTTTGTCGTCGGGCTGGTGTTGGCGATCGCAGTTCTACAGGTATCTGTCTGGGCAGCGGCTTTGTTGATTCCTTATCTGTTATGGAGCCCGATTGGCACGTTTACTACCTGGGAGATGAAGAAGCTGAATTCTTAGGCGCTTGAATCTTAGACACTCGAATTCTTAGACGTTAATTCTTAAGCATCAGAGCGTTAGTCAGTCGGATAAGAGACAGGTGGCTAAGAGATAGCTCGTTGGCTGAAAGCTTGGTATGAAGCCAGGTGTAAAGGCAGATGTGACGCCAGGATAAGCGACTCGCGCTCCGCTTCGTAGGCGTAGTCTTCTTTTGCAAATGTGCATTCCTCGAATGCACATTTGCAAATTGGTACACAGCTAAACGATAGATAATCCCCTATGCTAAGGCATAGAAAGCCCTATTGGTCTCCGTGTGTCTTCAGTGCCTCCATCCTCTCAGCCGTCTAGCCTCCTACAGGCACCGCTGCCGCCTAGCAGCATTGCCTGGGGAAAGCAGGGCGAAGGTGAGGTGCTTAAGGATATTCAGCAAGCTGCGTGGATCGCCGCCTTTCGATCTCAGCCCCAAGAGTTTGACTATGAAATTACGACTATAGAGGGCGAGATTCCAGATGAACTCAAAGGGTCGACTCTGTTTCGCAATGGCCCTAGTCGATTCGAGCGCGGTCAGCAAAGGGTATCTCACTATCTAGACGGCGATGGCTATCTAGCCAAGATCACCTTTACCCTAGAAGGCAAAGCGTATTTTACTTCTCGCTTTATCAGCACCGCCGAGTACAAGCTTGAAGACGCCGCCGACACATTTCAGTTC
>NZ_JADEXO010000023.1 GCF_015207105.1 cf. Phormidesmis sp. LEGE 11477
GCTCAAGGGCGACAACGGCAGCGGCAAAACAACGCTACTGCGACTGATCAGCGGCCTGGTAAAGCCGACCACTGGCAACATCGAACTCCTCGGACACAGCACCATTAGGCAGCGAACTGTAGAAATAGCTCGCACCGTCGGCTTTGTGTTACAAAACCCCAACCATCAACTCTTTGCCGAATCCGTACAGCAAGAAGTTCAGCAGCCAGGTGTTACAACTCCCAGCGCCAACCAAATCTTGACCCAGCTAAACCTCCAAGATTTGGCTGACCAGCATCCTCAGTCTCTCTCCCAAGGCCAAAAGCGACGCCTCGCCCTCGGAACCGTTCTCGCCAGACAACCCAAACTTTGCCTATTAGACGAAATCACCGTCGGCCAAGATGCTCAGTCCCTACAGCTCATGCTGAATCTGTTGCGGACTTTCACTCAGGCAGGCGGCACACTGCTTTTGACCAGCCATGACCCGGCTGTGGCAGAACTGTTGAATGCACGGATCGTGGAGGTGGGATGCAGGGAGTAGTCATTGCTAATATAGTAGATGGATAGTGCTCTTTCTATCACTCGATATGAAAGGAAAGAACAGTAGTGAAATAAAGGCTAAACCTCATGACAGTGCGCCAACCCCGCTACAGTAAAGACGAGTTTGCACGGCGCGGTGACGAGATTTATGAATCTCAAGTGCGTCCTCAAGTAGAGGAAGGCAACCACGGCAAAATTGTGGCGATCGACATCGAAACGGGAGCATTTGAAGTAGCCGACGGAATCTTGACGGCTACTGAGCGCTTATTCGAGCGTTTTCCAGATGCTCAACCTTGGATCGTCCGTATTGGACATCGAGCAGTTCACCGTTTTGGCGCACGGAGTCTGAAAAAACTCGTATGATGCAGGGAGTCGTAAATTCAGGCTGTGAGGCAACGATTGCGTTAGTTGTCGGTAACACAAGTCGTCAGAATCAACTGATTGATGCTGTGATTGATACGGGATATACAGGTTTTTTGAGCTTGCCACGCGAAATCATCGAGACTCTAAACTTATCTTGGACAGGTCTTGATCGTGGCACCTTAGGTGATGGCAGCGAAGTTACTTTTGAAGTTTATGCTGCTACTATCATCTGGGACGGCCAGTATCGGAATATACCCGTGAATGAAGCGGAAACAGACCCGTTAGTCGGGATGAGTTTGTTGTACGGCTACGAGCTGCACATTCGAGCAGTAGAAGGTGGTAATGTCACCATCAAAGCTATCGAATAGCTGAAACTTTTCTGCTACGGTACAGTCTGACGACACAGTAAAGCAGATAGTATGAATTCTTCGTACTTCGTTTCTGAAGAATAGCTCACAATGCTCGAAAATAATCTCGTTTTCTAATCAGGAAACAAAAGGTGGAAGGCTAGATAACATAAGAAAAGTCATTCGGCATCTAGGCAGCTAATAAGAAACCCGATTAAAGGATAGTGACTGATCTCGGTCCCAGTACCGATTCATAGTCTCGGTACTGGTTATTCGAGACTTATATACGGCTTATTCTCACAACATAAATATATCCATTCAGCTCTCTCAATTAGCACCTTTTTAGTGTCCGCTTCCTGCTGCGGCTGGCTCTTTTGCAGGTTGCAACAGACTGAGAAGATGTCCATCTGGTGATCGCATCGCCGCCACCTTACCAAAGGAAGGTTCGCGAATCTCTCCTTCCATCGAGGCCCCCAACGCTTCTAGTGAAGAAACAACCGCATGAACATCATCGACATGAAAGCTCAAAATAGGAGAGCTGCCCGTATCACTTTCAGAAGCTGCATGCATGGCAATGGTAGTGCCATTTGCATCTAGTTCGGCCCAGCCAGGGCTGACCATTTTGACCTCTAGGCCAAGACCTTCGCTATAGAACTTCACCGTGGCCTTCACATTTTTGACCATCAGCATAACGTGCTTGAATTCTGCTGCCATTTTGTGTTCCTTGGATAAAAGGTGTGTTTGAATAATGTATCGTCTTTGCTAAGCATTTTGTTGCGGGCGTAGTAGGCTATGCCCCAGGGGTTTTGGCTACATCTGGGCAAATTCAATCTGTTGTTCTATGTCGTGATAACCCTCCTCTAGCTGCTGTCGTTCGGTGGCGGTGGGCTGCCAGTAGCCGCGATGTTCGGCTTCGCCTAGCTTTTGCACAATTTCGGCAGTGGCGTAGGGATTGTTTTGCCGCAGGCGATCGCGCATAGCCGGGTCAAACACAAATCGCTGCGCGACCTTGCGCCAGGTGGCGGCACCGACGCTGCGGGTAGTTGCTTCTAAACCCACCAAATACTCCAGCCGATCGGCGATGCCTTGGGCTCCTTTGTGGTCGTGCTCTAGCATGGCGTCGATCCATTTGGGATTGAGCAGCCGACTGGTCACGCCTTGGCGAACTGCCGCTTGAATGGTTTTGACCTGGATGCGCTCTTGGGTGGTGTCGGCAATCAGCACGTCAGGGCGATCGCCGCTGATCAAGGTGGCCGCTTGGGCCATACCGCCGAAAAACTCGTAATAGTGGTCTATATCGGTGACTTCAAACTCGTGAGAGTCGCGCACCTGAGTGACAACCTGGGTTCTGCCTAGGGCGGATTCAAACGCCTGCTGTGACTCGTAACCAGCGATGCGATCGCCATAGACGTATTGAGTGCGCTGAATAAACAGCCGACCAAGATCCGACTCGTCTTCCCAGGCAGCCGTTTCGATCAAGGTACTCAGGCCGTTGCCGTACTCTCCAGGTGGGGGACCAAAGATGCGAGCCGCCGCCAGCTGTTGGTTTTCAATGCTGCTCGCCATCGGAGACTCTAACTCTGGCGCTAGCTGAGGCAAAAGCGCCTCGGCATGACGGCGTACCGCATTCATTTCTAAAGGTTCATCCAGTTTGGCCACGGTCTGAAAGGCGAGGTCAATTAGCCGCACCAGGTTAGGAAACAGATCGCGAAAGAACCCGCAGATATTCACGGTGACATCCACTCGCGGGCGGCCCAGTTCTGCGAGCGGAATCACCACTGGCTTCATAAAGTAGCCCTGCCCTCGCTCTACGCGCACCCCGATATAGCGCAGCACCTGACCAATAGTTTCGCCATAGGTTTTGCAGGTTTCAAAGCCCCAGAGAATAACGCCTACGGCATCGGGATAAGTGCCTTTTTCTGCCACGTAGCGATCTAGTGTTTCTTCGGCAATTTGTGCGCCCCGCTCATAGGCGCTATCGGTCGGTAGCTTGGTCGGGTCGAACTGATAGGTGTTGCGTCCGGTGGGATAGGTAAAAGGCGATCGCACCGGATCACCGCCCAGACCTGGCTCCACATAGCCTCCATCAAGCGCGTGGAGCAAACTATTCATCTCTTGAGTGGCCTCTATCTGAGAGAGCACCGAATTTAGGTAGGTTAGGGCTGGGGACAAATCTGTGGCTGTGATCGCCAATCTCTCTCGCGTGGAGCCATTAACCAGTTGAGTAATGAGGGCACGGCTTTCATCGGCCAGCGCTTCAACCTGGGCGTCTGCTTCATCTAGCAGTTGGTCATAACTCCATCCCTGCCGCTGAGCCAAAAGGCGCGGCAAAGAAGGAGACTCGGGGCGATCGTAGCGAGCGACCAAATTTAGATAATCAACCAGCCCCTCTCCCGACAGGCGCTGACCGAAGGTATGCAGCCCCAGGGGAATCGCGACCCGTTTTAAATCGAATAGATCGATATGCAACTGTTCTAGCGCCGCCTCATAAGGTTCCAAAGCAGCGGCAGTCTCTAAAGCAGCGGCCTCGCCCGGCATGTCTCCCTGATGAAGCGGCTGTTTCAACTCATCCGACAGATCCAATGGCACATCATGCTGGTCACACAGCGCCAAAACCTGCTTGAGAATGCTCCAGCAGCGCGGCACACTCACCGCCCGCTGTTCGTCATACTCCGTGATCGCATCTTCTAGCTGACTCAGATGTTCGTACAATCCGGCTGGCGCGAACGTCGGAGAAGCATAGCTAATGAGCTGAGCATAGCTGCGCCGTTTAGCAATCGTGCCCTCAGAGACATTCATCACATGATAGAGGTACAAATTAGGCAGATTGCCTAGCATGGCATCGGGCGCGGAATCTGCGCCCAATGCCACCTGTTTACCCGGCAGAAACTCAAACGTGCCATGCGTGCCCACATGCACCACCGCATCGGCCTGCCACCCGTTCGAGGCTTCTAGCCAGCGGTAGAAGGCATAGTACTGATGATGGGCAGGCAACGTGTCGTCGTGGTGAATTTTGCTGGGATCTTCATGAATCCCGCGCGAGGGCTGTACAGCCACCACTACGTTGCCAAACTCAATCCCAGCAATCAAAATATCTTCGCCATTCACCATCAAATCACCAGGCGGCTCGCCAAATATGGCCTCAGTGGATTGACGCAGTGATTCGGGTAGTTGGGCATACCAGCTTAAATAATGCTGCAACGGTACCCGGATAGCATGCTTGGCACTTACCTGGGTAGACGTAAACTCTCCGTTGTGCAGTAGCCCCCGCTCTAAAAACATCTTTTTAAGCGTTTCAGGGGCTGGCGGCGTCACCGCATAGCCCTCTTCCTGTAAAGCCAGCAGCGTACGTTCGACAGAAGCAAACACATCCAAAAACGATGCTGAGCCCAGGGTGCCTTCGCTAGGTGGGTAGTTGAAAATAACAACGGCTACTCGCTTCTCAGCATTCGTCTTGTGCTTGAGGGCAATGCGCTTAAGAATTCGCCCCGCTAGTCGCCGCCCTCGTCCTTTTACCGGTGTGGTAATTTGCCCAGCCGCCGCGTCCGATCCGGCCAGGCCATACACTAGAACCGGATCAATCGCGCCATCTAGTTCGGGGAAAGCAACTGTTGCCAGCGTTTCTACAGGCGGCAGACCCTCCAAGCTCTGTTCCCACAGCGCCACTTCGCGGTTGTTTGAAGTGATGGCCACGTAATAAGGCA
This sequence comes from cf. Phormidesmis sp. LEGE 11477, assembly GCF_015207105.1. Classification (GTDB taxonomy): domain Bacteria; phylum Cyanobacteriota; class Cyanobacteriia; order Phormidesmidales; family Phormidesmidaceae; genus Phormidesmis. The sequence goes on from NZ_JADEXO010000023.1 coordinate 4,934, forward strand.
CATCTAAGCGCTTTAGAAGCTGTACTGTCTTTTCGCCATCCCCGCCGAGCGGCCCACCATCTAACCGAAACCACAGCATAGAAACGATAGCATCGCAAATCGGCTGATCGTTTTGAATGAAATGTTGCTCAATTGCGTCAGCCGTGCCGATGCCATCGGCAAAAAAGGGCAGCACATTTGCGGCCTTTGCCAGCTCCTCAAATAGCTCCTGACCACCGCTGAGATTTGCTGCCAAACTAGTTTCACCGTATACCAGCAAGGCGACTGTGGGACGCGCTGGGTTAAGCGGATGAGCCTCTACATAGTCAGAATAGCTAGCGTAGCGCTCTCGGGTATGCCAGTCTAAAAATCCAAAATTGGGATAGATCGCTGGTTCATCGACTTCAATCGCAAGTCCGCCGTATTCACGAGCAACAAAACGAAATAGATTAGCTAGGTTATCTGCGCCAGAGTTAGTCCAGTACTGCATGCAGGTGGCCCAATTTTTGGCATGACGCTGCAAATGAGGCGGCAGATTACTCGCCATCCGCTCAATCCCCTGTCCTGCCTGCTTGAGCTGGCGATAGTCTGTCCCACTAGAGCCATCAGTTTCTCGCCGCTTAGTAGCAGAATTGCTAGCAGCAGAATTGTTGGCACCAGAGACAGAAGGACGATCCGGCTCAGTCTCTTTCTTAGTATCGTTACTTTTCTCAGTAGCCTTCTTTGTAGAGTGGCCCGTAGAACGGCCTGCCACCATACCCGCCATGGAAAAATCTCCCATACGAGTTAGCGCTAGGATGCTCGGCCCGCCGCCAAAAACGGGAATAAAGGCAATGTCTTCTCCGCTCGTTTCTACCAAAGCCTGCTGCACCAGAGACACGGCTCGATCTGGATTGCCTCGCAGATCGAACAGAACGGCATCGGATTGACGAATCTGACTCAAAAACGTTTCAGGCAGCAGAGTTGGCTCTTGCAGTTGATGCGTGAAAAATGGCCAAACCTCTAGGCAATTGCCATTCTGGTCTCGAATTTTTCTGAGGGCGTTAGGCAGTTCAGCCAGCGGTGAAGCAGAGGAAATTAGCGTCAGGCGAGGGAGACGATTCGACATAATTTTCACTGCAGTTGAAGTTTTACACCCAGCTCTCTAGAAAACTGCTGAGCTGCCAGAAGTCTCAGAAACACAGCTTTGGCAAGGGTGTTGACTCCTAGAAAATTATCAAATGCCTGAATAAAGTGCTATGCCCTCGTGGGGGATAGGAAGCTTTGGCTGATCGGCACTCAAGCTTGGGGAGCGTGTCACTGAATATGCGACGGGCACTCTAAGGCGTAATGTGACTGGAGAAAGCGTGTGGCGACAGAAAGAGCGTATTGGCTGGCGTGGTCGCAGATTAAGCACGTAGGTCCGGTGACGATTAAGCGGCTGTGGGAGCATTTTGGCGCGCTAGAGCTGGCCTGGCAAGCAGCAGCAGACGAACTACTGACAGTTGATGGCATTGGGCTGTTGAGCGCTGAGCGGATTGTAGGCATGCGATCGCAACTAAATCCTGAACGGTTACTAGCTGAGCACGAAAAAAAGAATCAGGCTTTTTGGACGCCGGCGGATGCGGACTATCCGGCGCTGCTGTTTGCGATCAACGATCCGCCGCCCGTACTTTACTATCGCGGCAATCTGCGGCTGAGAGATCCGAATATGCTGACCGTAGGCATGGTGGGAACGCGCCGACCTTCTGCCTATGGCAAGCGGTGGACACAGCGGCTCAGTCAGCGGCTATCACAAAAAGGAGCGGTGATTATTTCGGGGCTAGCGGCGGGCATCGATACCGAAGCGCATACAGGCTGTTTGTCCCATCAGGGATTGACAGTAGCGGTAGTCGGCACGGGCGTAGATGTGGTGTACCCGGCTCGCAACCAAAGTCTGTATCAGCAGGTGGTCGCAAACGGTTTAGTCGTGAGTGAATATCCAGATGGCACTGGGCCAGATAAAACGCATTTCCCGCAGCGGAATCGAATTATTGCTGGACTGAGCCGAGCCATCCTAGTCACAGAAGCGCCAGCGCGATCGGGGGCACTGATTACGGCTAGATTAGCGAACGACTATTGCCGGGAGGTGTATGCGCTGCCCAGTGCGCTAGACAATGAGCAAGGAGAAGGCTGTTTGCGCCTCATCGCCGAAGGCGGACAAATTATCTTGGGCGAGCAATTCTTGATAGAGGCGTTAGAAAGCCTTCCAATGGTGGATTTACCAGCAGTTCCCAATCGCACAGAGTTTAGTCAGTCAGACACTTCTGAATCTACCCTTCTCGAAAAAGTCGGCCTAGAAGACACCGCTCGAAAAAGTCTAGAAGACTTAGAACCGTCGAGGGGGCCGGGAGTGGATTCAATCGATTCAGAGAAAGCTATCTCAGAAGCTATCTCCGCACTAACGCCAATGCTTGCGAGCGTGTTAGACGCGGTGCCGATCGAGCCGATCGTATTTGACCATATCGTTCAGCAAACCCAAATTGAGACGGGCGCTGTGCTCAGTGCGCTATTTCAATTAGAGTTGTCGGGGTTGGTGATTCAGCTACCAGGTATGCAATATCAACGTGCGTAGCCAGAGAAAACTAGAGTAGACCCCTGTTAGTAGAGACGGTAGTAAGGAGCTTTCAGTTATGGAGCCAAGAGCCGATATCCCTGAGCGCATTGTTCAAAATATTGCCAAGAGCCTCGACCATTCGGTCAATATGACCCGAGCAATTACGCGGCTAAACTCCGTCTTGTTCATGACCTCGATTGTGAGCGCGGCTTCGACTACGTTGATTACAACTTTGGCGGCGGCCCGAGGCCCAGTTATAGGTGCTGGCACGCAGGGATGGCAGCTATCTTGTGGAATTGCAGCATTTTTTGGCTTTGTGACGACCCTAGCTGAGGGATTCAAGCACCAGAGTAATGACAAGATGACGCGCAGTCGACTGTGTATCGAACGACTGCGATTGCTAGATATTTCCTTGCGCCACAGCCAGCGGCCCGTGGAAGAGATCGATCGTGAATTTGATGAGATTGTCCGCGCCTACCCAGAAGCAATGAACTAGGCGACGGTGCTGAGTCGGTGCTGAGTCGGTGCTGTGTCGATGGATAGGACAATCTAGCCACCCGGCTCGCAAAACGTCTGAAGGTGGGCGACTAAACAGGGCAAGCTGATATAAAGTCTTGACTATCTTCACTTTACTTTTTCTTTGTTCTGTTCTTTTTGACTCGTCTTAATGGCTTCTGTAATCCGTCGCGCTCAGCCTGCTCTCGATTTTATTCCGCCCAACTACAGTCCGCTAATGCGACGGGCGATGGGGCCATTGATGCCTCTATGGACTAACTGGCAAACAAATTTGGTGGAAGTAGAGTCGCGCAACGTAGAGGCTTTGGCGAAGCTCTATCACGAGTTTGAGCTAGGAAAAACTCGGTTCTTGCTGGCTTTTCGCCATCCGAATCCGACCGATCCCTATGTGCTGAGTCATCTGCTTTGGCGAGATTTGCCCCAGACGGCTAGGCAGATGGGACTGTCTTTAGGCACGACGCACTCACACTTTATCTACGATCGCGGCATTCCACTATGGGCCGGTGGCTATCTGAGCTGGCTGTTTTCCCGGCTAGGTGGGGTGCCGATTCAGCGAGGGAAGCTGGATTTGCAGGCGCTGAAGACTGCGCGAGATCTGTTTGCCAATGGTCAGTTTCCTTTGGCCGCAGCCCCGGAGGGTGGAAATAACGGACATAACGAGATTGTCAGTCCGCTAGAGCCAGGCATTGCTCAGCTAGCCTTTTGGTGTCAAGAGGATTTGATCGCACAAGAACGGGATGCGAATGTGGTGATTTTGCCGCTGGGCATTCAGTATCGCTATATCGAAGCGCCTTGGCAGGAGCTAGAGTCGATGATGACTCGGCTAGAGGCGGAAAGCGGCCTGGATACGGAGAGCGGATTAGATTTGTATGGACGGCTCTATCAATTAGCGTCTCATTTGCTAACGCTAATGGAGGGCTATTATCAGAAATTCTATGGGGTGACGTTTAAGGCGGCGGATGAGTTGGCTGGACGCACAGATGAGCCGATGGATGCGAATGATTTGCTGGCAGTGCGGCTGCGATCGCTCATTGATGAAGCGCTCAAAGTAGCCGAGCAATACTTTAGGCTCAGACCCAAAGGATCGACGATCGATCGCTGTCGCAAGCTAGAGCAGGCTGGCTGGGATCGTATCTTTCGAGATGACACAGAAAAACTTTCACCTGTGGATCGAGGACTTGCCGATCGCGTGGCAGAGGAGGCCGACTTTCGCCTGTGGCATATGCGCCTAGTCGAAAGCTTTGTAGCTGTTACGGGTCACTATGTCAAAGAGAACCCCAGTGCCGATCGGTTTGCAGAGACGGCTTTGCTGCTGCGAGACATGGTGGAGAAGATCAAGAATGATCAGCATCGGCAGCCCGTGACTGGACTGCAGCTAGGGCCACAGCGAGCGATCGCAACCGTCGGCGAACCGATTGCAATTGGCCCTCTATTTGCTGACTACAAGGCTAAGAGACGACAGGCGATCGCATCGCTGACCAAAGATCTCCAAGAACAAATGGAGTCATTGATTTTAACCTGATCATATTTTGACCTGACTATGATCTTGGCCTGACTACACAACGCGACTACAGCAGAGGCTGCATCTTCTCAGCGATTACCGCATAGAAGGGATCGCCGCCCCCTAGTCCCATCATCTGCAAGACTGCGGGCGCTTCTGATTTGTTGATCACAGTTTCGATATTGCCAAAGCCAGGAACAGTATCGAAGTAGCGCTTTACTAGCTCAACCCTACTCGCTTCGCTGCCATCTCGCCAAAGCGCGATCGCCTTTTGATAGAACATTCGATTAGAGAAACTGAAAATCGCAATTCCACCAGGCTTCAATACTCTGTAGATTTCTGCGAAGATCTGTTCAGGATACTGAATATATTGAACGGAAACAGTATTGATCACTGCATCAAAAGAACAATCTTCCAAAGGTAGGGTTTGATCCTCATTCAGGTTTTGCACAAAGTAATGGTCAAGCTGCCGGTTCCGAGCCAGCTCTTCAGCATTAAGACCATGGCCTTCTACGTGGGCATAGTTAACATCGCTTGGCAGATGCGAGACCCAGCTACTCATCATGTCAAAAACGCGGCTGTCTGGGGGAATGCGATCGCGATATAGCTTAGTCAACTGAGCAATGAATCCTTCGTCCACATGGGTTACGAATCTCGGCTGCGCGTAGAATAGAGAATCATTTGAGGCGTCGAGCTTATTTCTTTGAGCAGTTTCTAACAGCATGAGAAGGCATGGAGATGAATTGTCTCCTAGTGTAGGGAATTATGTGTGGAAGCGCAGATCAAGCTCACCTCATCGCCGCACGACCACTGAACGTAAGCTGCTATGCATAAGGTGCTATACATAAGTCGCCATGCATAAAATAGATAAGGCATGCATAAATAGATGAGACATTACGTGAGAATATGCAGAAGTTGTGTGCAGTAGGATCTCATAATGACTCGGTTTTACTTTCTACGTCGTCGTCGTTCTTTAGCAGCTTGGCAAGTATATAGAGCCGTGTTTTCAGCCTATGAGTGTTTTATGGACTAGTTTATGAACTAGCTAGCGGCATTGCACTTTGTTGCACTTTGTGATCGCTTTCTTTTAGCAGCTCTACTTTGTGAGTAGCAGATACTATCGACAAGCTACGAACGTGGAAAATATGTAGAAAGAGCATACGGAAAAAGTACCTGGTGGGGGGATATGGTTTCCGTAATTCGTTAGTTTACAGTGATGTCATATTGCATCAATGACACTTAAAGTAGGTCAGATATCTACTGTGAACGACAACGAATTTGCTCGTTTTTTTCCAGACCGTCCTGACAGTTCCCTTCCAACCGTGACAGAAGTTCCGGCGCAGCTTCCTGTCAGCGTCGATAAAGCACCTAAGGGCTACACGCCGATGGAGCAGATAGCGCTCGAAGGCAGAGCCTACCGCAGTCTGTCTGCCGGTAGCTTACCTTGGCCGATGCTCATCCTTGGATGGCTGTTCATTTTTGGAATGCAGGCAGTATATGCAATCGTCGTTATCGCCTATATGAGATCGGCTGGAACGCTGCCTAATGACTGGCTCTCAGGCGTATTTCTGCTGGTTATAGCAGGCGTAATCGCGATTCCTTTTTCCATCTTGTGGAGAGGCACCATGGCAAAATGCAGACAGCAAAGCAGCAAACGCCAGCGCCAAGCTCGCTATCGCCGAAGGATGAGAGATTAGCAGGCGCGACTGAGAAAGGATAATATCATCGGCAATCGATGACATTCCTTCATTAGCGTCATCCACACCTTCATCTACAGGAACGAATGTCGTAACATTAACCTTAGTTAAGGGTGGGAGTATAGTGTTTGCTGCTACCCTTAACTGCTTTATTTCGTATACCAAAGAAGGTGAGTGACCTAATGCTCGAGTCTTATCGCAAACATGTTGAAGAACGCGCTGCTCTAAACGTACCGCCCTTACCGTTAGATGCAGACCAGACCTCGGCACTTTGCGAACTGCTTAAAGCGCCGCCTGCCGGTGAAGAAGACTTTTTGATGATGCTTTTGTGTGATCGCATCGCGCCTGGCGTCGATCCCGCCTCCTATGTCAAAGCGTCTTTTCTGACGGCTATTGCCCAAGGCGAAACCACCAGTCCGCTGATCTCACCGAAAAAAGCTGTCGAGATCCTAGGGACCATGCTCGGTGGCTATAATGTGGCTTCCCTAATTGCGCTGCTAAAAGACGATCGAGACGAGATGGCTCAGCTCGCTGCAGACGCTCTGAAGAAAACGCTGCTGGTGTATGACGCCTTCAACGACGTTCTCGAACTGTCTAGAGCCAACCGCTTCGCCAAGCAGGTAGTAGAGTCTTGGGCGGCTGCCGAATGGTTCACCAACAAGCCCAAAGTTGCAGAGACTATTACCGTCACCGTCTTCAAGGTGCCGGGCGAAACCAACACTGACGATCTTTCACCAGCGCCACACGCGACCACCAGACCTGATATTCCGCTACATGCTCAGGTGATGCTAGAGTCCAAGATGGACGATCCGCTAGGGACGCTAGCTGAACTGAAAGAAAAAGGGCATGCGATCGCCTACGTCGGCGATGTCGTCGGCACCGGATCTTCGCGCAAATCGGCCATGAACTCCGTCATCTGGCACATCGGCGCAGATATTCCCTTTGTACCCAACAAGCGCACAGGCGGCTTCATCCTTGGTAACAAGATCGCGCCCATCTTCTTCAACACCGCCGAAGACTCCGGTGCTCTGCCGATCGAATGCGATGTGTCCAAAATGAACACAGGCGATGTGCTCACCATTCATCCCTACCAAGGCAAAATCACCAATGAGACAGGCGATGTTGTTTCCACCTTCAGCCTTACCCCAGAAACTATCCTTGACGAAGTTCGTGCTGGCGGTCGTATTCCTTTAATTATCGGTCGTTCCCTGACAGACAAAACCCGAATCGCGTTAGGTTTAGAACCTTCAGACGTATTCGTACGGCCCTCCGCACCAGTTGATACTGGCAAAGGCTTCACCCTCGCCCAGAAAATGGTCGGCAAAGCCTGTGGTCTCCCCGGCGTCCGGCCCGGCACCTCTTGTGAACCGCTGATGACCACCGTCGGCTCGCAAGACACCACCGGCCCCATGACCCGCGACGAGATGAAAGAGCTTGCCTGCCTGGGCTTCAGCGCTGGCCTCGTCCTCCAAACCTTCTGTCACACCGCCGCCTATCCTAAGCCTGTAGACGTTCAAACTCACGCGACGCTGCCCGACTTCTTCGCCTCGCGTGGCGGCGTGGCGCTAGAGCCAGGCGATGGCATTATCCACTCCTGGCTCAATAGGATGCTATTACCCGACACTGTAGGGACAGGCGGAGATTCACATACTCGCTTCCCGCTTGGAATTTCCTTTCCTGCGGGTTCAGGGCTCGTGGCATTCGCTGCCGCGATTGGGGCGATGCCTTTGGACATGCCTGAATCTGTTCTAGTTCGGTTCAAAGGAGAGCTACAGCCTGGTATTACACTTAGAGATGTGGTCAACGCGATTCCCCTAGTTGCCATTCAAAAAGGTCTCTTAACCGTAGAAAAAGAGAATAAGAAAAATGTGTTTTCAGGTCGCATTCTAGAGATGGAAGGACTGCCTAATCTCAAACTAGAACAGGCTTTTGAACTCACCGACGCCTCCGCTGAACGCTCATGTGCTGGCTGCACTATCAAACTCAGTGAAGAAACCACCGCCGAATATCTGCGCTCGAACGTCTCTTTGATGAAGAACATGATTGCGCGCGGCTACCACGACGAAAGAACGCTCGCCCGTCGCATTGCTGAAATGGAAAAGTGGTTAGAAAATCCAACCCTGATGAGCGCGGACGAAGACGCTGACTATGCAGAAGTAATCGAAATCGACCTTAACGAGTTAAAAGAGCCTATTGTCGCTGCGCCCAACGATCCTGACAACGTGAAAACGCTCTCTGACGTGGTTGGCGACAAAATCGACGAGGTCTTCATCGGCTCTTGTATGACTAATATCGGCCACTACCGCGCCGCCGCCAAAGTGCTAGAGAACGAAGGTGTCGTCAAAGGTCGTCTGTGGATTTGTCCGCCTACCCGTATGGACGAGCAGCAGCTTCGTAAAGAAGGCTACTACGGCACCTTTGCCGCCTCAGGCGCTCGCACCGAAATGCCCGGCTGCTCTTTATGTATGGGCAACCAGGCCCGCGTTGAAGATGGCGTTACGGTCTTCTCTACTTCTACCCGCAATTTCAACAACAGAATGGGCAAAGGGGCTCAGGTTTATTTAGGCTCCGCTGAACTTGCCGCCGCCTGCGCGTTGATAGGCAAGATTCCCGATCTCGATCAGTATCTAGAAGTGGTAGCTAGCAAGATTAAACCGTTTGAAGGCGAGGTGTATCGCTATCTCAACTTCAATGAGATCAAAGGATTTGAAGACGAGGGTCGAATACTTGCCAAAGAAGACGAAGAGAAAATTGAGAAAGAGGCTCTGTTAGCTGGGTAAGCCCATCTTGGTATGCCGGTATATATGTTTACCTGATGGCGCTTCAGGGCAGCCTGTTCTCTCTAAAGGGAACAGGCTATAGAAGGCTACAGCAGGATACGAGCTGCTGTCTCGCTATCGATTGCCTTGGCTGTGCCATCAGCATGAAAGGCAAAGGCAGCGTTTGCTTTGACGCCATCTGATTTGTGTTGGACTTGAAAGACGCCTTTAAAGATGCCTTCGCTATCAAGCTTGCCAACTAACTCTCCTATTTTGACAGCGTTTGCATCCAGGTTTGCATCTAGATACTTATAGGAGATTGTCATGCGATCGCCTTCCAAAGACGCGCCGATCACTTGAGCCAGCTGGTCTCCATACGCGAGTCTATAATCGGTCGGATTTTTAACAAACTGAGCGATGCCGATTAAATGTGCAATCGGTAAAGACTTACTCGCAGTGGCTTCTGCTGGCGCAGCAGGCTGAAGCGGTGAGTGGCCAGCTTGAAACGGCGCTGAGGAGACGAGCAATATGCTGGCGATCGCACCTACAGCTAAACTCGTGCCAAAAATATTGCTAAAAGCGCTGTGAATACGTCTCATAAAAATCTCCTCAACCAGGCTGATTGGTAGCGCTAGCTATCTAGGTATTATCGATAGCTAACCAGCTTATTTACGAGCATTACATGTCACCTTCTTGTCTGTCCTGCCTAAACAGGAAGATTTCAAGCTGAACTGAACAAACAGGTCAATATTGTGTTGATTAGCGTTTGCCAGTTAAGTTGCTGACACAGTTGGGTAACAGGCACTTATGCCGATTACGGCAATCACCCCATCGGATAGATCACCCCAATTCGTCGCCCTTGTTACGATATTTGTATCAAAAAAGACGTATCCAAAAGAGATAAGAGAGCAATGCTATGCCCGTAAAGGATAAGCGACCACCTCAGAAAAAAGCGACCAACTGGATATTTTTGATCCTCAGCGGCGTGCTACTCATCAGCACTTTTTTACCGCCATCGTTTGGTCAAGCAGCTGAAAAAGTGCCCTACAGTACTTTCATCGGTCAAGTCACTAATCATCAGGTCGCTAGCGCCTCAGTCGGTGACAAGGTAATTAGCTATCAGCTAGAAGAGGAAGGGCCGATATATACCACCAACCCTGTCTTTGATCTAAATCTGCCGACGCTATTACAGGAAAATGGCGTAGAGTTTTCGGCTACTCCGCCCAACAGCAATCAGTGGTTCAGCAACCTGTTGAGCTGGGTCATTCCTCCTTTGATCTTCGTAGGTATTTGGAGCATCTTTCTTAGGCGTAGTCAAGGGGGTCAAGGCGGCATGTTCTCAATTGGCAAAAGCAAAGCCAAAATCTATGTCGAAGATGAAGATACCAAAACCACCTTTACTGATGTAGCAGGTGTCGATGAAGCCAAAACTGAGCTAGTCGAAATCGTAGACTTTTTGAAAAACTCCAAGCGCTTCACTGACCTAGGGGCGCGCATTCCAAAAGGCGTCCTGTTGGTTGGTCCGCCAGGAACAGGGAAAACGCTGCTGGCCAAAGCCGTTGCGGGTGAAGCAGGCGTGCCTTTCTTTAGCATTTCTGGCTCCGAATTTATCGAGATGTTCGTCGGCGTCGGCTCTTCTCGGGTTCGTGACTTGTTCGAGCAGGCCAAAAAGCAAGCCCCTTGCATCGTATTTATCGACGAGCTTGACGCCATCGGTAAGTCTCGTGCCTCTGGTGGCTTCTACGGCGGTAATGACGAGCGTGAGCAGACGCTCAACCAGCTACTGGCCGAAATGGATGGCTTTGGCGGCGCTGACTCGACCATTATTGTGTTGGGGGCCACCAACCGCCCAGAAACGCTCGATCCAGCCTTGCTCAGGCCCGGTCGATTTGATCGGCAGGTGCTAGTCGATCGGCCTGATTTGAAAGGGCGGCAGGCAATTCTAGATATCCACGCTCAAGAAGTAAAGCTATCGGATGAGGTGGATTTGAATGCGATCGCCACTCGTACGCCAGGATTTGCCGGTGCCGATCTAGCTAACCTTGTCAACGAAGCAGCCCTACTGGCCGCTCGTAACCACCGAGAAGCCGTCGTGCAAGCAGACTTTGCTGAAGCCATCGAACGTGTCGTTGCTGGGCTCGAAAAGCGTAGCCGCGTGCTAAACGACAAAGAAAAAGAGATCGTCGCCTATCACGAAGTAGGTCATGCCCTAGTAGGGGCGGCCATGCCTGGATCGGATCAGGTAGAAAAGATCTCTATTGTACCTAGAGGGATGGCTGCACTGGGCTACACGCTGCAGCTACCGACTGAAGATCGTTTCTTGCGAGATGAAGCCGAGCTTAAGGGCCAAATCGCCACTATGCTAGGCGGTCGCTCTGCGGAAGAAGTCGTCTTTGGCTCAATTACAACGGGTGCGGCTAATGACCTGCAACGAGCCACCGATGTCGCCGAGCAGATGGTCACCAGCTACGGTATGAGCCAAGTGCTAGGTCCACTTGCCTACGATCGCAGCAAGCAAAACAACTTTCTAGACAATGGCACAGCACCCAACGCTCGCCGCTTAGTCAGTGACGAGACCGCTAAGGCCATTGATGAAGAAGTCAAAAGTATCGTCGAAGCTGCTCATCAGCGAGCCTTGCGGATCTTGAAAGACAACCGAGAGTTGTTAGAGACCATCTCTCAGCAGTTGCTAGAAGAAGAGGTCATCGAAGGCGAGAGCCTGCGTGAAATGCTATCAGGCGTGAAAGCAGGTGAAGATACCTCTAATACCTTCTCGCAGCACATGGTAGAGGTTTAGTACCGTACCGAAAACGGGAAAAAATCCAAGCAGAAGCCGTGTTCTGTTGACTGCTACGCTGCTTTTATGACAAGGGCGACAGGCAATTCTAATCAATTCCTGTCGCTTTTTCATGATTAGAGTTTGACTCGCGTAATATTATGTGGATCAACGCAACCTCATATGCCTGCTATCAGTCGAGACCGACTGCATCCAATACTCCATGTCTCTGGGCGTCTTTAAACGAGTTCTTCCGCATCTTCTCTATATAAAGTTGCTCCACTTGCGTTTCTAGCTTATGTACACCAAAAAAGCAATCACACGAGCGCTGCGAGAGAAGGGTAAACGAAAAGCACGGTTGAGTGGCCAGTCGAGTGGCCAGTCGAGCAGCCAGTTACGCAGCCGAACGAGCAGTCGAACTAAGGGGGAACCTGGCAGTGGAAGAACAGGTAGGCTTTCGGGTTCACTGCTAGCTTTGATGTGGACAAGCGTGCTAGGTGTAAGTGCGATCGCCCTCTTTTGCGCCTACTCTCGCTACCAGCAGCAGTTCCTCACCCCTTCTGTTGCCCTAGTCCTAGGCGGAGCCCCCGAGCGAGAACGCTTTGCCGCTCAATTTGCTAAAGCTCACCCCGCCGTAGAGATATGGATCTCATCTGGCAGCAATCCAGAATATGCCCAGTGGGTTTTTGACGAAGCCGAGATTCCGTCTGAGCAATGGCACCTAGACTACCAAGCCGTCGATACCGTCACCAATTTCACGACCCTCGTAGACGAGCTAGAAGCCCAAAATATTCATGAAGTGTATCTAATTACCTCTGACTACCATATGCGTAGAGCTAGCATCGTCGCGCAGATTGTCTTAGGCAGTCGCAGCATCGCTTTTAAGTCGATCGAGATTCCTACCGAGCGACCGCCTCAGCGTCCAGAAACTATCGTCCGAGATGTTCGAGACGGGGCGCGATCGCTACTTTGGGTAGCCACAGGCAAAACCGGATCGCAATGGCGAGAATCCGCCGAAAGATGACAAAATCTACTGAAAGATAACTGGAATTAATTAACCAGATTAGATACCTTGAATCTGAATAATTTGAACCATAGGTTGCTGCATACCACTCTTTAGAGAACGCCACAGAAAAGAACGCAATAGAGAACACCATGACCTCAGCTATTCAGAACTCCCCCTACACGCAGTCTCAAATCCAGGTATGGCTGCGCGGACTACTCACCATTGCCTGGGCAGATGGTCATTTTGACGAAGAAGAAAAGAGTGCTATTCACACGATGGTAACCTCTGAATTTGTACCTAACGTTAATTTCGATACCCTAGACCCCATCGAGCCCCAAGAGCTGGCCGAGGCGCTTCATCTAGACAGCGCCGCTGCTCAAAACTTTTTGAGAATGGCCGTCATGGTCTCTCTGGCTGACGGGGTCTACTCCGAAGCTGAGAATGACCAGATTGTGGCGTTTGCCCGTGCCCTCGACCTAGACGAGGGCATTCTCACCTCTTTGCAGTCTACGCTGCACAAGCTTAGCGATCCGACCATTGACGAGTCAGCTTCCGACAAATCCAAAGGCAGCCTCAGTAGTAAAGCTGCTAGCGCGCTGAAGAAAAAGGTCAGTAGCGCCAAACCTCTCAAGCCCGTTCGTGAGTGGCTAGATGAGTTCAGCGTAGAAGACCCCCACCTAGCCAAGTTTGTCTGTAAGCTCGTACCGTCGCAGTGCCCCTTTGAGCGAGATGTCAAACTCTTTGGCGACAAAGTCGTTCGCATTCCGCCTATGTGCAAAATCAACCCTCTTTACGAGCAGCTAGTAGGCTTAAGGTTCAGGGCGCTGACGTACCTAGCCGATGAAGCCGGTGAAGATGTGACCCCTTATCTGTAAGCTTGCAACCTGTAGGCTTTCAGTGCGTAAAAAATGGACACGATTAGCGCAGATGTTCTGGTCGTCGGTGGTGGCACAGGCGGCACAGCCGCAGCGATTCAGGCGGCGAGACGTGGTCAGCAAAGTGGGCTGCGGGTTGTGCTGGTTTCAGAGCTACCGTGGCTAGGTGGCATGCTAACGTCAGCCGGGGTTTGCGCTCCCGATGGCAATGAGCTAGAAGCCTTTCAGACTGGGATTTGGGGAGCATTCTTACAAGAGCTGCGCTGTCGGCATCCTGGCGGATTAGGCAACGGCTGGGTCAGCTTCTTTACCTACAATCCAGCCATCGGCGCGCAGATCTTTGCCGACTGGGTGGATACCTTGCCCAATTTGAGCTGGATTTCTGGGCAACGTCCAAGAGAAGTCTTACGCTCGGGCGATCGCATTACTGGTATCCAGTTCGATCAGCTCACTGTCCATGCAACCATCACAATCGACGGCACCGAACTAGGCGATATCCTAGCGCTTGGGGAGGTGCCCTACCGATGGGGATGGGAAACCCGCAGTATTTGGGACGAACCTAGTGCGCCTGTTTCTCTCAGCGATCCGAGTGATCCACTCTACGAAATCACGCAGCGCTATCCAGTGCAGTCGCCAACCTGGGTCGCGATTATGCAGGATTACCAGGATGCTGGCGCTCCCAAAATCGAACGCCAGATTGAGCACAAAATCGAGCGACCATCCACCGTTCAGGTAGAAGACGACCCGCCAAATAGTGACCTATCAAATCTGTTTGCAGGTGCTTGGTCCAACTATGGCGATCAGCAGACATCCGCAGGACAGACATTCCTAAACTATGGGCGGCTACCAGACAATCTATTTATGATCAACTGGCCGCACCGAGGCAATGACTACGGCGTCGGGCTACATCGGCTAGTCGAATCGGCTGCCGCCAGAGAACAGTACGGTAAAGAGGCCCAGCGACATACCCAGGCATTTGCTCACTACATTCAAAGTCAGCTAGGCGATCGCTACGGCCTTGCAACTAATATTTTTCCATCTACCAAAGCCTCTCCTGGCGGCGGTTTTGCCCTGATGCCCTACTACCGAGAAAGCCGCCGCCTAAAGGGACTAGCAACCATTAGCGAACGAGATATTTTGCCCTTGCCCGATGCTCAAACAGCCGCCTTACCCCTAGACGAGCGAGGCGAAGTTTGCTCTATTGCTATGGGCAACTATCCAAACGATCATCACTATCCCGGCTTCGAGATGCCCTTAGCACCTAAAGCCATTCGCTGGGGCGGACGCTGGACCGGCACACCTTTTACTATCCCCTACGGCGCGCTAGTACCAGCGGCAACAGATGGTTTGCTGGTCTGCGAAAAGAATATCTCGGTTTCACACATCGCGAACGGAGCAACTCGATTGCAGCCCGTAGTCTTGGGTATTGGACAGGCCGCCGGGATGGCGGCGGCGCTGTGTGTGGAAAAGAACTGCAGTCCGAGGGCGCTGGCGGTGCGATCGCTACAAACAGCTTTGATCAGTGAACCTACCATGCCTGCTGCTATCATTCCACTCTTCAATCTATCGCCAACTAACCCGCAGTGGAAATCCCTACAAAAGTATTATCTTGATAACCCTAATACCTATCTAAGCAGCGGAAATCACCCTTTTGATGAGTCTGCTATCTCAGCAAAATTACAGAATCAATCTGTGTCCAATCAAATGAGAATAGTTATCGGTAAATTCAGAAAGAATGGGGAAGATCGCTACGAACTTCATCAAAACACAGCTATTGACCTTCCCAACAGGCTGATATTGATAACAGTTAGATCGGAGATTACAGAGATTTTTCAAAACACTTTAACCAATCGATCTGTACAGATCCTGGGCACATGGAATCCTGCTGGGGAGTGGATGCTGTGCGAACAGCTAGTTTCACAATGAATAAGTCAATTCTTCACATTTAAAGTCCTGACTTTGCATAAATTCAGCGTAACAGTGAATAACGATTTAGGAATCACTTAGCATCATGCTGAACGCTTCTCACTACTCACCTAATGGATTTGTTACTGCTGCTTGTCTAGCTGGGACTTTACTACACTATTCATTTGTCGGTTCGTCAACTTTTTCTACCACCAAAGTCTCAGGCATCCTAGAAGGGTTCGAGCGTAACAGCAGTCAACCAACGCTATATCTAGTAAGTCTCAAAAAAGAGAAATCTGAAATTTCTCATCGAGGCAGTGGTCGAATCAACCCGAGTTACCTGTAGATCGAATCGCCTGTAGCCCCGAGTTACCTGAAGTGCAACAAAATGTGTTACCAACGCTACAGAAACAGTCCAGATTTCCGTAATTCTACAGATGCACTTACAACGCAGATGACGAGCCCCAAGTCAGTAAAAGGGAATCATCCTAAAGATACAGTAAAGAACTGTTTGCATTTTGAGAATGCAACTATCGAATGGGAAATTATATATAGGTGTAAGATGTAAACTCATGTAAATAGATTGCTCAAGGTAATCGGCCATCTTGACAGTCGTTGAACACATCAGGCAAAAACCTGCAAAACCTGCAAAATCTAAAAAGACCTTGTGCGAGAGATTCTGTCTCTTTTGTCTATACTTCTGTGCATTCTAAATAGGTTAAGCACTTACGCTTGATTAAGTTCTCAATGACCAGTAATACCGATCTTGTAAAGCAGCTAGACCCCAGCGCAATCGATGAAATCATGATGTACCTGGCCTTCAGTGCTATGTGTACAGGTGGACATCGTCACGGCGCGTTCTTAGACGCTGCTGCGACTGCGGCCAAATGTGCCATCTACACAACCTACGTGGAGCAGGGAAACAACCTGCGGATGACGGGTCATCTACATCACATCGAGCCCAAGCGGGTCAAAGTGATTGTTGAGGAGATGACAGCCGCGCTTACCGAAGGCAAAATCTTGAAGATGCTAGGCTCCCAAGAGCCAGGCTATCTTATTCAGCTACCGCACGTGTGGCTACAGCAATATCCTTGGAAGCCAGGTGAATACCGCGTTCCGAGCAACAGCTTCAGCCCGGACGAGAAGCGGCAGATCGAGGCCAAGCTAGAAGCGGCAGATCTACCCGATACCATTCCCAATGCTAAGCTACTCAACGGCTTCCAGTTCATGGAACTGGTTGAATTTCTACATACTAGGTCGCAAGAGCATCTACCTGAAGCCCGCAGGATGGCGCTGAGTGACGCCTTGGCCGAACATATCAGACGTCGACTTATCTACGCCGGAACAGTTGCCAGGATTGACTCTCCAACTGGTGGGATGTCTTTCTACGCATTGACGAGGGCATCTTATTCGCCCGTCGGTGAAGAAGAGCGAACCTACGCCATGATGGAAGACACTGCTCGCTACTTCCGTCTGATGAGAGAGTGGGCTGATTCTCGGTCGGGCACCCGCCGGATCCTAGAAGAGCTCAACATTCCCCTAGCAGATCGTGAAGCTGCTTTTGATGAGCTAGATCAAGTTATTAGCCGGTGGGCAAACAAATATCATGATGAATCAGGGCAACCCACCGTCGTGCAGATGGCGATGGGCAATAGCGACCTGCCCCAGTAAGCGAGGCAATTTCGCCTAATAAGCGCCAGTCAACTGGGGTTGAACCCAATAAACTCAATAGAAACTCAATAGAAATTGAACCACCGCTAATCAGCGCTTGAAGCTACCAGCCTTTGCCTTCTCGAAGGTGGGTAGCTTCACGGCTGCTAGAGAGCCAATCTTTCTCTGTGGGCGAAGAGGATTAACAATAGGTGAGACAGCCGTGGTCTCACTATTTACGGTCTCACTATCGATAGAGGGAAAGTCGTCTGCGTTCTGTCGTCCGCTCGCCGTAGCGGGGGACGATACGGTGGGGTCAACTGGCGGAGCGCTTTCAGTCTGCCAGTTTAGGCGAGGTTCGACATCGACGGTTTCTGCGCGCGCACTATTATCGTCTACGGTTCTTGTGTCTGTAGTTCCTGTATCTGTATTTCCTGTTTTAGAAGCTGTCGCAGCAGAAACTACAGTGTCAGCTTCAAGATCTCTCATTCCTTCGACACCGGTAACCTCAGCAGCGACTCCCATCACCCGCTCTATGTCCTGCCATAGTCTCTTCTCTGCTTCTGGGTCAACGACTGGAACTTCGCTACTGCTATCTACCGTTGCCGAGTGCGATCGCTCCACTCCAGTCTCTACCCCAATCCCTTCCACAGTCTCTGCTCCAGCCTCTAGATTGGTATCTAAGCGGCTAAACTCCGAATGGCTAGTTTCTAGAGAATCAGCGTCTGTAAAATTCTCAGCTTCGGCCTGGCCTCGAATCAAATTTTCTAGATGCGGATCGATACCAGCAAAGGGGGCGCTGCCAATCGCGGCCCAGGGAACTATCCGCTCTGCTCTGGGCATGGTGACCGCAGCGCTGCTACCTGGCTGAGTACTCCCTTGCTCGTCATTAAAGGAAACGGGCTCTGAGACAACCGCAGCAGTCGCAGCAGATCTGGTATTGACGCTTAAAGACTTTTCTAGGGCAGCTTTGAACTGAAGTGTGTAGCGCTGCTGGCGTTGGAGGCGCGATCGCAGATCTCGGTTGATTGTGTCCGCTTTAATTCGAGCTTGAGCTTCGTCTGCATGCTGCTGCGTAATCAAAGCGCATTCACGCTCTAATTGGGTAATTCTCCCTTGCGCCTCATCGAGTTCAGCTTGGAGCGTTTCTTGGATAAGTTGCTGGCGCTGGAGCGCTTGCTCTGCGGTATCTATCTGGCCAACTAGCTTGGCTACCTGCTGCTGCGCGGTTTGAGCAGTTTGTTGAGCGATCGCCTGCTGAGCTGACATTTGCTCTGCCAGCTTTTCTTGAGTCGCCCTTGCTCGCTCTACCTCAGATTGAACAGCTTGCTGTGAGCCCTTTAGCGCCGTCTCTAATCTAGAAACTTTCGACAGCAGCACGTCATTGCATTCGTTTAAGTCGTGAATCAACGTCAGCAGCTCTTGTTCACGCCCTGCGCCCATAGCAGCAGAATTCGTACCGGAACTTATAGCGCCAGAATTCGCACTAGCCACCGTACCAGGCAAGTCAACTGTATCCCAGGCATCATCCGTCATCTCGCCGTCTGCTATAGCCCCTTCTCTAGATGAGTCAGACACGATAGAACTCATGGTCATTTGTCGAGGGACATCTGCGGCAACCAGACCGTCTACAACCGGACTGTCTGCGTCGCTAGGCGAACCGGGCTGATTTGTTTTAGAAGAGGGTAAGGACAGTGATGTCTGATTTTCGCTCTGGTTTTCGCTCATAGCTTCGTAGGTGACAGACCGTAGGTAGCGGACAGGGTGGTAGCGGACAGGGTGTGAATGTACATTTCCCAGAAATGGAGAGATCAGACGAAAGCCCCGAAATATGCCGGTTTGATAACGATTCTAGGAAAAATTAAAGATATAGCCATCTGCTGATGCATTAGTGGATGGCTATGCACTTAGCGCTATGGGCGACAAGAACTAGATCTTCTAGATATGCCTTGAGCTAAGAGCGGATCGCTATAGTTTCATAAAGTAGTAGCACAGAAAGGGAGATGACAACAGGCGAAATAGAAAAACGAATGAAGAATCAGTTAAAACAGCTAGAGCGTTGATCGTCTTGCCTCTTTAGAGGTCCATATTATTACGCACTTATGGCGATCTAGAACGGATTTTACATCTATGTCTATGTTCTATTAAATACGGCGCTTGGTAGCTAATTCCGACAAAGATTCCGAGAGCAGATCTTTGTGCATGAGGGCTCGATCTACGCGAGATTGAATTTGATCGGGGCTTAGCATCTCACCATTGGCATAGCAGTCTAGTAGCGTCTTTGCCAAGCGGCTAGGGTCTTCTGGTATCAGTGGCAGCACCGCAGGATGAGGAGAAAGATCCCATCCTGGCAAGTCAATCGACTGGGCGATCGCATCTACTTTAGGGTCATAGCTAATAGCAAAGCTGCGGCAGCCCTCAGCCGCAGACATCACCAGCGCATGAAAACGCATACCAACAGTCATCTCTACGCCGCGAAAGAGTCCCTTAATCTGTCTGGGCTGCTCTAGTCTATAGATATGGTAAGGACCGCTGAGATAGCTAGCGATATGCTCAGCGATCGCCAGATCTCGGCTCGGCTGAAAAGGAACGAGCAAAAGACAAACACCTGTCGCCTTTTGGAATCGATCTAATGCCTGGGCGATCGCATCGAGCCGAGACGCAGTGAGATGCGAATGTGGTCGCAGCGCGACGAGCACACGCGGTGCTGGCAGATTCCAAAGCCCCTTAACCGGTTCATGGTCCAAAGCCCAAACCGGATCGGGTGCGAGCAAACAGCTCCGCTTCCAGCCACTGAGTAAAGCCGCAGAATCGCGATCGCGCACACTCACCGCATCACATCGCGCTAGCGCTAGCCGCGTCAGCCATCGACTTGTCCACTGATTCAAAGGGCCAATCCCTTGTGCCCAAGCAATCGTCCGCTTTCCCATCAGCTGAGCTAGCAGCATCAGCCCCGCATAGTAGACCGGGTTTAGCACGCTACTAGCATCTTGCATCAGGCTACCACCGCCCCAGATAAACGCATCGGCCCGCCACAGCGCTTTGAACACGGCCCCTAAAGACTTACGCGGAACCACCTCTACGCCGTAACGAGATTGAGTTTCAGCCGGGCTACCTGAAAGCACAACTGGCGTCACCTGCTCTGGCAGCATCTGCAGCAGCGAAGCCAACAGCGCCTCATCGCCGCCATTCCCCATTCCGTAATAGCCACACAACACCGCTCGCATAGTCTTCCTACCGTCTGATCAGCGGCTCCATAACTTTACTAGAATCAAATTTCTAGAATCAAATTTCTAGAAGCCGTAACTCCCTAGAATATAAGAAATTACCGATCCGCCGTTCATCCTTCTACCTTAGCTATGCATGCCCTCTCAATCCCTACCTGGATCGTCCACGTCTCCAGCGTCATCGAATGGATTGCCGCTATCTGGTTCATCTGGCAATACGCTGAAGTCAGTGGCTATACGGCCTGGCGGTCTATGTCCTTTGCCATGCTGCCGGCCTTAGTCAGCGCCATGTGTGCCTGCACCTGGCACTTCTTCGATAATGTCAGTGCGCTGAATTGGCTAGTGACTACCCAAGCAGCGATGACCGTTGTCGGCAACTGCACTGTGTGCGCCTCCGCCTGGTGGATTTGGCAGCGATCGCACGCTTCTGAAAACGGGGCAGTCGATACCCAGACAGATGAGAATCGGACCGCTAAGGAACAAATAGCGACGGAGACGCAGACATGAACAAGGAAACTCTGTTTGCCGTATCGCTCTTTCCCTATCTAGGCTTTCTCTGGTTTTTGACTAAAAGCAAGCAAACACCCCGACTGGCTCTAATCGGATTCTATGTGCTGCTGGTTTTTGTGGCTGTCACGATTCCTGCCGGCATCTACGCCAAGCAAGCCTACGGATCGGAACTCGCTAACGTCGATTGGCTGCACGGCAGCGCTGAGATGTTCTTGACCCTGTCTAATATTTTGGTGGTGCTGGGATTTCGACAGGCGGTGATTGAGCTAAGACGAACTCGTTCTCCTGAAACTACTGAGCCCAAGTAAAGGAAAAGGTGCTGCCTTGTCCGATAGCTGAGTCTACAGAAAGGCTACCTTGCTGCTTTTCAACAATCTTTTTGACAATGCTAAGACCAATACCAGTGCTATCTATTGTGTCTCGGCTATTGAGCGTTTGAAACAGACCGAATATCTTTTGATGGTGAGCTGGATCGATGCCAGGACCATCGTCGGTGACCGAAAATGAGAACTTTTCACCCATATCCTGAGCGTCAATTTTAATAGTGCCCTCTGGTCTGTCATGATACTTAATAGCGTTACCAATTAGATTGCTAAATACCTGATGCAGCAGCAGTTTGTATGTATTGAGCACCGGCATATTCTCAGGTAGCACTATAGTGAATATCTGCGGCGGCGCGATCGCCTCTATTACTTCCAAAACTAGCGCGTGAGTGTCGACAGGTTCTCTTTCTAACCGCTGGCAGCCCGCTCTTGAATAGTCCAGCAGACCGACAATGAAGCTGTCTAGTCGCTGTGTCCTTTGATAGATCAGCTGGAGCTGCTGCTTGTTTTCATCAGGAATTTTGTCTGAGATATCTTCTTCTAGCCAGCTAGCCAGATTGGCAATTGCTCTTAGCGGCGCTCGCAGATCGTGAGAGGCGATATAGGCAAAGTCATCTAGCTCTTGGTTACGCTCTTTGAGCTGTCGCATAGTGCTGATCAATTTGCGGTTTGCGATCGCTAGCTCAGACGCTCTTGATTTGATTGCAGAAACAAATTCGCTTTGCTGGATAGCGATCGCGATCTGCACAGCCAGGGCATCGAGAAGGGCCAACTCATCTTCTAACCACTCCCGAGTGGCCCGGCAGTGATGAGCTAAGAGCAACCCCCAAACTACTTTCTCTTGCGTCTCAGCGTTAACTAAAACAATCGGTGTGACTAGATTCGCCTTCACCTGAAACTTATCTAGCATCCGCACATGGCACGGCGTTAGCTTGGAGTGATGGATATCGCTGATGACTGTTTTGTAGCCGTCGAGATATTTGGAGAGCCCATCGCCTGTTTGAAAGCAGGTGTCGCTAATTTCAGTGCCAAGGCCGACAGTCCAACCAGGCAAAACAGATTCCGCTACGATAGCGCCCTCTAAATTCGGTTTGATTTTATATACGATGGCGCGATCGCAGTCCAACAGCTCACGAATACCCGTGACAGTCGCCTGCAGAATATCCTCTAACCCCGACGACTGACTAATCCGCAGCGCCGTTGCTGTCATCAGTCGCTGCTGCCGCTGCTGCCGGCTAACCAACTGCTGTAGGGCTTGCTGACTTAGCACCCGCTGTACCGCCTGCGAAAAGGACTGTGGTGTCAGATCGCCCTTGACTAAATAGTCTCGAACGCCAACCTTCATCGCTTCGACCGCGACCTTCTCATTCCCCTCACCTGTCAGCATGATTACAGGCGGCAGTAGCGTCATAGAGCCGATTAAGACCTCTAAAAACTCTAGCCCGTCAAAATCAGGCAGCATGTAGTCCAATAGAATCAGGTCGGGCGGATGCTGTCGACAGAGCCTCAGACCGAGCTCACCGCAGTCCGCCTCTATTACCGTGCAGCTAGCAACATTCGACGACTGAATATAGCGCTGATAGATCGCCCGATCCGTTTCAGAATCGTCGATGATCAAAACGGTGTATACCCCCTGACTAGGTAATATAGCCTCGCTGTGCCTAGTCTCTTGATCCGCACTCTCCTGGTTCGCGCTCTCCTGGTTTGCACTCTCCTGGTTTACAGCAGTAGCCCAGCCTTCAGTCGCAAGCTTATCTACCTGTTGCGAAGAGAGGGAGCCATGCGGCGAAAGAGAAAACTGACCGTCTGGTACTTTCATATCAATACGATTGGCAAGGGACGTAGACCAATATTTGGCAGGCAAGTCGGAGCAAGGGAAACCTGTGAGCTTTCTTAAGCGCGAAGTGCCTAATTTGAGCAGCAGAGGTCTTACTTCTTCACCTTTTATCTACTAGCAAGAATTAGTAGCTTGTGCCCTAGCAAATTGGCGCAGGCTGCCAGTTGTCCTAGAGATCGATGCTCCAGTTATCAAATGTTATTAAGCGTGTTAAGAAGCCATAGATTGTACAAGTGCATACTTTTAGGATTTTCTATTTTTCTTAAGATTCTTATTATACACAGGGTCGACCGCGACGGTTCGTACAGATACGATAGATAAAATTCAATGATAGAACGCTTGTAAGAGCGAGTTGAAGAGGCCAAACCGAAGAGACGAGTTGAAGAAGCTAAGCTGAAGAGATCGAGCTGAAAAGACCTACCTAAAGAGAGAGGACAGAACAGCCGTCACCTATTGCCCTATGCTGTCACTGACCGGGCAGGCTCAGGCAGCTGAGTGACTTCAAACCAATAGTTCAGCAGTAGACAAACAGAGGACTTGAGCTGCTGGACGTCCATAGGCTTAACCAGATAGCTGTTTGCACCATATCGATAGCAAGCATCTATATCCCTTGGATTAGATGAGGTAGTCAGGACGACGATCGGAATTACTTTTAGCCGCTCGTCTTGTTTGACCTGACGCAAAACGTCCCGACCGTCTGACCCAGGTAGATTTAAATCTAATAGGATTAGATTAGGAGGCTTGTTGAGCTTGGTCTCGGCATAGTCACCTGTCTGATGCAAAAGATCTAGAGCTTCATCACCGTCATAGCAGCGCTTGAGAGAGACTTGAAGTTCGCAGTGCTTGAGCAAAATACGTCTGAGCGCTTCAAAATCTTCGTCGCTATCCTCAACCACCAACAGGTACGGATCATCAGGTTTAATCATGCTTAGCCGCCTCTAGGGTGAAATAAAAGGTACTCCCTTCGCCGTAGACTGAACTCACCCATAGCTGACCACTATGTCGTTCTGCAATTTTTTTGGCGATGGTCAGCCCAGCGCCAGTACCGCCGCCGAATCGTTTTGGCGCATGCAGTCGTTTGAAGATGCGAAAGATGACTTCTAGATGCTTTTCCCGAATGCCGATGCCGTTGTCTTTGACATAGAATACCGTCTGGCCGGGGTTGGCAGCAGTATCTGCTGAATAGCCAACTTCGATGTGTTTTTCCGCTTTGTCGTTGTACTTGATGCCGTTGGTAATTAGGTTCATGAAAAGCTCTGTAACCTGGATGCGATCGCACTCAACCATTGGCAAAGATCGCGCTACATCAACCTGGACATCCTTTTGGCTGCTCATATCGATGACCTCAACGACCTCACTAACCACCTCACCGAGATCGACAGTCGTAGAATTGAGTTCACTGCGGCCCAGCCGAGAATAGTGCAGTAGCGAACTGATCAAATCCTCCATCCGCCGCGTCAATCGCATCAGCGTGTGCAGCTTGTCAACACCGTCTTCGTCTAGCTTACTGCTGTAATCTTCAATCAAAAAGCTTGAATAGTTGTAGATACCCCGCAGCGGCTCTTTGAGATCGTGAGAGGCAATATAAGCAAAAGCATCTAGTTCAACGTTGCTCCTTGCTAGCTCCGAGTTGAGCTGAGACAGCTCATCTGCCTTTTGCAAGACTAGCCCGATCACTGCAGTGCGTAGTTCTAGCGCAGCCTCAATCTCGCAGGCTTTCCAAGGAAGCGACTGCCCTTTCACCGTTTGCTGCCAGCGGTCAAAAGACTGCCTAGGTGATAAATACACTTCACCTAGTTGATCGATTTCTGTCGGCTTATCGGGCTTTCCTGCCCAGATCACTGTCTGCACTACCTCGGGGCGAAACCACAGTATATATAGCCGCTGTACCTTTGAGATAGACAGCGCCATGAGTCCACTGGTACCCCCTTTAAAAGCCTGAGCTAGCGGATATGCCTCACCTAGCGCTGCCGTGTGATAGAGAGAGCCGTGCTCGAAGCGATCGCTTAGCCAATCCATCAACCTTTCCACTTCAGAGCGCTCTGGGGTATCGCCCATCAGCTTGATCTGGTTTCCGCTACAAAAAGCAACACCTGTTGAACCGGTTAGCGCTAACAGCTTTTCAACATCACAGGTCAACCCTTCTTCTAGAGTTTCACTTTGCAAGAGCGCCTTGGCAAAACTCACCTGAATTGCCTTCAGATGAAGCTTATAGTCCGCATCTTCACTTTCGAACTTAGCGTTTAGCTCTAGCGCCATCACTTGAGCGATAAACTCACAAACCGTACGTCGCTCGTATGGCAACGTTCGCGGTGTCTTGTGATGGCACACCAAAAGCCCCCACAGCCGATTGTTTCGCACCAGCGACATGGTCATCGTCGCCCGTACACCCATATTGCCAAGGTATTCTACGTGGATTGGCGAAACGCTCCGCAAACTGGCTAGGCTCATATCGATCGGCGTCGCTGCTGCGTCAAAAGATGGCGCATTTACCATCGGCACAGGCTGATAGCGCACCTCTGGAATTAGCCGCAATAGGTTTAAAGTATAGAGATACTTCGCTTGTTTAGGAATGTCAGTTGCCGGGTAACGCAGGCCCAGATACGGCACCATATCAGAGCGCTTAACTTCAGCGATGACGCTGCCAGAGTCATCTTCATCAAACTTATAGACCATCACCCGGTCATAGCCAGTAATACGTTGAACTTCCTGCGCTGCCGCCTGACACAGCTCTGTCAAGTTTGTTGTTTGTTGAATCGCGCCAATAGACCGCTTGACCAAACTATGAAAGTCAAAGAAGGTAATGCGCTCTTTATCGTCAGTAAGTTCTAGCTCTAGAATAACGACCGCAGCGCTGCGATGGACAACAGCAGCAAACGGTCGAGTAGTGTTGTCTACTTCAATTTCTAATCGCAGGGGATTAACCGCCTCACAATTCTCGTCCAAGTAACTTTGAATGGTTTGAATCTGTGGCCCATTTAGCAGTTGGTCTAGCGGCCTATCTAGCAGCGATTCAGGAGAAACGCCAAGATATTGAGCTGAATTCTGACTGACGCTGACAATCTTCCAGTCGCCAGCTCTACTGTTGCTGAGCGCGAGCATAACGCCGTGTGGCTGAATGGCTGCAGGGATATGAATAGGCTCGCGATCGCAGTTGGTAATATCAACGTCTGCGGCTGGCAGATGCGGATCGGTGAGCTGTGCGATCGCCGCTTTGGTCTTAGTAATAAACGCTGAAGCCACGGTAGTTTATCTACGAATTCTTTATCTATGGAGCCTATTTAGCTTAGCGACTTACACGAGATTGATGCAAAATCAAACGGTTGCCGTCTGGATCGTAAGCGTAGATTTCTCTTCCATGAGAAGCCTGGATGACAGTGCCCAAGGAAGCGTGACCGATAGATCTAAGCCGGGCAATCGCCGCTTCTAGATCATTCACTTCTAAACACAAACTCATCGCACCACTGCCGGTAGCTGCAAATTCTGAAGCATTCCCGGCTGCGGGGCTAAAGATTGCCAGGCGCAGACCCGGCAGTTGAAATTCCGCATAGGTAGACGTACTTATATGAGGCGAGGTTGTCAAAAAATCACTATAGAACTTAACTAGCGCATTTAGATTTACGCTCGCCAGGGTCGTAAAGGCGGAAGAGATAACAAAAGCAGATTGACAGGTATTAGGTGCTGACATCCCCGGTTTGGCAACTTCGTTTCGATCGCTAGATTCGACTGTAGGACTCATTTAGTGCCTTTATCTGGTGTCTTTACAAAGAGTCCGCAAGCTTACAAGACATCGCCGAACGCCACAAAGAAACTTAGCTTATGCGTCGAACGATACCGGAAATAGAGAGACCTTTTCTCATTCAGTTGACAAGTCCACGTTCTTTAGGCTGTCAATCTCTAGAGCGCCTATCCCAAAACTATCCACAATTTGCTTAAGCGTAGCAGCTAAGGGCACTGCAATCACCGCGCCCAACAGTCCGCCTATTTGCGCGCCTGCCAGCAGCGATAGCAGCACCCAAACAGGATTGAGACCCACCGCATCACCCAAGATCCGGGGTGTAAACACATTATCTACAACCTGATCGGTGATAATACAGGCCGCTAGCACCTCAACCCCCGAGAGCGGATCGCCCAAGCCAACTAGCAAGCTGACAATTGCTATTCCTAGCCAGTCGCCAAACGGCACGAACACACAAGCACCGATGCCTAGCCCAGAAACCAGCCAGAAAGGAACCTGTAGCAGGTAAAAGATCAGCGCTAGCGTGACGCCCATTAACGCTGCAATCACCGCCTGACCAAAAAAATAGTTCTTAAACTGTACACTTAACGCCGTGCTAAGCTGCTCACCTAAATCATTCGGCAACCATTTAAAAAGACCCTTCCAGAAGGGTCTGCCGTACAGCAACAGGTACAGCGTTAGTACCGTTGTTAGGACGATGTCAAATAGCTTATCGGCAAAGCCTAGTAGAAAGCTGACTAGCTGACCAGGCAGTAACTTTAACTCTACAGGAAGTAAATCAGTAAGCTGGGTGGTCACATCGCTAACGTCAATGGTATCAGCCGACTCTAACTTATCAATTTCGGTATCGAGTACTTCCAGCTTCTGGCTGCCAGAAGCTAGCCAGCTAGGTAGCTGAGTCGTTAACTCTGTGAGCTGATCGAGCAGTGTCGGCACAACAGTCACCATAATCAGCGCTATGCCTGATAGTGCAAGTAGAACAATAATCAGAACGCCATAGCCTCTAGCGACCCCTATCTTCTCGATCAAACCGACCAGGTAATCTAACAAAAACGCCAGCAGAGTAGCCACTATAAAAAGGCTTAAAAGTGATTGAAAGTACTGAATGCCTTTGAGCAGTAGCCATAGATTAAAAACAGTCAGGGGAATAGCTAGTTCCCATACCAGCCACTGAGGTAGTTTATCGAGCAGTTTAGTCAACTGTTGTTCCTTGTCAGTATAGCTATACAGATACTTTGATACTTCATCGAACGCTATAGCAACAAGTCTCTAGCGAAAGATCTCTTACAAGATCTTAGAAACGAGGTGAAATAGAGATGTTGCGCTTTGAGGCTGATACACTTTGAGGCTCGCTCTAACACGATGCACTTTAGACTGATGCGCTTTAGACTGATGCACTTCAGACCGATGCACTTTCAAGCCATAGACTTCCCTATCAGCTTCTTTGTTCCTACAATCTAGAAGTATTGATCGAGAGATTATGATCTAGAATCAAGCACATCAATGATAGCTTCAATGAGCCTAGCAGGCGCAACTGGCTTGGTTAGATGATGCTGGAAGCCTGCTGCTAGAGTTTGGGTTTCGTCATTTTCGGTCGCGTAGGCGGTTAGGGCGATCGCCTTTACCCTTTCACCCGGCCCAGTCAATGCTCTAATCTGTTGCATCAGCATATATCCATCCATCTCAGGCATGCCGATATCGCTAATGATCAAATCTGGCAGAGTCTGATTCGGCAGACTTTGAGCGACTACAGCTAACGCTTCACGCCCAGAAGAGACTGCGACAACAGTAGCACCCGCTTCTTCTAGTGTAAAAGCAGTGATTTCTCTAGAATCATCTTCGTCGTCTACTACCAAAACAAACAGACCGCTCAAATCGCTATCGGCGACGGTTGGCTCTACAGCAGTTACCGACGCAGAAGCCACAACACGCGGTAGACGAACGCTAAATGTCGTGCCCTGATTCTCACCTGGACTGCGAACCGCGACCGTGCCACCATGCAGCCCTACAATTTGTCTCACAATCGCCAGCCCCAGCCCCAAACCACCAAACTTGCGAGTAGTAGAATAGTTCTCTTGGCGAAAGTGCTCAAACACAAAAGGCAAAAAGTCGGCGGCGACGCCCTTTCCTGTATCGCTTACTTCTATCACTGCGGTCGAGGCTTCGGCCATAACTACAATTGAAATGCGACCCTGACTAGGCGTAAATTTGACCGCATTTGAGAGCAAATTCCACACCACTTGCTGTAGCCGCACAGCATCACCCACTACGCGGCAAGGCGAAATTGTTGTTTCTATTTGAATGGACTTTTCTGCTGCGGTCTGTCTTACGGTTTCTAGCGCCGCTAGAATAACACTTTCAAGGTCAGTCGGAGCCTTGTTTAAGATCAGCTTGTCTCGTAATATTCGAGAGATATCAAGCAAATCGTCAATTAGTTGAACCTGAAGCTGCGTGTTGCGTTCAATCGAGGCGAGTGCTAGCTTTGTTCTTTTTTCATCGAGCGTTCCGCGCTTGAGTAGCTGAGACCAGCCAAGTATTGGGTTCAGCGGCGATCGCAGCTCATGAGAGACCACCGCCAAGAACTCATCTTTAAGCCGATTAGCGCGTTCGGCGGCTTCGCGGGCGGCCTCCCTTTCAATCGCGATCTGTTTGCGAGTGGTGATGTCCCTAGCAACTGAGTAAAATCGACCCTCTGATAACAGATTGGTTACATTCCACAACAGCCATCGATAGCTGCCATCCCGGCAGCGATAGCGATTTTCAAACTCAATTAGATCTTCGCCGCTAGTTAGCTTAGTAGCGGCGGCATCAGTCATCTCCTGGTCATCGGGATGAACAAACGAGAGGTAAGGCCGCGTGGTTAACTCCGCTGGCGTATAGCCTAGGATCTTTTCCCAGGCGGGATTAACCCGAGTGAAGTAGCCATCTAAGTTGCCGACAGCGTGCATATCAGGAGAAAGGCTAAAGAAGCGATCGCGCTCTTCGGTTACTTGCTTCAATCTAGTTAGATCCAAGACAAACGCCATTACTTCCTGATTTTGATCAGGTGCCTGCTGTATCAGAGTCGCAGCGACGAGAATAGGCACTTGAGCGCCATCTTTACGAATGTAGACCTTTTCATAGGGTTCGCAACGCCCTGTTTCTATCAGTTGCTCAATAGCTGCTTGATCCGCCGAGGCAAACTCGGGCGGCGTTATTTGATCCCATCTCACTTGGCTAGCAGCCAGCTCTTGAGCACTGTACCCAACCAGGTCTAAAACATAGTCGTTAGCGTAGCTCAGCTTACCTGAGAACGTACCTAGAACGACACCAAATAGATTCGATTCAACAATATCTCTAAAGCGCTGCTCACCTTCCTCTACTGCCTGTTCCGCCTGCTTACGCTCGGTGATGTCAATCGAAACGCCAATCAAACGAATCGGCTCACCTGTCTCTTCACAGACTCGCTCGGCTCTAGAAATTAGCCAATGAATGCTGCCATCGTCCCAGATCAGCCGATACGCCTGATCAAAACAAACGCCTTGCTCTACCGTTGTCCGGTAGGCCGCGATCACCCGATCGCGATCGCTAGGATGGATGCGCGATCGCACCCTCTCATCCGTCAGCTCAGCCTCTGCTGACAAACCATAATTATATTTGTGCTGATCGGAAGCGGTTAGCGTTTGCGTCTTTAAATCGATTTCCCAAGTGCCAATCTTACCGGTCGCTAGCGCCAGCTTTAGCTGTCGGCGAGCTTCTTTAGCCGCTCGCTTCTGTCGAATCAGATTGGCTATCTGAGACCGCTTGTCTGCGTGCATTGCCGCTTGCGAGATAGTTTGACTGACATGATCGACGACCAGATCAAGAAAGCCCTGATAGTCTTGGTCAAACGCCTTTGTGGGGCTGATACCCACTACCAACAGGCCCATCGGTCGCGAAGTATCAGGTAGAAATAGCGGCTTTAATAGAATCCTAGAAATTGGATTATCCCAAGTATCTGTCGGCGCTTTTGGCCGTAGGGCCTCAAAACGTTCAGATAGATTATCAATGACAACTTTCTGATTCTTTTGGCAAATCCGAGAAAATGCCTGCTCTAGCGACCAACTGGTTTCCGAATTACTCTGTTCACGACTACTCTGTTCACTAACTGACGATCCGCGACTGAGTGACTGACGACTGCGGGGTTCGCCGCTTTGAAACTCACTAGTACCGCTCTCTATCAAATCCACTACCAGCGGACTCACTGCTGTATCCACATCAACGCCCGTTGTGTTGACTAGTCGCAAGGTATCGTTCTCAACTAGATACAGCAGCGCAAAAGGAATGTCATAAGGATTGCGCGAAAGAATACTAAGCGACTGATAGCAGGCAGCCTTCGCTGTCTTAATTGGCGTGGGTATAGCGTGGAGCGATCGCAGCGTTTGTAATCTGCGATCGCTAATCACCTGATCTGTAATTTCACTGCATAGGCACAGCACACCAGCCACCTGAGCCGACTCGTCATAAATAGGATTACACCCAAAAGAGTAGTAGCATTCTTCCTGCCAAGACCCATGCGGAATAAACTGCTGTAGCCGATCGATCTTAGTGGCACGGCCTTCGCTCATCACCTGCGAGACCATCGGCTCTAGAAAGTACCAAAACTTCATCCCAGCAGCACCCAGCGCCTGCGGATGATGCGTCTGACCTAGCGTATACCGATAGCTATCGTTGTATAGCATCGTC
Source organism: cf. Phormidesmis sp. LEGE 11477 (assembly GCF_015207105.1). GTDB lineage: Bacteria > Cyanobacteriota > Cyanobacteriia > Phormidesmidales > Phormidesmidaceae > Phormidesmis. The sequence goes on from NZ_JADEXO010000023.1 coordinate 36,513, forward strand.
AGCTCAGGCCCCCAAAATATCAGCATGGGATCGCTAGCACCTAGCAGCACGCCGACCATCGTTCGCAGCGGCACCGACCAGGTCTCAATCGGACCTAGAGGCGTAGCAGCCCAATCGTGCGATCGCATTAATTCACCCAGCTCGCTGCCATCGGCGAACATCGTCTTAGGTGCTAATCCCCGTGCAGTCTCCATGTTCCGTGAAATTACTGAGCTAAGATCATCTTAAGGTCATTGCTCTAGCATTGCCAGCAGCTCTAGAACAACGCCATTTGTCCAGCCAAAGCCAATCTCGTTACTGCTATAGCCATACTGGATTTCATCAGAGACTTCGCCTGAGCAAGTCTCTAGATCGTACTTTTCTAGCAAGCTGCCGCTGCGCTCAAAGTCAGCGGCCACTAGAGTAATAAAGCGCTCGGCCAGTCGTTTGGCTTCTTCGTGATAGCCGTAGCGCCTTAGCCCTTTGACCGCAATCAGCTGCAAAGGTGCCCAGCCAAAGGGATCGTCCCACTGGTTCCCAGACGCATGAGTGCTAGTCCGCACACCGCCAGGAGCCTCAAACTTAGCTAGATGCTCTACCACAGCCGCTGCCTGCGCCTCGGAGGCGACCCCCGCCCATAGCGGATAGAAGGTCGTAGCAAATTCGTAGTAGTGACTTTCGCCCGTGGTCAGATAGTAGTCCAAGTACAGGCCGCTCGGTTCATTCCACAGATACTGATTGATATTTTCCTGTCGCAATTGCGCTTTGTGCTGCCAGCCTTCGATCTCAACGGTGTAGTCTGCGTCCTCCACCTCAGAAAGCGCCTGGTATATCTTGGCAATGTCTTTTTCCATCATATAGAGCAACACATTTAAACACACTGGCAGATAGTGAACAATATCTACGCTAAAAGGGCCAAATCGATTAGTTGGATCAAAGCCAGACTCTCGCATCGAGCGATCGCCCTTATAAAACAAATCCGTCAGCTGATCGGCTTGCTCATCATAAAACAGCGACACATCGTAATCTTCAATCGATTCGTGCTTATAAAATTCTCGAATCCGATCGAAATGTGTCTTACCATCTTCATCAATTTCAGAAACCACCACTTCTGGGGCGGGCCCTTCACCAGAGGCATAGAATCTGGACAGTCCACTTTCTTGGTTGAAATGAGGTTCGCTCATCCAATAGTCGTAGTACTCAATTAATATTGGCAGCGTAGAGCTTAGCCAGCGGGCGTCCTGAGTTCTCTCGTAGATTTTGAGCACCATATTCGCCAACAGAGGCGGCTGCGATCGCCCTAGAAAGTAAGTCCGGTTGGCATTGAGCACAGTGCCGTAATGGACTACCTGATACAGCAGCTGATCGGTCAAACTCTTGGCCATCTCTAGCTGATCGTCCTGCAAAAGGCCCAGCAAGATAAAATAGCTATCCCAGCCATAAAGCTCATTGAATCGCCCGCCCGGAACAATATAGTCGCCCGGCAGATACAACAAACCATGGTCTTCAATCTCACCATTCTCGGGCAGCGTCTCTATGCGAATTCGGCTAAATTCAGCCGACATAGTTTGCTTAAGCGTTTCAGCCACCGCTTCAGGATCTTCTTTGGCAGAGATATACACGGGCCAAGACTGCCCTGATTCATGCTCAACCTTAGAGTCTCTCGCCGCCGTAAGAATGTGATCATGCCCACGCCGCAGAGTTCGCCAGGTTCGCCTAATGTACTCTCTAACAGCGGCAATCTGCTCAGCAGTAGGATAGCTGGCTAGAGCACAGCTTGAAGCACTCTCGGAGTCGGGAAGGGAATTTACAGGCGGCGTAGAAGCACTAGACAACTGAGCAGAGGAGTTAATAGCGGTGTCTGGTTTCACGGGCATATAGAATGATAGAACTTTTGCAGTCAGTGTCAGCTTCGAGTCGGCTAGCTAGCTCGAGCTAGCAGGCCAGTTCACTTTGGCTTGCTGCCTACTCAAAAGTCAGAAGTAGCCTATAAAAATAGGGCTAATTTAGAAGGTAGGAATAAACGTTCGAGCTAGCTATAGACACTGTAGTATCAATATCAGAAAAATCGCCAACTTAACTGTTTGTAATGAACGCCATTCAAAGGCAGGGATAAGCGAGCTACTCGGCGGCTGTAAAGCTGTGATTCTCGCTCGCTAGCAGCGCAAAGGGAAGATGCTCTAGCAGGCTACCCACCGGCATAGAGTCCTCTATCTTTACAGTGTGATTGCCTAACCAATCCGTCCAGTCAGAGGCTGACCCATTTGGTATCTCAACTTTCGTATCGCCCCACAGCTCAATCCCGCAGGGCGGTAGATCATCGGTCGATATTAAACTGGTCAAAAAGCGTGGCACCACTACCACCACCGTATGCTCGCCCTGATGCCGTGCATAGGTAATCACACTTTCGGCGTGCTTCCCGGCCACCTTTAAAGGGACATACGCGCCGCTTCTAAAGACATTGCGAAAATAGTTTCGCGCTGCCAATCCTCTGAAAGTAAAAAACAGCTTGAGCCGCCCGTCTTTTCTATTTTTGAGCAAATCCTTCACCAGCGCCCCCGGCTGTTTCTCCCATCTAGATTGAATGCTTTCTAGCGCCTTTAGGCGCTTTGAATAGTCAACTGGACGGCGATTATCTGGATCGACTAGGCTCAAGTCCCATAGCTCGCTGCCTTGATAAAAGTCAGGAATACCCGGTGCCGTTAGCTTGATCAAAAGCTGAGAAAGAGAGTTGTAGATACCGTAAGCTGCGACTTTTGCCTGGAAGGCTTGCAGCTTGGTCAAAAAGGTATTCTCTTTACTGGGCGTTAGGATAGTCTCCACAAAGTTGACATAGCCTGCTTCATAGTCTTCATCCGGTCTTAGCCAGTTGGTATGGACCTTGGCTTCTCGCACGGCCTTCACGACGTAGTCTTTCACCCTTTCTCTAAATTCAGGCAGCTCTGCATCGTCAAATGGATACGCGCCCACTAGAGTCTGGTATAAAAAATATTCGTCATTGCTGTCTGGAACAGTTTGGTCGCTGCTAGTCTGCTTTTTGTCGGCGTTGAGCTGACTCCATATCTTTACCTGTTCTTCCCACGCTTCAGGCAGCTCAGACAAGACGCTAAGACGCGATCGCACATCCTCACTTCGCTTAGTATCGTGCGTAGACGTCGCATTCAGCGCTTGCGGCCAGTGCTCTTGCTGATACTGATTGTATTGATGGAAATCTGCTAGCGAAATGCCAAAATTCTCCGGTGAGCCGCCCACTTCATTTAGACCGATAAAGCGGTTGTATACATAGAACAGCGTATCTTCTAATCCCTTTGCCATCAGCGGCCCGGTGAACTGCTGCAAACGCATGACAAAATGCAGCCACTGTGCCCGCTCCTCAGACGGCAAAGAGTCCTCATACTGCAAAAGTAAAAATCTTTCAATCAGCTCTAGCTCGTTACTCAGCTGAGGAATTCGCTTTCTAGCCTGCGCGATCGCCTTTTGAATATACTGAAGATCTCGCTCAGTACTGCCTCGCTGATTGATGTATGTGCAGTAAATAGGAAAACATACCAAGACTTCTAGAATCGCCGCCTTCAGACCATTCGCGGTCAAATCGCGCCCATACCGATATTGGCTTGCCACCTTCTTCAAAAAGCGAGCTAGATTGTCAATATCTCCAACCAAATTTGTCTCAGCGATCAGTCTTTTCTTTTCTAGAACTAGGCTGTGATAGCCAGTACGTATACCCGTAAACTGCTGATAAAATCGAGTAAAATCGCTACGATTCTTCTGACAGCAAAACAGTCGATTCGCATACGTTAAAAATTCATATCCAGACGTTCCCTGCACTGGCCAATGAGTGGGCAGCTTCTCACCCGGCTCTAGAATCTTCTCGATAACGGTATAAACCCCGCCCATCTTCTCTTCAAGTCTTTCTAGATAGGTCAGGGGATCATAGAGTCCATCGATATGATCAATTCTTAAGCCGTTGAATTTTCCAGCCTTTACCAGCTCCCTAGTTAAGGCATGAGTCTGATCAAATACCTTCGGATTGTCGATCTTTAGACAAATTAGCTCATTCACCGTAAAGAATCGCCGATAGTTCAGCTCTTCTGCGCCCACCTTCCAGAAAGAAAGTCGATAGTACTGTGCCAGCAAAAGCCGATCTAATAAGTCAAAACTCTTTGGCTTACCAGCTTGACCGTTAAATACTTCGAGATTTTGATCAACAAAAGTCTTGATCTCTTTGCTTGAGTTATACAGCTCCCACAGCACATGCTTAACAAAGGCACACTGCTCCTTTCTTGCGGGGCCTGTCATCGCTGGCAGAGTCTCTTTTACCGTATTCAAAATTCCAATTAGCTTGATATAGTCGGGCTCTTGAGGGCCCATCTGTCGCCGCAGCCACGACAGCTCATTGCTCAAAAAAGGCTCATAAGAATCGACCCGAATTGGAAAGCTCAGCCCGTAGTAATTCACTCGCAGGCCGTCTTCACCATAGCTAAGCTGAATCTCTCCCCTTTCTAAACATCGATCGTAAAAATCTCCCAGCATAGGCGCTAGCACCTTGCCCTGAATATCTTCGTATGAATGCTCCCACTCAATATCGAAGTAGTCGATGTATTCCGAATCAGGACCATATTCCAACACATCCATCAGATAGTGGTTTTGACGGTCATAGGCCATATGGTTAGGTACGATATCTTGCAGCCAACCCATCCCTCGCTCGTGCAAAGTATCTACCAAAGTATCAAACTCTGCCATTCCACCAAGTTCAGGATTTAGCCGATTAGGATCAACCACGTCATAGCCATGCTGACTGCCGGTTCTGGCCATAAAAATAGGCGAAGCATAGATATCAGAAATGCCTAGGCGATCGAGATAATCGACAATCTCTCTAGCCTGAAAAAACCCGAAGCTAGGCGTGAATTGAATACGGTAGGTGGCAACAGGAAGACGCATAGCAGCTCAAGAAATCAACAAAAGAGATAGAGTTTAGAAGCATAGTAGAAATAGAACACACTGCATGAGTGCTTCGAACTAACTGCCGTTCTGTAACTAATGCTCGCGGTAGCTAATAGCTGCTGATAGCTATAGCGAAGTGCGTGAAAGAGACCAGGGCGAAACGGGTTCAGCTCGATATAAAGTAATGCTAAACGGACTGAGCAGTAAGGTTTGATCAGAGTCTTCGGCGCAGAGCCTTGCAGGTAGAGGCTCTGCCTTTGTTAGTTCTGTGGCTTCTTGTAGACACCATTTGGGGTCAGCCGAATTTAGCTGCTGCCACCAGGTTTGTGAGCCTAAGGTAAGTTCTACTTTGGTCGCCTGATTGCTAAAGTTCATTAGGCAAAGCAAATCGCCGCTAGCCATCGACTGCTTGTATTGCAGCGTGTCGCCTGTGTGGGCTACGACAATATCTGAAGATCGCGTCGGCGTCATCACCCGACATTGGCGTCTGACTTCGATCAGCCGCTGATAAAACTTACGCATGATTCGTTGCTGTGACCTATCTTCTACGGCTGTTTTGTCCTGGCTAGATAGCCAGCTGAGCTTCGATTTTTCATAGGTTTCTTCGCTAACGGGATCGGGGAGGGTGCCTTGTTCATGAAAGGCAGCAAACTCTTCTGTACGACCCTTTCTCACAGCCTCGATTAAATTGGGATCGCCATGGTCGACAAAGTATAAAAATGGGTTTGTCTCTCCATATTCTTCGCCCATAAACAACAGTGGGATATAGGGTGAAAGTAGCGTGATCCCGGCGGCAAGCTTCAACGCTGGGAAAGAAACTAAATTCGAGAGGCGATCGCCCATCATCCGGTTGCCGACCTGGTCGTGATTCTGGTTGCAAACAACAAACTGATAGGAGGGCAGATCGTCAGCCGGACTACCGTGGATTCTGTGTCTAAAAGGAGAGTATTGCCCAGCGTAGACAAACCTGTTTTTGAGCGCGATCGCCAGAGATTCTAAACTAGCAAAGTCGCTATAGTAACCCATCGTCTCACCGGTTAACCGAGCGTGCAAAGCGTGGTGGAAGTCATCGCTCCACTGGGCATCAAGCTGATAGCCACCCTGCTCTACAGGCCGAATCAAACGCGGATCGTTCAGATCGCTTTCGGCAATCAAAAAGGCGGGAAAGCTTCTGCCTTCAGCAAAGTCCGCCACTGATTCTGATAGCGTCTGCAAGAAATGCTTAGCGCCAAAGTCGTAAATAGCATGAACCGCATCTAGCCGCAGTGAATCGATATGATAGTCACGCAGCCAGCTAATTGCATTCTCTAAAAAGTAGCGTCGTACCCCATCGCTATAAGCATCATCAAAGTTAATAGCGCTGCCCCAAGGCGTCCGATAGCGCTCAGTCGTATACGGCCCAAACTTGCCCGTGTAGTTTCCTTCGGGGCCAAAGTGGTTGTACACCACGTCTAGAATAACGGCCAGTCCTAGCTGATGGCAGGCGTCTACTAGCTTCTTTAGCGCGGTGGGGCCACCGTAAGAATTTTGAACAGCAAACGGAAAGACGCCGTCATAGCCCCAGTTGCGATCGCCTGGAAACTGCGCCACCGGCATAATCTCAACCGCCGTAATGCCTAGCTCTACTAGCTCAGACAAGCGTGGGATCACGCTCTCGAACGTGCCCTCGGGGGTAAACGTGCCAACGTGCAGCTCGTAGATCACATAGTCTGCTAGTGCTACGCCCTTCCAGCCCTGATCGCGCCACGCATACTGAGCATGATCAATTACCTCAGAAGGGCCATGGACGCCCTGAGGCTGATATCTAGAGGCAGGATCTGGCCAAGAATCTTCGCCATTTAGCTGATACTTATAGAGCGTACCCACAGGCAGATCGGGCGCGTGAGTTCGCCAGTATCCGTACTCATCCCGCTCCATCTCTAGCAATCCGGTCGGCACCAGCGTTGAGTCTGGCGTTGAGTCTTGCTGATGCCCCACAATCTCAACAGCGGCGCGATCTACCAGAGGAGCCCACACCGTAAACTGACAGCCATCCTCAAACCTTCCACCAATGTCCATAAACCCACAGCAGAACCGCTAGTTCCACCCCAAAACGCTATTGACTCTTAAGAATATCAAAAGAATATTTGATGGGATGCTATCTACAGACATAAACCATAGGCATAGATACAGCGAGTGGCTGCCGGACGCCCAACAGTCAGCAAGAGACTACGACAATAGCAGCGCATCTATCGAATAGGCACCAGGTCCGAACAAAATAATCAGCGTTAGCATCATCGTAAAGATCAGCGCTTTTTCCATACTAGGTGGCTCACCCTTATCACCATTTGGCCCAGCATAAAACTCTCCTAGCTCGTAAGGGTCAGGAGCCACAATTGGCAGACCGTCAATGACTTCTAATACCAGCGCATAGATCATCGAAACCAAAATAGACAAACTGGCAAAAGGCGTCAGCAGCCCCAAAATCAGGAGAGCGCCGCCCAAAATCATAAATCCCGCTGATAAAAAGCACAGCGGTAGCGGCGCACCTAAAGCCTTTGACCACGTCTGCAGATTCTGAATCTTGGGTAATCCGTGCAAAATGAACAAGAATCCGACAACAGCTCGAAAAGCCAACAGCATATAGCCCTGAGTCCCTTCAATAAACGCTGGGTATAGCGCCGAAAGAGCCGTAATAATCGTATCCAACTGAATTTTCTCCTTAATTTTTTGGCAGCTTTTTGGGTAGTTTTTTGGCAGCTCGCGATCGCTCCCGAATGATCACTATCAACAGAGCCATAATAGCTAGCTTTCTACTAGCAGCACGTTATGACCATCCGGCCCACGCCATAGCGCCCCGCGCTTGAACGGCATCACATCGGGCAGATCGATCACCTTGGGCGACACGAACTGTACGTGCGCTTCTTCTAACGCTTCTACTGCCGCATCGATATCTTCGACTAGCAGCTCAAAATGCATATGCACCAAATCGTTGGTCTGCTGATCGATCGGAAAAGGTCTTGCCCCTGGCGGTGTTAAATAGTCCAAAAACTCCACGCCCAAACGCCCTTGCGCTGGGGTCAAAGACGTCACAATCACTTTGGCGCTAAAGAGATTGTCCATCGTCTCCTGCTTGATGCCAATATTGGTAAAGCTGCCCTGATGCGTCAGACCCAAGACATCTCGGTATAGCGCCAGGCTAGTTTCAGTGCTAGAAATTGCGATCGCAGAATGATCCATCCCCAAAAACAGCGCTTCTTTTGACTGCCAGTAGTCCGGGCCAAGCCCCGGCGGAAACTGCAATAGCTCTAGCGGATGGCCATCAGCATCTCTAAACTTAAACGCTTTAATGTCATTCGGCAGCGTCTGAGGCTCTGGGGAAATGGGCGTAAAGGAAAACTTCTTTAGCCGTTCATAAGCCTTATCCATATCGCTGACGATAATCGCGAAATGCTGAAACCAAAGGTCATTGCTCTTACTACCGGCAGGAACCGCTTCGCCCGTACCGCTCAAGAACTGCATCAGCCGAATCGTCTCTTGTCCTAGCGTGAGAGAAACCACTCGAACTTGAGCATTGGGCACACCGTACAGATAGCTAGCCTGGTCGCCGCTAATAACGGTATCGGCGACGACTGTGTAATCAAAAGCACCTGTAAAAAAATCAGCCGACTGACTAGCATCAGAGACCGTTAGACCGATAGACTGTACGGCCTGAACCGTTATACCAGAGGGAGACGCCATAGCTACGCTGCTTCCTTGATTGATCGCGCTTTTGCCTTTTGCATTTTTACACAGTCAGGCGATCGCAGCCCAATCACTTTCAGCTCCACTTCTTTGATCAGCCTTAGCTGGCCTCTGTCATCGACCTACCGTGTTACATAACAAAGAATGCAGTAATGAAGGATTGTGATAGTGAAAAAGCTAACTGGTCAAGTCTCTCGTAAGCAAGCGATCTTGAGACGCTACTGCCTTTTAATCTTCTTACTCTTATCCACCACTATCTTGCTCAGTCAACCTCATTGGCTGTTCACCCTTGCCAATCGCCTATATCCAGGTGCTCTCTACGCCGTGCAGCGAGACGACAGCCAGCCCAAAGCGATCGCGCTCACCATAGACGATGGCCCTAGTCCGGCTACCGCCAATATTCTATCCATACTCGATCGCTACGACGCTAAGGCCACTTTCTTCAACATCAGCGACCACCTATCCGGCTACGAGTCGATCGTGCAACAGTCCGTCGAATCCGGTCATGAGCTAGGCAATCATCTCACCGCCGACGAGCCCAGCATTCGCCTAGATATCGCCGACTTCGAGACAGCGCTACTCACCTCAGAAGCGGCGCTCTTGTCCTACTTACCCTCCGACTCACAGCTCAAATGGCTTCGACCCGGCATGGGATTTTATAATACTAAAATGATAGAAGTTGCCCAGCGGCACGGCTATCAAGTAGTACTGGGCTCTACATTTCCCTACGATACGCATATTCACTCTTCTCGCTTCGCCAGCGAATTCATCTTGCGAACTGTTCAATCAGGCGACATTGTTGTACTTCACGACGGAGAAGATAGAGGCATCCGAACAGCCAAGACGCTGGAAATCATTCTGCCAGAACTTCAAAAGCGCGGCTACAACGTGACAACACTCTCTAATCTAGCCACGTCTGATCTAACCACACAGAAGAGACAGCAACAGAAGCAGGCAGCGGTTGACTGAGGTCACACGCATAAATCCCGGTTTTCTGTTCTAATCATTTTATAAAATAGAGAGCGTAGCGCCTCGCCTGTCCGTTTCATTTCGGCTGCTTTTATCTAGCTGCTTCATCTATGGCTCAAGTTTCTCTAGATCAGATGGTACAGGCGCTAAAAGCCAAGCCTACCCTAGTGAGTTTTCCGACTGATACGGTGCCTGCCCTAGCCGCCGTACCCAGTCAGGCAGGCTTAATCTTTGAGGCAAAGCAGCGATCGCCTGAAAAGCCACTCATTTTGATGGGCGCTTCTCTATCGGATCTATTGCCATACGTCTCTGGCCCGGATACAGCTATGGCAGAATGGCAGTCGATCGCACTGCGCCATTGGCCAGGTCAGCTAACGTTAGTGCTACCCGCTAGCGACCTTGCCCCCAAAAATCTCAACCCGCGCCCCACCGCCGACAGCGCCGGCACTATCGGCATCCGCGTCCCCGATCATCCTATTGCCCTAGCGCTGCTGACTCAGATCGGCCCGCTAGCGACCACTAGCGCTAATCTCTCTGGCCAGCCAGCCCTCACCGATGTCAGCGCGATCGCCAAAACGTTTCCTAACGCCCTTACTTTAAAGCCAGCCGTTCTAGACCCAGCCGTTCTAGATCCAGCGGCCTTAGACTCAGCCGCCCTAGATGCCGCCCCAAATCCAAAGCACTCTCAAAGCAAAACAGTCAGCGGCATGCCTTCTACCGTCGCCAAGTGGATGTCACCCGGCTGGCAAATCTTACGCCAGGGTAACATTCGGCTGTAGGCGACCAGGATTCGAGCTACTGTGAAAGGCGGCTAACCAGTTCCCCAGCGTCCTAGCATCTTCTATGACTTGCAGCAATCCTTCGACACCCGCTTCTGAAATGGATCCAGCCTATCAGCAGCTATGGGCTCTTGAACGCTTCAAAAGTGGATTTTTAGCCCGCACTTCTCACGAGCTGCGATCGCCCATCAACGTCATCATCAGTCTCAGCCAATTGATCCTAGAAGATCTGTGCGAAGACCCTGAAGAAGAAAGAGAATTCATCGCTCAGTCCAAAGCTGCCGCCCTTAGAACGCTAGCGCTTTTCGACCAGATTGCAGCCGTTTCAAAGCTAGACATCGGTAGAGAACCCGCAGCGCTAGACCAAACCGATCTCAGCTTTCTACTGCCAGAAGTAGAAATGCTGACAGCCCTGCAAGCAGCCAATCAAAACATTCGCTATACCGTCACCGCCCCCGTTGAAACAGTCGAAATCTGCACCGATAGAAAATGGTTAAAAAACACGCTAGTTAGCCTCGTTCAAGACGCCATTGCTCACACCAAGCTGTTGAGCCTCTTCGTAGACGAGGGTGAAGCTGAAACTGCCATCGTTATAGAGTGCGATCGCGCCGCTACCGAGCTGCAAGCCGAGCGTGACAGCCTAGCCGAATTCATTTCAGATAGCCCCGGAGATCGCCCTAAAGGTAACCCCGAAGAGAATCAGCCCGAAAGCGAGCAATCTACAGACAGTCAATCTCTAGATGCCGACCTTAAAAGCATCCGATCTCAAAACGATCAGGTCCAAAATATCCAGCTTTCAACCGCGCTGATCTTAGCAACTGCGACGACCACGCTGCCTTTGATCAATGGCAGATTTGAAATCACCTCTCATCCGACTGCGAGCGATCGCGCCCATCTAAAATGCATCTTTCCAAGACCAGCTAGTTAAGATTCAGCTAGCTAAGATCAACTAGATAACCCTCTCAAGCGCCAGCTACCAGTCGGCTAAAGCAGTCCAAAATGACGCCCCAAGATGACTCCATCCTCTGCTCTACCCACTGAGAGCAACCACTTCAAAGCCTACTATCAGCCCTGGATCGGCATTCTGCTTCTCGGTGTGGGCTTAGCTATCTGCGTCCTCTCTATAGGGTCTATGCTGCAATCTGGCTCGTTCAATAGCGCCATTATTCTAGGGAGCGGCCTCGCGATTGCTGGCTACCTTTACTTTACTCGTCCATATTTCACCCTCGCCCCCAATAGACTGACTATCTACAATCTCCTTGGCAAAGTCGTCAAGCGCTATCCGTTCGAGACTTTCAACAAACTAAGCGTAGAAAATGGCACCTTGTACGTGAAGAGCAGTTTTCTAGAAGGCGATCGACCAGAACCCACAAAGCTCAAGAAGTGGCTCGTCAAGTCCAAAGACTGGAAAAGGCTGCAAGAAACAATTGATATCGCTTTAGAAATCAGGACATCCGATGAAACTTCGTTCGATAGAGACCACCCCTAGTCCAAACTGCATGAAGCTGAATCTAGACGGGCTGGCCAGCCACAAGCCAGTCACGCTCAAGGCCGGAGATCCTACAGACAGAGATCCTACAGCCGAAGTCGCTGATGTCTTTCAAAATCTGCTGGCAATAGAAGGCGTTCAGTCTGTCTTTGCCATGAACGACTTTGTCACCCTAACGCGCAAAAGCAGCGCTGACTGGCAGAAAGTTCTAACGGCAGCGAGCCATCTGCTAGGTATTGCAGCAGACGCAGAGCCTAGCGTGAACGATAGCTTACAGGCTAAAACTGTTGAGGTCAGCACGACTAAAACCAAGACGACTGAGACCAAGACATCTTCTACGCAAAAATTCTCTCAGGTCGAAGTCGCCATTCAAAGGTTTCGAGGCATTCCGGTTCAGGTGCGGGCGACCAACAACGCAGAGCAAGCTCGGGTAGCCTTAAGCGATCGCTTTAATCAGGCACTGCAAAGAGCCATCGCTGCTACAGACGCGAACTATGTCGCTGAGCGAATCTGGGCACCGTATCAGCCACAGTTTGGGAAGGTAGATGCGATCGCCCAGCAGGTGGCTGAAGAGATAGAAACCCTCATAGATGACCCAGAGCTGACTAGGCTAGAGCAACAGGCGATCGCACCCAAGCAAACAGTATTTTCTGCCGAACAAACTTCAGCAGAACTCCTAGCCCACCTTCAACAGTCTGACTGGAAACAACGACTAAGGGCGATCCAACAAATTGAAATCAACAAAGAGACTTTTTCCGCAATTGTTGCTGCGCTGACAGACAACCGAGCAGCCATTCGGCGTTGGGCAGCGGCGCTACTCGGTGCCAGCGAACGTGACGAATCAGTCCGCCCCCTTTGCCAAATGTTACTGACTGATTCATCCCCTATCGTTCGGCGTACCGCTGGAGACGCGCTGAGCGATCTAGGTAACACCCAGGCCAGTGCAGCCATGGTTAATGCGCTGGGTGATACATCAGCCCTGGTGCGCTGGCGAGCGGCTAGATACCTAAACGAAATGGGCGATAAAAGTGCAATAGAGCCACTGACTCAGGCTATAGCGTCTGAAAGCGAATTTGACGTCCGCGTAGAAATGACCGCAGCGCTTGAGCGTATTCAAATGGGCGCAGCCTCCCAGCTACCGATGTGGATGCGAATTAGCAATGCTAACTAGACTCACTAGCTAGTCTAGATGGAATCAAGCAGGTCTAGATCACGTGCCAGATTGAACACCAGCATCGTTCTTCACCGCTGCTGTGGCATGATGGCGGCAGCATATTGGCCTAGTCATCAAAACTGCTAGGCACAGATAAAGGAGCAGAACATGCAGGCCATTGATTGGGCAATTGTGGGAGTGTACGGGCTGATCTTGCTAGCCATCAGCATCGCAGTTAGCCGACAGCAGGGCAGTACGGATGAGTATTTCAGAGGCGCTCGGCAGCTACCCTGGTGGGCGATCGGCTTTTCAATTATTGCCACGTCGTTTTCAGCGGCCTCTCTGCTCGGTGGGCCAGGAGAAGGATACAACAATGGCCTTCTATACCTACAGCTCCAGTTTGGCGATCTGTTGGGATATCTGCTGGTTATCTTTCTGTTTCTCCCCTTCTTTGTCGGGCTAAACCTAACGACAGCTTATGAATATCTAGAGCGGCGATTTGATGGCAAGACGCGATCGCTCGGCTCCCTCTGCTTTTTACTATTTGTGATCGCTCGTTTGGGCGGTCTGCTATACGCGGCCTCTCTGGCGGTCTCAACGGTGATCGGCATTTCCTTACCACTCGCTATTCTGCTGGTCGGAGCGGTTTCGATTGTCTATACAATAACGGGCGGTATCGCCGCAGTCGTCTGGACAGATGTTCTCCAGTTCGCCATGATTTTTGTTGGCTTGGGTGCTGGCATTTGGGCGGCGTCACAAGGCGTAGCTGGTGGCCTAGGCGAGCTATGGACCACAGCCGGAGAAGCTGGCAAGCTGACAGTCATCAACGCCCGCTGGGAGCCCGACTCAATTCGCTCACTGCCGACGGCTTTGTTTGCCTATGGCACGCTGGCTTTTGCCGTGGCAGGCACCAATCAACAGTCAGTGCAGCGCTATGTCTCTTGTGCCACGGTTGAAGACGGACGCAAAGCCATTTTGCTGGGATGGTTTTCTGGCTTTATCGGCGTCGTGGCAACGTTAATTTTAGGCGTGCTGTTGTTTGGGTTTTATACGGCCAATCCTGGACTACCAGAGGATATTCCGGCTGATGGAATTCTGCCTTATTTCATCGTGAATAACGGTCTGCCCGGTACGTCTGGGCTGTTGGTAGCCGCAATTCTGGCAGCGGCGATGTCGTCGATCGATTCGGCGCTGCATTCTCTTGCCACCTGTATGACGGTGGATTTTTATCAGCGCTATTCAACTAGTGAGGTGAGCGAGGCGCGATCGCTCAAAGTTGCCCAGGGTCTAATCGCCGTTTGGGGCATCATCGGCATTGCTTCTGCTTTCTATGTCGCCTCCACCGGAGAAGCGCTATTGCCGTTTTTGATCAAGTACACCGCGATGTTCTTAGGGCCACTGTTAGGACTATTTCTAATGGGCGTTCTGCTGCCTCGGGTGAATGCTAATGGTGCCTTCTATGGAACGATTGGCGCAGTGATTTTACTGGCAATCGGCACGACTTCAGGGCTGTTTGCCTTCCCCGGAATCTGGCAGTCTGCAGTAATTGCACCAGTTGCGGTACTGCTAGGTCTAGCGATCTCCCTATTGGGGAAGGTTCCATCCCAAAGATCTACAAAAGGACTTACGTTTTGGAGCAAATCGGTAGAGTAGGCTTAGTCTTAAGGTGACTTCGATTCGCTCAAATTCAGCTACTGCTTCCACCACTCTTTCGCCGACTATCCTCTTAAAAACTACGATGGCTCAGCATGTTTTGATTACAGGCGCTTCTCAGGGCACGGGGAAAGCCACAGCGCTAAAGTTTGCCACAGAAGGCTGGGATGTGACCTTAGCCGCTCGGCAGGCAGATAGATTGCAGGCTGTCGCCGAGCAGATAGAGCAAATGGGTCAAAAGGCGATCGCACTACCTACAGACGTTAGCAACCCGGAGCAAGTGACGGCCCTAGTCGAAAAATCCCTAGCTACCTTCGGCAAAATAGACGCGCTAATTAATAATGCAGGCATTTGTCTAACCGGGCCGATGGTCAACACTAGCCTAGAAGACTGGCATCGTATCTTCGACACTAATTTTTGGGGCTATATCCACACGATCCAAGCCGCCTTGCCAGCCATGCTGTCTGCGGGCACAGGTTCAATCATCAACGTCGGCTCAATTGGCGGCAAAATGCCGATGCCCAACATGACAGCTTACTGCGCTAGCAAATATGCGCTGACTGGCATGACCGAAACGCTGCGCCTAGAACTAGTCTCCAAGGGTATCCACGTAGGCATTGTGCATCCAGGCATTATCGACAGCGACTTTTTAGAAAGGGCAATGTTTCGAGGGAGTGACGATCAAGCAGTGCAAAGCCGTCAAAGTCAGATGGATCAGGCGCTACAGTCCGGTATCGCTAGTCAGCCAGAAGATATTGCCGAGGCTATCTGGAAAGCAGTGCAAAAAGAACAGAATGAAGCTGTCGTCGGCGTGAGTGCGATCGCCACGGGTCTCAACCGCCTCTTTCCTGCTCTGACGCAGTGGGCACTGAGCCAGGGCGCTAGCTAACAGCAGCTTGCTATCAGTCAAGCCGATATCGGTAGCGTAATCACAAATTCTGTTCCTTTTCCTATTTCAGAATTGACTTCAATCGTGCCCTGATGCTGCTGAATAATCTTAAAACAAATGCCTAGTCCAAGACCTGTCCCCTTACCTATTGGCTTGGTTGTAAAAAACGGATCGAATATCTTTGCCTTTACTTCAGGCGGCATGCCAGGACCAGTGTCGCGGATGCAGATTTGAACGCGGTTTTCAGACAGCGTACGGGTCGTAATCTCTAGCTGCTTTGGCTGAGAATCAGTCTCTAGCATCGCATCCAAAGCATTGGCAATAATGTTAGTAAAAACCTGATTGAGCTGAGCCGGTGAACACCTCACTAGCGGCAAAGGCTCATACGCCTTCACGATGTCTATCCCTTCTTTCACTCGGTGATTCAAAATTAGCAGCGTACTGTCTAGCCCTTCACAAAGGTCCACATCTTTGATAGTCGCTTCGTCCAAACGAGAAAAATTCCGCAGCGAGACAACAATATCTCGAACCCGCTGTGTTCCTATTTTTACTGAAGACAAGATTTTAGCCGAATCTTCTAACAAAAAGTCAATTTCAATCTCTTCTTTCTTCTCTAAAATGGAGTCACTAGGGTTCGGATATTCTGCTTGATAAGTTTCTAACAGATCAACCAAATCACTGAAGTACCCACTGAGCGGAGCTACATTACCCTGGATAAAATTAATTGGATTATTAATCTCATGAGCAATGCCTGCGACCATTTGGCCGAGGCTCGACATTTTCTCTGTCTGAATCAGCTGCGCTTGGGTCTCTTTTAGCTGCGCGATCGCCTCTGATAGCTCTTTAGTTCGTGCGTCCACCCTTGCTTCTAAAGTATGAGCTGACAATTCAAGTTCCTGAGTGTATTGTCCCACCCACTCAATCAGCTGATTAAGCGAGACAGCAAGCATACCAATTTCATCTTGGCCTCTAACCGGCACCTGCAAACTATAGTTGTTATCTTTAACAACGTTTAAGGCAACTTCTGTAATCTCTTGAATAGGAGACGCAATCCACTTTGCTAGGTAGTATCCGATAATAGAGAGTAAAGCTGCTCCAATAGTGCCTGGAATCAAGACCAGCGTCCAGAGTCTTGCCTTAGCCCTATGAAGAGGGGCTTGAGACACTAACAAAATAACTTCAAAATGTTCTTTATCAAGTCCGTCCAAAGAGACAACCTGCGCTAGATACGACTCACCTTTGAAGCTCATCATTACCGAACTTTCGACATGGTTCTCTTCTTCCCAAGGAAAACTATCTATCTCTGAAGAAAACGTAGAAGCCAGCACCTGTTGACCAGACAGCGCTACTATCTGCTCATCAATAGAGCTGTTGATCTGCAGCAATAGCTCATCGCTGAGCACTGTTCCTAAAAGTGCGCCGCCAACCACACCAGCATTGTCTTTAATCGGTGCAGTACCTAGTAAAATCGGCGGGCGATCGCCAGTCGAACCCACTACTGTAGATAGGCTTGCACCCACCATCAACGAATCAAGCACAGCTTCGGTGCGGATATCTAAATCACGAAAAGGTAGCGATCTAGTATCTACTAAAACCTCGCGATCGCGATTAAACACCATGATCACATTAGTCTCTAAAACAGCCGTACTCGGTAAAATTCGCTGTTTCAGTAAAATCCGGTCTGATTGCGACGTTCCTTTAATAATCGGATCTTCATTCGCTAACAGCCGAGCACTGCGTCTGAGGTTAGTCAGCTCTCTATTCAGCTCTCGCTCTACTAAGCTTGCAAGTTCTGTCGCCCGTTCTCTTTGATCGATATCTAACTGTCTGGAAAAATGTTTGCCTATTAGCAGAACGCCTAATACCCAAAAGATCAAGAAGGCAAAGATAAATGGCAAGGAGATCTTAATAGGTAGCGAAGCTCGGCTGTAGCTAGATTCGCTATGCATGATTGACATTTTTACAATGTATAACAGGCGTACATTTTATCTTCAGCATCTGACAGCGAACGCTCAATCAAGAGCGCTATAAAGACTAGCCCTCTTCGGCTTCAAAATCGTTTTCATATTCACTCAAAATCTGCTGCCCTTCTTCACTAGCGACAAAAGTAGCGAAGTCTTCAGCCATGGAAGAAGGGCTTGGAGATAAAGCAATGCCCAATGGCACGGTCATTAGATAGTCGCCAGCGCGAATATTCGCTACCGATGGGCCAATGCTATCAAGGCTAAGTATAGTGAGCGGCAATTCGGATAGCTCTTGGCTAAGCGGCACGGCCGCTATCGAGAAATCAGTCGTCGCTGCGCCTTCAACCAAATCATCATCGTCGGCGAAGAAAATAGCGTCTGACGTAATCTCTAATGTTTCGCCCAGATAAGCCTGTCGTAGAACCTGCTTCTCATTTTCGTCTTCTGTAAAGTCAAACAAAACGATGCCTGCATCTGGGCCGCCAACCTCTTGCCAATTTCTGATTTGGCCTGAGTAGATAGCTTTAAGTTCATCGGCAGTCAGATCAGAGATGCCCGCCACGCTATCATGTACGACGATAACCAGCGGCACTTCCATCAAGGGCACATACCTCAGTCCAGCGCTTACTTCGGCCTCAGTGAGTTCTCGGCTTAGCGCACCAATATCTAGCGTATCAGCCTTCACACCCTGTATCCCGGCGCTGGTCTGGCTCGGGGGCGCAAATTTGGCTTCAGCGTTGCCCACAGCCTTACTGTAGCCTTCAGTCAGCGCCTCTAAAACCTCATAAGTTTCCGCAGATCCCCCTATGTCAAGAACTTCAGTTACGGCTTGAGAGGCAGAATCAGCGCTAGGGGGAGAACAGCTCACTGTACCAAGCAAAGCTCCCCCTATCAAAACAGTCGTCAACGATTTCCTTAGCATGGTCTCAATATTAGTGAGCTAAAGTAACAGACGGTTACCATAAATCGCTTTATAAACAGAAAATAACCATCTTTGCTTATTCTTCCCAGTAATTCTTTAGCTTTCTATTTCAGAAGGCCGTGTTCGTACTCAATCGGTTTCTCGCTCGTGATTACAATCACCGTCTCTCTACTACAACCAGCTAGACTCTTCTCCACAAACTCTTCTCCACGCAGCGCCTTTGTTGCAAACTGTGAGGATAAACTAGATCTGCACTATGGCGACCCCAGCCAATAGCGCCGTCGCACATTAACAGTACAAATACCTAGTTCAGCTAGTAAATCGCCAGGATCAACGCGAGCAGAGCAAGATTGCAGTGACTTTTTGCGGCAAAACTGTAGTAATGTAAAGCTTTGTAAAGTCGTCTCTCTCCATTCAAATGCAGCCCTTAAACGCTCTATACATTGCCATTGACCAGTGTCATAAGAGCGAGCTGCGTTTGCGCGCGATGCGTGTGGGAGGGTACTCTTTGCCCTTGTTATATTCACTAATCAGGTAATACGTGCCGCTAAGTACTATCCCAGTCGAATCGATTCCATCCGAAGAACTACAACCCGAAGATCTGCCTTTCACCCTAAGAGATCTCAAAGCAGCCATTCCTGACTATTGCTTTGAACCATCAACATTCCGCTCACTCTCATACTTCTTCTTTGATATTGGGGTCATTGCTAGCTTGTATGCGATCGCCCACACCATCAACTCTTGGCTATTTTTCCCTCTATTTTGGTTAGCACAAGGCACGATGTTTTGGGCTTTATTCGTAGTCGGTCACGACTGCGGCCACGGCTCATTTTCCAAACACAAATGGCTCAACAACCTGATCGGACATCTCAGCCACACCCCTATCTTGGTGCCCTACCATGGCTGGAGAATCAGCCATCGTACGCATCACGCCAACACTGGCAATATCGACACTGACGAAAGCTGGTATCCCATCTCCAAAGCCACCTACGACGAAATGGAAGGCGGTGCTCGCTTTTTACGGTTTACGCTCTTTCTATTTGCCTATCCGTTCTATCTTTTCTTTCGCTCTCCCGGTCGGCAAGGCTCTCACTTTTTACCCAACAGTCCACTCTTCCGCCCGTCCGAAAAGTGGGATGTGATTACGAGCACAGCCTGCATCATTTTGTTTGTCGGCTTCTTGGCGTGGGTCGGCTTTACTTTCGGTCCGCTCTTCTTGATCAACTATTACGTCATGCCCTATCTGGTATTTGTCGTCTGGTTGGATTTGGTCACCTATTTACATCACACAGAGCCAGACATTCCCTGGTACCGCAACGATAGCTGGAACTTTCTCAAGGGCGCAGTTTCAACTATCGACCGCGACTACGGGTTTATCAACAATATCCACCACAATATTGGCACCCATGTAGCGCACCATGTTTTCTTGAGTATGCCGCACTACTATCTCAAAGATGCCACCGCAGCTATTAAGCCAGTCATGGGTGAGTATTTTAGGGAGTCAAAAGATTCTGTTTGGACTAGCTTCTGGCGTTCCGCGCGCGAGTGCATCTATGTTCCTAACGAAGGTCAAAAGATCTATTACCAGGCTCGCCGATAGCTCATCAATAGTCAGAAGGCTAAGCAGAGCGGCTTGCGTGCAGCACGCAGGTCGCTTCGCTGCTATCCAACAGCTATCAGCCTCTAACAACAAGCAGCCACGCGCTCTATCTTGCACATTGATAGATCCTACAGCTTGGTAGAATGACACACATGAAAGCAGCCTAGCGCTGGCGACAACTCTACTGAGTGAACACGAAATGCATAGACGAGTATTTTTGAGTGGCATGGTGCCAGTGCTAGCAGCACCCAGCTATCTCTACCGCAATAGTACGGCAGAAGTAATGGGAAGTAAGTCGGTACTCGATGCTTTCAAGAACAAACAGTCAGATATCATCGTAGAAAATGTAGCAGGTACGGTCGAAACTCTACTGCCTGACGATATTGAAGGCTCGCGGCATCAGCGATTTGTGATTCGCATCGCTCGCAACCAAACGGTACTCGTTGTTCACAACATCGATCTGTCCCAGCGGCTAGATGACTTACGAAAAGGCGATCGCGTCTCCGTAAAAGGCGAATACGAATGGAATGATCGCGGCGGTCTAATCCACTGGACTCACAAAGATCCTCGTAGTAGCCATGCAGACGGCTGGATTGACTACAGAAACGTTCGCTACGAATAGTGACAAAGCAGTAGCCACAGAATCTACCAATTCTAAAGCAGCGTACGGGCAGAATGAGTCTGTAAAGACTCTCTGTGGAAGCGCACTGTCAATGAACTGGATTATCTTGTTCGCTGCCGTTGTTATCGTCGCCGCCGCTGTTCTAAATGCTACTTCTTCTCAAAAAACTGCACAGAAGAAGTCAAAATCTCAAGTGCTAGAGATTCCATATCGGATGAAAGGTGCCCTGTTTACGCCTACCGAGCAAGCTTTCTACCAGACCTTGTGTGAGGCAGTACCTACTGAAAATATTGTGTTCGGTAAAGTTCGCGTAGCAGATGTCATAACACCGGCAGCGGGAATTTCTAAATCTCAATGGCAGTCCGCATTTAACCGTATTCAGGCCAAGCATTTTGACTTTGTATTGTGCGATCGCACGACGCTAACAGTCAGCGCAGTCATAGAGCTACAAGACGCCAGTCACAAAAAATCAAGCCGAGTCAAGCGAGATCAGTTCCTTAGAAAAGCCTGTACTGACGCACAGCTGCCCCTGCTAGAATTTACAGCTAAGTCTAAGTGTGTGGTCAAAGAGATAGAAGACTCTCTAGTAGCAATTTCTAACAGCCGCACCTAGAGCAGCCACTCCAAATTCACACCGACTCGACTATCGCCTTCGTCAGCGGTGCTTTGCCATTCCAAATCGGTGGAAAGCCGCAGGTTTGACGTCACCGCGTAACCAAAGTTCAGATGCGTAACGCTGAGCCCTTCACGATCGCCCACCACCCAAGACTGATCGACTGTGACATCAGCCGCACTAGTACGAGAAGGAACAAAGCGAAATCGTACGCCCAGGTTTGCCCCATCTATGCTGTAATCATCGGCAGAATCAGCATGGCGATAGCCGACGATAGGAGAAAGGTTGACATAGCTCCCTAGCGGCAAAACGTAATAGTGTAGGTCCGCGCCGTAGGCAGTGCGATCGCCTCTAAAATTCTGCTGATAATCTGCGCTCACCGTTAGCGGCGTATCGCCAATAAAGACATCATCTACACTCACCACAAACCCGCTAGTGCTATCAGAAGAAGGAAAAAAGCTATAGCCAACCTGTAGCTTCGTTCTAAAGCTAGGGTCATTACGAATATCCGAACGAACGTCGGGAATTTCTTCTAGCCAGCGCTGTAGCACCGGACTTTGCTCTACAGTTTCTGGGGCCAGATTGAGCGGCTCATCAGATGAAGACGGCTCTGACTCTACAGCAGGCGACTCTGTAGACGGCAACTCTGTAGCAGGAGAAGTAGTCGGTGCGGTCGGCTCCGCAGGCGGTTCGATAGTGGACTGAGCTTGAGCAGCGCCCCCAAAGAAGCAGCCGCAGCCCAAAACAATTCCAGCCGCACATCCAAGCGTTTGATCTTTCATGGACATAGGGTATCTCGCTAGCTGTCTTGTGGTCTATAGCAAGCACCCACAAACAAAACAGCCATAGCAAAACAGCCGCAATTATAGATAGTCCATCTACAAGAAGTTCATCACAAGAAGTTCATGGGATTAGTCGGCTTGCCCGCTTTACGAACTTCAAAGTGCAGGTGTGGCCCGGTCGAAAGGCCCGTCGTCCCGATCGCCGCGATCGCCTCGCCCTTCTTCACCGTTGCCCCTTCAGCTACGTTCAGCTTGCTGGCATGGGCGTACAGCGTCGTCAGCCCATCCCCGTGATCCAAAATCAGCGAATTGCCATAGCCGCCATACCAGCCAGCAAAAATCACAATCCCTGTCTCTGCTGCCAAGATCGGACTGCCGTGAGGCGCACCAAAATCGGTACCCGCATGAAAGCGGCTGTAGCCTAGCACCGGATGATAGCGCTTACCAAAGTGGCTGGTAATTGGGCCAGTCGCAGGGCGTAACATCTTTCCAGAAGACCTCGCCGCCCGCAGCGCCTCTTCTCTCGCCATCCTTTCACCCGCCGTTCCCGCTGCCGAGACTCGCTCTAGGATCAGCGCCGTTAGCTGATCAGAATCACGATCGAGCTGATTGATTGCCGCCTCTAATGCTCCGCGATTCTCTTTCAGGCGAGTAATTAGGCCACTCTGCTGCTTCACCTGCGTAGTGTATTGCGCTCTGCTAACCAATAGCTGCTGACGTAAAAGCGCGATCGCATTCTTCTGCTGTTCAATGCCCTGCTGCTGATCAACAATGCCAACCGAGCGATCTTCCAAACTGGCCAGCAAAGCCCGATCCGCCTCGTAAACCTGCTTCAGGCGATAGCGTCTATCTAAAAAATCATTGAGATTATGGCTTTGCAACAGCAGCGCCCAGCCATAAGCACCCTGCTGACGCTGCATAAACTGCAGACGACCCACAACCGCCGTCCGCGCCTGCTCATAGTCTTGCTTATTTTCATCCAGATCAGCTTCTAGCAGCCGTAGCTGCTGCTCTGCTTCACCTAGCTGATATTCGGTATTCGTAATCCAAGTATCTGTGCTTTGAATCGTCTTAGACAGGTTGCGGATTTTTTGGTTGGCCTGGTTCTCAGCCTTGCGATAGCGCTGATTAGCCTCGTCAAAGATTTCTAGCTGCTGATCGACCTGCTGGCGCTGCTGACGGAGTTGATTGACCGCCGGATCAACCGCTGGATCGACAGATTGAGCAACGGACTGACCAACAGATTGAGCCTTGGCCGGGCGATCGCTATGCCACAACGGACTCCCCAGCAAGATATAGCCAGAGAGCGCCACTGCAATTCCTAGAATCCAATACCGCTGCCAGCGCTGACGCCACCGCCGATGCCATAGAATCATACTTCTTACCAGCTCACCAAAACTATCTCCAGACAACTGTCTCCAGATCGTGGCCGTCAAATTGAACTTCATTAAATCGCACTCGCCAGAGCCACCACGCCAAACCCAATAATCAGCCCACCAAACACCTTGCGAGAGAACTGGTTGAACCGAAACAGACGCGCTGGGGTGAGGCGATCGCGCAAATAAGCCACGCCTGAGACTAACACTAGCCACCATAGAATTGAGCCCGAAAATACGCCAAATACAAGGGTTACAGAATCGAGGTAGGCGCTCTGCGTAATACCGAGACCAGCGAAGATAGCAACGAAAGAAAGGATCGTGGCAGGGTTAGCAAGGGTCAGCGCGAGAGTGCTGGTGTAGGCGGAAAAAAGAGCAGCCCCAGAGACCCTAGAGGCAGTAGGAGAAGAGTGGGATATGGGTAAAGACGGTTTGCCAGGATTCGACAGTGGATTCGACAGTGGATTCGACGGTGAAGCAAGCAAGGATTTCATATTGCCTCCATTCAAAAATGTGGTGAGCCCCAGATAGCAAAGAAACAAACCGCCACCGATTCTTAGCCAGCTACTGTAGCCGACTAAGAAATCCGAAACAGCGGTCAGACCAAAAGCCGCCACCATCCCATACAGACCATCTGCG
>NZ_JADEXO010000251.1 GCF_015207105.1 cf. Phormidesmis sp. LEGE 11477
CGGACACTGTTGGCGAACTCATGGGAAAGCCTCTAAATCCTATATAGATAGCGGGTTATGCCGATTCCAATGCTTTGAACCGGGAAGTCCGTGTCCTGGCTAGCGGCACATCGTTTATCCAGTTGACAAGCCGGTCGATGTTGATGGCTGCACCAATAGCCACATTCTGTAGATGCGTCTTCGCAAGCCCTCGGTAGCGAGAACGCCTCAAACCAAAGCCGCGAACCCCCTGTGAAATCGTTCCTTCAATCCCAGCTCTGCGCTTGTATTGCTCTTGGCCAGCTTCACTGCGATGCTGTTCTCTAGCCTGCTCTAGCGCTTCATACTGTGCTCGCGGGTGAAGGTTCAAACTCCGTTGCGGGCCACGAGTACACAGTTCTTTGGCCTCGCATGTAGAGCAGTCACGACTACTGAACCTAGCTTGTATGTAGTCTCGATTGTCTGGCATGGCTCTAGGCTTCCAACTCGTCGAGACGTTCCCTTCTGGGCAAGTGACGGTTTCAGTTTCCCAGTTGATGTCAAATTTCGTTCCGTCGTAGCCGCCTTCTAGCCTTGCCTGCCAGCTCATATCCTGACGCGCTGGCCCAACCATCTCAATCTGTTGTTCTTTTGCGTTCACTAAGTGCTCTGCGCTTACATAAGCAGAATCAACAAAGTGTTCTGATGGTGGCAGCTGTTTGTTTAAGAGAGATTGGTGAATCGCCTCTGTACGCTGCGCTTCGTGGATGCTCGCATCTGTTGTTTCTACGTGAGTGATCAGATGACATTGTTCATCATCGCAGGTCTCACTCAGGTGAACGATATACCCAACCCAGTTCACCCCACACCGAGACCGAAACCGAGCATCTACATCGTAGGGTGACTCGATACCAAACTTAGCGCGGGGTAGTTCCTTTTTTGCTTTCCAGCGCACTTGTGCATCCAGCGGGCCATCGGCATCGTACGCATAATGCCGTTCGAGCATAAGCCTCAGCGCTTGAATTTTCGGCAGGTGCTCCCAATCCGTGAGACTCGATGCTTCGAGACAAAACAGTAGATAGTAAGCGTCTTCGCCTACCGCCTGCGCCCAAGCGTTGCGTTTTGCTTCCGATTTTGGCAGCTGATAGTCTTCTACGCGGCGACCGTAGCGCTCGTACCAGTTGTCATCCGGGACTATTTCTGAGAGCCACCCTGGGGCCACGGTGGCCAGTTCGTTCAAGGCAGCTCGCATCGTTTCGCCGACTAGTTCCAGTCGGTTCAGTTTGCGTACCGATGCCAGCACACGAGTCGAATCAGTACGCTGTTTGCCTCGGGCTTTGAGCAGTCCTTTCTCTTGAGCGCACTCTAGTAGCTTTTCTAGTAGCAGATGCTCTTGCTCACTCTCTATCAACCGATCTCGAAACTCGCTCAGAACGCTGAAATCGAAGCCCTCGTCGGTTAGCTCTAGGCCGAGTAGGTATTTCCAATCGATACGAGAACGAACGGAGTCAGCGGCTTGACGGTCAGACAGGTTTTCGCGGAATTGAAGTAGCGTTATCAGCGCTAGCCGCCAGGGAGGAAGTCCCGGCTGGCCTGTGTTTGAGAACAGTCCGACAAAGTCACTGTCCTCGAACACGCTGCCGAGCTCATCCTTCAACGTCAGGTATGGATTGCCTTTCGGGAAGGCGGCTTTTGCGACTTGCTGAGTAAGAGCCGGAATTTCGGCTATCGGTTGCGGCTTGATAGACACGGGCGATCGCACTCCTGATTGACTAGCGACTAGCCTCAGAATACCGATTTTTCGCTACTTTCGGAGTTCGCCAACAGTGTCC
>NZ_JADEXO010000252.1 GCF_015207105.1 cf. Phormidesmis sp. LEGE 11477
ATCCCACGGCGCTCAAGGTCTCTGAGGAGAGACGAACGGCCATGTCGGATGAAGGCGATCCCTTGGCGGTGCGGTTTGCCGTCCTTGCCGGTAGAGACGCGAGCTACGATGAGCTGCACGCCGTCGCATAGCAGGGCACGATTGGGGTTAAGGTCGAACAGGAATTTATCTTGAGGCATGGTGCATGGTTCTCTGAGTGAGAGTTGAGGTCTTCGCTGGCGAATGCCTGAGGGGGGTGATCACCGCCATCCCGAACTGGCTGGGGGGTTGAGAGCGGTACGTAAGCGCCCTGATAGGCGTCACTAAAAAAATAGAGAGGGGACTTCTCCGATAACTTGGAGACTGGCTTCAGAAAGCTAGGCGGTTATCTGACGGCCCCCATGGGAGTGGTGTTTATCAAAGACACCAACACCCTTGGCGCTCCTTAGCCCTACCTAGGCGCATACTTAGGTGTACCTATAGGTAACCTTAGGGGGCATCCTCCAATAACAAGGGGTTTTGGATTGCCTAATAGTTTCAGAGGATTGTCGAAGGGTCAGAATGGCTCTTTTTCGAAGGTACCTAGGCGTTATCGCCATTCTTAGCTCTTCGAATTGCTTCGCGGAGTTCGGCAAGTGACAAGCAGTAGCTTCGGTCGCGATGGACCATTCGGTGGCAATTGGAACATAAGACTGCGAGATCCGTTTCAGGCCTTGTATTCCCCTCTCCACGGCCCGACAGGGGCTGAAGGTGGTGGACTTCAATAAAACCCGCGCCCAGAGGCCCATAAAATTCCTCAAAGTCGAAGCCGCAGCCTTGGCAACGAACGCCATGAATGTGAATGGCCTCGCGCTTTGCAATGTCTGAACGCTCATACTTCCTAGAAACAACAGCGCGAACGCCTCCTTCGGTAAATACACGACCCTCAACCTCTACTGGATCGCTGTTATCCAAGACCGCTCTGAGCTGTGCTTTCACTTCGTCGTCTGAAGCGGCTGACCAATCTCTTAGAGTTGTTGCCGTCTTCCCGTGCCCAATGGACGGCGGATTGCCTCGATCGTCTCGCCAGCCTACCCGCGTGTTCTGCGGCATGTAGGCGTCAAATGCATCACGTGCGTTCTTCAACGAGCTTCGATAGCTGCCCTCTTCGCGTCCGCTGCCAATAGCACGGTAAAACAGGTCATAAGCCTCGTACCATCTCTTGATGCCCAGCATTGCCGGCGGTTTACGGTCGGCCTCTGTAAGGCGAGATAAGGCGTAAGCCACAAAGTAGAAGTCCTTTGATCGCTCAACCAAGTTCACGCTCCTCCGGCAGGCCTAAGGAATGACATTAGACAATGCTGCCGTCGCTTGCACCTCACGTACGCGTAACAGCTGTTGTGGAGTTCGATTTGGTCACTGGGTCGCATTGGTACCAAACAGAACCCCATCGAGCTGCGCAACAGCTTCCTGAGGCTCCCTTAAGGTATCTACCGGTCCCACTCGATCACTAGCCGGCACTGCCTCAAGACAGAATAACCGGGCTGGGAGTTAAAGCCCAAGCCTCGGAGCATAGTGTCGAAGTAGGCGTAGAAGGTGAAGTCGTTGCGGGCGACGTAGACGAAGTCCATGGGCCGTCTCCGGGCGTCCAGCGGCGCACTGAGAGCTTCTGGTTTGAGGCATAGTGGAGGCGGTAGGTGTCGGTCGCCAATTAAAACGATGTCATGCGGTGACAGATGGCAACTAGTGCAAGGTTGCACGCAAGTTGTTCGGACGCCTAGGCAGCGCGACGCTTGTCCTGTCGAGAGGATCGCTGCATCTTG
>NZ_JADEXO010000166.1 GCF_015207105.1 cf. Phormidesmis sp. LEGE 11477
CGTATGTTCTGTCGCATTCGGGGCTACATCTCGACCATGAGAAAGCAGCATCAACCCTTACTCGAAGCCCTCACAGGGGCCTTCACCAAAAATCCTACCTTTCCACTACTTCAGCCTGAGTAGTTACAGGTAATTACGTAAGTGCTTACATAATACTATAAGCTGAGAAGAATTCAAGACCATGCTGTCTGCCCGATACTAAAGGTCGCTCCCAGAGGGCTGCTAACTACACCACCCCTCTGGGAGATTGTGATACAAGTCGTTAGCTTTCCTGCTGAGCGCCTGCAAGTCACTTCTGAAACACAGCAGAGATCTTTGTCTAGTCCGCTGTATCAGGGTCGTTATGTGGCGCTACAACGCACTTCTTCAACAACCTTACGAATCGCATCAACGACTAATTTTGGTTTGTCGAGTTGGATTACATGTCCACTTTCTTTAGCAACAACGTGAACACCCTGGGACGACTCGTTAGCTAGGTCTGCGTGTAATGCTTGCAGCTTCTCAACGACCTCCGGGGTGAGGTCGAAGTCTGGCTTTCCAGCCGACAAAACAACGAGAGGAATATCAGGGAACGACTTTGTTTGGCGTGTCTGTTCGATCTGGTTCATGCTAACTGATACCGCAGCCGTTTCTTGAGCAAAGGTTTTTCCAAACTGGGTCTGAGAATAGAGTGCTTTAGCAAGCGATCGCATTGAAGGTGGAAATTTTTGGAATAAACCAGACATCATCGGCACAGAATCAAAGGCGACAAGCAAACGCAGCAGACCCGTACGTCCCATGATTGGCACCACATAGGTTAGCAGTTTTTCAAGTCGTTTGTTTAATTCGACCCATTCGACTGGCGTGTCCTCATACATTCGCTCGTGAGCCACATCGACCAAAACCATCCCAGCGACTTCCTCTGAATGATGATAGGCAAACAAACGAGTGAACAAACCGCTTAAAGACATTCCGACTAAGACATAAGGCGGTTCAACTTCAACCTCTCTCAGAAGCTGCCGCAATTCACCAACAACTTGCTCAGCTGTGCGTGACTCTGCGCTTGAATCACTCCAGCCATAGCCTGCTCGATCGTAGGTCAATATTCTTGCAAATTTGGCAACTTCAGGCTGGACTAACTGCCAATCTAGATGAGTACCTCCAGTTCCACTATCTACGATAACTGTTGGGTGACCTTTACCTGTCATTTGATAGTGCCAGTCTTTACCGTTGATTTGAACGATTTCTCCAGATGGCGAAAACCTTCGGCGATCTCGATTTGTAGCAAGTGTTTGATAGATTACGCCAAATCCAACTACTCCAATCACTACCCCGAGAGGTACAACAAGCCATAACATCTAGTCAATCTCCTAAACTTACATGCTTACGATTGTTTCACGAGTAGCTTTTCAACCACCTACCAAAGGGCAAGGTCGCCTAAATATAGCTGACTATAGGCTGTCACTCCGAAGTCGTTAGCCGCAATCACCTAGTGTACTACTGTCCGCAAACCACTGTTTGCAAGACAGGGTAGCCCCGCTATTGAGAAGCTGAGGCGCTTGGCCAGTGATGCCGATCTTATCTGTATAGGAGAATCCAAAGGTAGCTGGGTTATCTCACTGCCGGTTAGCGCCGGAGCTGATGACCTTGATTTTGACTTCTAAAATTTGTCTAGCCTAGACGCGAAACACCCCCTAACCCACCCTAGACAATCCATCTAGGCTAGACATCTCACCCTAGACAAATCGCTGAAATCCTCTTATACCAAGTGTCTAGGTAAGAACGACCACCACCACTCACAAGGGAGAACACATCATGCCGATACGGAAGCCAACAATAAAAGACTTGCTGATAGGAACCTTAATTTCGACATCTCTAACCAGCTGTTTCGCTCCATCCTCAGGCATCAAGACAGAAAGCGGCCGCCAAGAGGCTGTTGTCCCTATAGAAGCTGTTGAAGCGATCAGAGAACAGCTAGAAGCCCCAGGAACAAACCCGACAGGGGGCGTAGAAGCGTCCTATATCCAAGACGCGCTGACAAATCCCTTTACCGACATAGAAGGCCCCGGACTTATCTATTGCGCTACTCTCTTTGAATACGGTGAGCCCTACCCTGTGACTTGCTTTGGTGATTCAATCGACGGAGTCAAAAACTCGCTTGCTCCGCCGCTCAAGACTTCACTAGGCGTTTGGGTATATGCAGGCAAAGTTGGCGAGGAATTCCGCTACCATCCCGTAGGCTCTGCCGCTGAACTATGGGGCGCTGAACTCAAGGAATCTGAATACTACGGCTCATGGATTCTGGAGACGTACCCCAAGGGCGATCGCTTTGATATTGCCACCATTGAGGCTAAAGGACGCGAGCTTATTTTGAGCGAATATAAAACGCCAGAGTGATGGCCAGCACTCCCGTCTGAAAAACAAACACACAACACTTCACCCTACCCGACTACACAAGCGCTGCTATCGCCGCTGCCGTTCCCCTACTGCATATTTTTTAATCTTGAACCCTATTCAAGGTTGTAACTCAAATATCACTGGAACAAACGCCATGTCTCACAAATCTGTTTCCTCCCTTCTCCTCGCTGTTTCCCTCTTCTCGGGTCTCGTCTTCACGGGAGTAGAAAAGAGGGAAGCTCTCGCAGAACCGCTCCGCACTTCCAGCCCCGCTCAGTCTCAGGTGCGTCCGGGTCTCAATCCCGCTGGTTCTACCGACCTGATTACTCCGTCTGAGCCAGAGGATGTGCCTCAGGTGCGTCCGGGTCTCAATCCCGCTGGCTCTCCTCAAATGCAAGCTCCATCGGGAAGTGGGACGGCACCGGTTGCATGGCCGGCTGGACCACCCTGTGACTCAGACATATTACCCCCTGGTCATTGGGGCGCACCTTGCGTCTTCAGAGCCGTTGACGATGATCCATTTAATTAGGCAGCTCGTTAGCTAACGGACAGCATCCTCACTAGCTTCATGCCGTTGAGGATGCTAGGCATTTTGGGGTAGTGAAGTTAGCTCAACGGAACCGTCCAGGTAGCGATAAACGCTAGCCTTCGAGAGATTGTATTCTTCCATCAGCGTTTTGATAAGAACGCCATCTTACCGCTGCTGCTGTAGTTCAATCTGTTCATCCTCAGTCAAATGCTTCCTTCTGCCTAGCTGAACGCCGTTGGCCTTAGCATTGCGAATGCCGTCCATCTGCCGTTCAGCGCGAATCTCGGTTTCAAACTGAGCGATCGCACAGAGGTAGGGGCACAGCAACCGCGTCGAATGAAACAGATAGGCGGCTCAACGAGGGTGATGTTAGGGTCTTGCAGGATAGGAAGCTTGCTAAACCAATCTAACTAGCCCGCTGCTCTAGTGTCTCTACACGACCACCAATAGAAAGGATTGCGGCAAGAGCTTCCCTTTGAGCCTGTCTATCGGCTCTGCCTTCTTCAATCAGCACCTGTATCTGCTGCGATTGGTCATTAACAGTAGCTTCTAGTCTGGTAATACTCTCTGTATTACTCGCTATCTGTCGCTGGTTCGCTTCTATCTGCGCTGTATTACTCGCTATCTGTTGCTGATTCGCTTCTATCTGCTCTGCATTGACTAACGACTGCCCCACTAGCGTTTCTAGAGCAGACTCTAACCGTTCTAGCCGTTCGTAGTTGGCAAAAGCCTGCTGTGTAGCTGGTCTAATAAATTCAGACACTAAAACATCGATAGTACCGCTCAGTTGCTCTACTACCCCTTCTAGTCGCCCTAGCCGTTCATCTGACATCGTTACTTCCAGTGTCTAGCGCTATTCTACATCACGCCAATTTCTCAAGCCAGTTGCTCGATCGCCAGCTTAGTAAAGCCGCTCACCTCTATAACGGTGAAAAGCTTAAAAACCCGATGCGGCTAGATTCAGAGCCGCACCTCCAGAAGGAACGGGAGCGATCGCACCTGTGAAAGAGGGCAATAAGCCGTTCTGGAGCAGCAGTGCCGCTCGCTACTGTACAAAGGAATTGAAAACCGCTGAGGTCGATCGGTATCTGAGGTGATTCGAGTCGGTTGTGTGCGCCGTAGGCATCCGAGCAGAAGAATCTAGCAGTAGAGCAAAGAAGCCTCGCTGCTAGGTGCGGAATGACATCACAACGGTATCGCTGAAAGCTTCGAGAGGCTTGAGCGCCGAGCAACACGAAGCCTGGACATAGGTTGCGATCGCCCAGTGATAGGGTGTAATCACGTCATCACTGGGAGCTAGTGCCAACAATCGCTGCAACGCCAGAGGGAGGGAGGCGATCCCGTTGGAGAGAGTTTACAACAGCCCTTGCTTATTCAGCTTCGAGATCGCATCCTCTGCCGCCTGCTTCTCAGACTTCTTTTTACTAGACCCTCGACCTTCCCCGTAAAGAACGCTATCCACATAGACCCTAGAGTGGAACTCAGGCGCATGGTCTGTTCCGCCTAGCTGCTCTGTCTCGTATTTAGGGGGAGCTTCGGCACCATTCGCCTGGACGATCTCTTGGAACCTGTTCTTAGAGTCTATGTTGGAGCGAACTGGGGTAACACCTTTAGCATCACCGTTCAATACCTTATTGAACAGGTCTTCTACAATCGATCGCAGCTTTTCTATCTTCCGATTATTGTCTAGATAGTAGGCTCCAACAACCGCTTCAAACGTGCTGCTGAGCAGGCGAGCGTTGTGATAGCCGCCCTCCTGGATCGCGCCCCGGCCCAGCCGCATTCTAAAATCTAATCCGACTTCAGTCGCAAACTTGGCCAGCTGCTTCTCGTCTACGAGTCTTGATCGTCGCCGAGTCATTTCGTCTTCGCCCAGCTCACCTTCGAGCTGATAAAGATACTCACCACTGATGGATGTGAGTAGGGCATCTCCAAGGAATTCCAGGCGCTCATTATCGCCGTCTTCTCCGGGATTTTCGTTGATGTATGAACGATGGGTTAAGGCCCGACGTAGAAGCGTTTCATCTTGAAACTGTAGGAGCTTATGCATGTTTTCTCACCCCGCGTGTTGACTTTGGATTGAGCGAGAAGAGCCGTTTAGGTGGATTGAGACTATTGCCTCGGTCACTATTACAAGGGATACAGGCAAGCCGCAGGTTTTCTAAAGAGTGAGAACCGTTTTTGCTCTGGGGTATCAAGTGATCGAGAGTGAGTTTCTTTGCAGGCAAGGCACACTGGCACCACCAGCATTGTGATCCATAGTCTCTGAGCAAGGAAGTCTTTCGAGCTTTTTTTGCCTTTTGGACATCGCCATATTGAATTTTCCATTACTTTTTTAGGTAGTAACAGAACATCAGATGCAAGCCGCAGTACACACTCCCATGCGGGAACGTGCTGGCTTAACACCTACAAATAAACGTCTCAAGCGTACTATCTTTAAGCCTCACACCAGCACATACCCAGTAGGCTGAACCAGCGTTTACCTAAAACAAAATCTCTTATTTCAAACAAACGCCAGACCAGAATACTGGGAATACATTTATCTGAGGAACAAAGATAGTGCCCATGAGACGAACATCTAGGGAGTGATATTCGTTACATAACACTATCGAAGCACAGCAATATCAGATCGTCAATACTGTCAACGGTAACTGTTTCAGCCGTCTAATGTATTACTGCATGATCAGCAGCAGATAGATCCGGCGCAGTGATTAGAACCGGGGCGATCTCATGAAGATAAAATGGGGGGCGATTGCTCTTTCACCACTTCAGCATGATCGAGCTAGCGACTATAGCAGCAGATAGCACACCCACTCATTCTGGAGAAACGAGCTGGTGTGCCAAGAGCTAACTATTCATACTTAGTCTGCCTAGAGTTGATAAGGTGTTGGATATCCCTCTGGAATCTCCGGCATGAGGTCATTGAAACCTTCAGGGCAGGGTAACTCGCTAGGCCAAGGGAACGTTGCGCCTGCACCGTATCCCCGGCAGTCATAAGCGCAAGTCCGAAAGGTCTGGCCGGGAACCATTGGTGACTCGAAGATCAGCTCACAACGATATTTACGAACATCTGGGATATACCATTCCTCCTCCTCCTCTTCGTCATCACTATTGAAGGTATCTTCAATAGCCTCTCTAATGATCTCTGCTGCGGGTGCTGGAGCCGGAAACAAAGCGTTGAGAGAAAGCGCCGCCGAAACCAGAAACAACGGCAAGATGTCAGTACGAACTTTTCTTGATACCATGAGTTTTAATCCTATTGACTTAGGGTTTACCAGCCCCATTTCTCTTTCCGTCCAAAGTTCGAGAAATGGGGTTTTAGCTGTTGCTATGCTTCTATTATAACAGGGATTACCTACTATAGAACAGAATGCAGTAGGGGTTCTATTTAATTTGCAACACTTTTTTGGGACTCCCTAAAAGAGAAGGTTTTACGCTCGAAACGAAGCTATCGGAAAGATACAAAAACGAAGCCCCCAGCAGTTCTTGCGTTGCTGAGGGTTCTCATGTACTCGTCTCTTCTAAGCTGCCAAAATCTATCGGGTAGCCCTTGTCGCTGGGCTATGCTCAAATCCCTGCTGCCGAGATAGCGTATAAAGTTGACTCGCCTTCTCGTGCTCGCCTCTCACCGCTAGCATCCCGGCTAGGTTGTTAGTCGCAACGCTATACCCTTGCCCTGAAGCACGCTCATACCATTCCATTGCTTTGTCACTATCGGCTGCTGCCCCTAGCCCTAGCTGATACAACGTGCCAACCATACACTGCGCTTCTGCGTTTCCCTGCTCAGCGGCTATCTTCACCTTCGGGAAGGCCGCGTCAAAGTCTTGCTGCTGATATTCGATATACCCTGGAAATTGCGCTTCACTCATTCGTTTCTTCCTCTGCTTCAGGGGGCCAGTTCATCGCTTTTGCCGTCTCTGCTGGCAGGTGCGACGCGATCGCTTGCCGACACACTTCCTGCCACTCGGGTAACAATCCAGCCTTCAATGCCTGCGCCATCTGCGGCGGCATCTTCAGTGACTTGGTCGCCGTGCATGACTCTGACCAGCTATGCTGCTTCCGATAGCCATACGCTACGATCTCTGGATTGCCCCCCGGTCGCCCTCTTCTTGGCATCTCTCTACTTCAACTTCAATTGACATCTACTATAGCAAGTATCTCTCGCTATAAATCCGCTCATCAGGAAGATAGCAATCGCAACTGACCGCAACATTTTCGTATTCTATACAGAATGCCAAAACATACCAAGAAGAAGGCTGGTTGACCAGGCGGAGAGGGCAACAGAAAGGAAAGAGAGCAAAGAAAGGACGAGATGAGCAGCCCTCCCACGACCAACCAGACAACAACCAGTGCAGCTTTGATAACAGAGCAGGCTAGGGCAACCTTAAATCTCCATCAGGAAGGCTTCTGCCGTGAAAACAAGCAATTTAAAACTCTATGTTCAGGTCGTTGAAGCACAAGCCATTCCTTTGCGAGAAGATTTCTGGTTTCGCCTTTTGTCCGAAGATTTGAGGCTCAATCCCATCAGCATAGAGCCTCAGATAGTACAAGAATATGTTCATATCTTGAAAGAGTAACGCTGAATTTCTAAAGTTATTGCCTGTCACTATCTTCTTCCTCCATTTCGTCTAGCCGACGGATAAGTTCAGGAAGTATATCAACTCTTCTTTCAAAAACGAGAGGGGCAGCGATCCCTACTATGAGGAGTGCGAATGAAAAAATAGTCGGGATTATCTGAAAATGTAGGAGCAGTACTGCTCCAAACATCAAAACAAAGTACGCCAGCATTCTATATACACTCGGCAGATATGGAATGCAGAGAACTCCTATAGTAGCCGCTAATATTCCGGCTATATATGACATATTAAGTGATTGCAGAAATCAAAAATTCTTCAGTGTTCGAAGTAGCTAAAAGCATAGATATTTCAATAAATAGAACGTTCGAGCAGATTGGAATCAGCTTATCGTCAATGAGTCCCATGTCCATAGTACATAAAAACTAGAGACTCAAACTTGTTTTAAGAATGATGAATGATGAATGATGAAGGTAGTGTTGATGATAAGTAAGACGTTGCCGATCTCGCTCTAGCAAAGGTGACAGCGTATACTCAAAAAATCATAACGATACGGCGGACAGGCAAAACAGACAGACGAGCCCGGTGAACTGGCAGACAGAGGACTAGCAACCACATTACTCCCAGCCCCGCTGATCGATGGCAAGTTGCCTCTGCTGGTAATAAAGACGGCGGTGGATATGGGGTGATCGCACTGCGTTGAAGTAAATTGACTAGGGGGCGATCGCTTCTCGTCGAAAAAGCTGGTTAGATTTCCGGCAGGCAAACAACGAGAAAAAGAGCTATCGTTTTGAAATGACCCTGCAACAGATTCACCAGAGTGATATAGGCATGAATCTCACAGTTGAGGAAATTAAAGCCGTTTGTGAGACCGCTCGCACAAACATATCTGAAGCATTAGATCAGGAATCTAGAAGGCGCAGTGGCAGTGGGGTGTGGGCCGATATTGACCTTTCCGAAATGCAATGGACTGCCACTAAAGACATCATCGCTTCAGAATTGAAAGAAAGCGGGTGGGCAATTACCTATGAGGATTTCTGGGGGCCGGACGGTGCCAAGATATATATTCAAGAGGCTGGTATTACTCAGCTCATAGATAACCGCTACAAAGAAATAGCACGGGAGAAGTGGATAAAAGCAGTCATATGCGCTGTGCTCTTCACCGTGATTTACTTTCCATTACTACGGATAGGAGCGAGAAGCTATGTCAACCTGTTAATCCAATATGGCTCTGGAGATAGTGCTAAACCGGCAGTAATCGACAACGGCGACGGAGGCAGGTGAGTGATCGCCCTCCGTTGCTGTAGATAGAGGGCGTCGCATTTCGACCTACAGAGAAGACGGCAGCAGGCGGCAGCAGGCGGCAGAGACCGTCACGCGGCTGTAAGATCACACTAGCACCGGAGTTTGAGAACCGTTCGGCTCTGTGTTGTGCGTCTTCTGTCCTGTCATTGGGATTGGACCTATGTTCTGCTGCCTTACCGCGATCATCGCTGCTCTTGAATGGTGGTCATAGCTTACTTTCTGTTTAGTGTGATCGCTTACTTTCCCGTTCAGGTCGCAGTCAGCTTCTGCTTAGTCTGTTCGGCCTGTTCCGAACTTCTAAAAGCTATTGGGTCATTCTGTTCCTGATAGCTTTTTTGCTTTGTAGTAGGGTTAGGCCATAACCAAGATACTGCAACTCTTTTGCGCTGGGTCATACCAAATGCGCTGAGCTACCAAGGATGTTCCCTCTATGATCTCTATCATATTTGAATCAAAGCCCATCACAGAAAACCATCTACTCTTACTTTTGACCTTCTATCAAGAACGCAACTACAGCGGTAGCTATCGAAAATAAAGAGGTCAAGAATATGCCTGCTGTCGTTAAGACCTTCATTCAATTTCTGTTTGAGCAGTTCCTTGCCTTAAAGATGTTCGACTTCCCCAAAATGAACATGTACAGTGATTTTTTACAAATCACACAGATAGCTATCCCTATCCTCAAACGTCTCCACAAGGCATCCTGGGAGGCGTTTGATTTATGGATGCTCAGGAGATGATTGCCGCCAGTGCCTTGCGTGGCCATCAGCGCTGGACTAATATGATCGCATTGGCTCAGCCAGTTGAGCCTATTATCGTTGTAGGCTTTTGCCCAGTCGAGAATACCTAGCAGATGGTGTTTCAAGAGAGACTAGATGATGAGCGAACAGAACCAGGAACTATTGACGGAGATTCTTGCTCTCTCTACCGACGATGCAATCGATCAAATAGACACAGAGAGTCGCAGCATGGAGAGTCGCTGTGATGCTGCATCGGAAGCTTTCGCCTCTACACTAAGGACAGCGGCTAAAGAAGGGTTCGACTACGTCGAACTCCTGCCCATGTACTCATCCGATTTCGACAGACGCCCGTCGTTGGGGCGACCAAGTACTGTTGAAGTCAGTTCTGAAATGTTTCAGGAATTAATTTGGCAGATTGCAGACGCAGGGTTCGATTGCTTTGTCGACCGACCTAACAAATTAGAGCTGAAAGATTTCGGGATACTAAACTGGTCAGAGCAGCAGGTTGAATGGTCGCTTTATATCTTGTTGCCATTCAAAAAGCCGCCTGCTTTTTCAATATGGCGGTTCTTGATGTATGACAAAGAGCTGTCCGATTTCAACATAGTTGAGACAGTCGAGTTCGCACCATCATGCGCTATTCGTCTGTTTTTCAGTGCTCTATGCTTAGGCACCATGACTCTTATCTCTGAATTCTGGCCAAACGTCAAAAATGAAGTGATTTGGTTTCCACTTTATAGCGCTATGGCAGTAATTGTTATATTTTCTCTAGCCATAGTACTCGCTAAGATACGTGAGGGGGATTTTTCATGATTCCCCTCACGTATTAACTAGATCGGCGGGAATTCCCACGCTACAGGCTTGTCCTTAGCGTGGGAAGAAAGCCAGGTGAGTGATAGCGAACAGTCTAATCAGGTCTGTCCTGATTTTGGACGTAAGCTTTGAGCTCGTCAACGGTTACCCCACCACAACTCGCTATAAAGTAACCACTAGTCCACAGCACTTT
>NZ_JADEXO010000253.1 GCF_015207105.1 cf. Phormidesmis sp. LEGE 11477
GGGTTGGTTCTGGTGGATTTGCAAGCATGAGATGAGCATTGATAATGAGAGTGATCAAGTGTCTTAAGGGCATTCGGTGGATGCCTTGGCGACAAGAGGCGATGAAGGACGTGATACGCTGCGATAAGCCATGGGGAGCTGCGAATAAGCTTTGATCCGTGGATTTCCGAATGGGGAAACCCACTCCGTATGGAGTACCCGCAAGGGAGCAAACCCGGGGAACTGAAACATCTAAGTACCCGGAGGAAAGGACATCAACCGAGACTCCGCTAGTAGTGGCGAGCGAACGCGGACCAGGCCAGTGGCTTGCATTTAAGAACCGGAACCGTCTGGAAAGTCGGGCATTAGTGGGTGATAGCCCCGTACGGGTAGAAATTATGCAAGTCCTCGAGTAGGGCGGGACACGTGAAATCCTGTCTGAACATGGGGGGACCACCCTCCAAGCCTAAGTACTCCTTGTCGACCGATAGCGAACAAGTACCGTGAGGGAAAGGTGAAAAGTACCCCGACGAGGGGAGTGAAACAGTTCCTGAAACCGGATGCCTACAAACAGTTGGAGGGCGCAAGCCTGACAGCGTACCTTTTGTATAATGGGTCAGCGACTTAATTTAACGAGCAAGCTTAAGCCGGTAGGTGTAGGCGTAGCGAAAGCGAGTCTGAATAGGGCGCCCTAGTTCGTTGGATTAGACCCGAAACCGAGTGATCTAGCCATGGCCAGGTTGAAGGTGCGGTAACACGCACTGGAGGACCGAACCCACGCCTGTTGAAAAAGTCGGGGATGAGCTGTGGCTAGGGGTGAAAGGCCAATCAAACTCGGAAATAGCTGGTTCTCCGCGAAATCTATTTAGGTAGAGCGTCGGATGAATACTCTCGGGGGTAGAGCACTGGATGGGCTATGGGGGCTTACCGCCTTACTGATCCTAACCAAACTCCGAATACCGAGAAGTACTATCCGGCAGACACACAGTGGGTGCTAACGTCCATTGTGGAGAGGGAAACAACCCTGACCGCCAGTTAAGGTCCCTAAGTTATGGCTAAGTGGGAAAGGATGTAGAACTCCCAAAACAACCAGGATGTTGGCTTAGAAGCAGCCATCATTTAAAGAAAGCGTAACAGCTCACTGGTCTAAATAAGGGGTTCCGCGCCGAAAATGTACCGGGGCTCAAGCCATACACCGAAACTGCGGGTGCATCTTATGATGCGCGGTAGCGGAGCGTTCTGTAAGTCTGCGAAGGGGGACCCGTGAGGGCTCCTGGAGATATCAGAAGTGCGAATGCTGACATGAGTAACGATAAAGCGGGTGAGAGACCCGCTCGCCGAAAGTCCAAGGGTTCCTGCGCAACGCTAATCGGCGCAGGGTTAGCCGGCCCCTAAGGCGAGGCCGAAAGGCGTAGTCGATGGGAATGCAGTTAATATTCTGCAGCTTGGTGGTAGTGACGGATGCCGTGTGTTGTATCTCCTTATTGGATTGGGGGTGCAGCGAAGGTGTTCCAGGAAATAGCTCCACCGTATAAACCGTACCCGAAACCGACACAGGTGGACTGGTAGAGAATACCAAGGCGCTTGAGAGAACTATGCTGAAGGAACTCGGCAAAATGCTCCCGTAAGTTCGCGAGAAGGGAGACCTCACGACGGGCAACCGTTGTGGGGTGGCACAGACCAGGGGGTGGCGACTGTTTATCAAAAACACAGGGCTCTGCGAAGCCGTAAGGCGACGTATAGGGTCTGACGCCTGCCCGGTGCTGGAAGGCTAAGAG
>NZ_JADEXO010000024.1 GCF_015207105.1 cf. Phormidesmis sp. LEGE 11477
GGAGAACTTAGCTGAGTGTCGAGAAATTTCTCAGCTAAAGCGGGTTCTAAAGGCAAACGATGTTGAAATCTTTGATAATTTTTCTAGGTATACTCAGCAGTTTCGTAAGCGCTTTGGCCTAGCTTCAGAAAAAGCGCTCGATTTGTTTAATCAGACGGTGAGTATCAAGCAAATTGATGGTCTCAATAACTTTGTGCGCGACCACATGCTAGAAACCGTCGATATGCGAGAGAAAATTGACGGTCTAGTCGGCAGCTACGAGAATCTGACCATCTCTCACAACTCAATTCAGAAGGCCCGCGAGCAGCTAGAAGTGCTGATGCCGCTGACCAAAGAGTCGGCCAAGCTGCAAAAGATAGAGCGAGAGCTATCCGTACTAGAGCGATCGATTGCTGTAACCCCCGCTTTCTTTGCCGCGCAGAAGCTGACGCGCTTGCAGACGCGCTTGCAGCAGATTCAAGAAGATTTAGCTCGATCAACAAACCAAAAAGACAGCTGCGATCGCACGCTTACCACCCTGCGCCAGCAAGCAAAAGAGCTAGAATTTGCTATCCAAAATGACAGCGTCGGTCAGCAATTGCAGGCGCTCAAACAACAGATAGAACAGGTTCAAAAAGAGATTGATCAAAAGCGGCACTCGGCTCAGCAGTATGATCGGCTTGCCAAACAATTAGACCTAGCCAGTCACTCGAACCGTGATGATTTTTATGCCGGTAGAGAGCAGGGCAATGCGCTAGCACAAGAGATCGAAGCAGCGCTCGCTGCCATCACAGCTCAGCGAGACGAGCTGAAGCTGACGCAGGCCAGGCTAAAGCAAGAGCGAGACCAGTTAGAGGCCGAATTGGTTTCACTACGCAGCCGCAAAAGCCAGATTCCAAAGCAAAATCTAGATATTCGCGATCGCCTACTTCAGTCGCTGAACCTAGCAGACTCTGACCTGCCCTTTACTGGCGAGCTGTTGCAGGTGCGATTGGAAGAAAAAGCCTGGGAAGGGGCAATTGAGCGGCTGCTAAGGAGCTTTGGTCTATGTTTGCTAGTGCCTGAAGCGCACTACCGGGCAGTGAACGCCTATGTGAACAAAACCGACTTGCGCGGTCGCCTGGTGTACTACAAGGTGACGGCGACTGCTCCCAATCCTACGCAGCGATCGCTAGATCCGAGTCAGATTCCTGGCAAAGTTCAGGTTAAACAGGACGACGTATTTTTTGAATGGCTGCGATCGCGCCTCACCCAGCAGTTTAACTATGTTTGCTGCGACGACATTGAACAGTTTCAGCGAGAAAAGCGAGCCATTACTAAAGCTGGGCTAATCAAGCATGGACAGGGGCGGCATGAAAAAGATGACAGCTTTCGGCTCAATCAGCGCAGCCGCTACATTTTGGGATGGGACAATGCTGACAAGATCAAAGCCTTGGAAGCCGACTTAAAAGCTGTCACCCAGCAGTTGGCTAAGATCGACAAAGAGATCGATGGATTAGAACAGGCGCGATCACACAGAGAGCAGCAAAGATCCTGGCTGCAAGATTTTATGCGCTTTGCCGACTTTGCCGAAATTGATTGGGAAAGTGGGGAGCGCGATCAGCAAGTACTAGTCAAGCAAAAGCAAAAGCTAGAAGCAAGCTCTAATAAGCTCAAACAGCTAGAAGCTCAGCTAGAAACGACTCAGTCAGAAATAGTCAAAATCAGCGTCAGTCGCGACCTAGCGCTGCAGGCGATAGGTACTTTTGAAAGCTATCAGCAAGATAATCTAAAGGCGCAAACGCAGTGTGAAAGGCTACTGAAAGCCGCTGCGTCTGATGAGCTTAGCGCTTTCGAAAAAAGCCATGCTAAAAAGCTGAAAACCTATGAGCTCACGCTAGAGACGATTGCCGAGGATGAATCGGCGATGAAAGACTCTTTGCAGGCGCAGCTTAGATCTAGAGAGCAAAAAAGAGATACGATCAAAAACGAAATTGTCCGCTGTTTGATTAGGTTCAAGGAAGCTTATCGAGAAGAAACGTTAGAATTTGGCAGCAGCTACGAGGACCTGCCGGACTACCTGAAGCTACAGCAGCAGATCGCCAAAGATGATTTGCCCAAACACGAAAAGCGATTTAAGCAGCTGATGAATGAGAAGGTGATTATTGCCATCTCTATGTTCAAAAGCGATCTAGAAAAGCAGGAAGAAGAAATTGAACTAGCCATCCACGATCTAAACGAGTCGCTCAGACAAATTGCCTATACGGACGCTACCTATATCGAGCTGTGCTGCGCCAAGACCAAGCACCGTGAGATTCGAGACTTTAAAGAAAGCCTAAGATCTTGTTTGGGCGATGTCGCCCGGCAGTCTCCAGAAGATCAAGAAGAGCGCTTTCAACGGATACGCACGCAGCTAATCGAACGATTCAAAGCATCAGATCGTTGGACAAAGCTGGTGACCGATGTCCGTAACTGGCTAGATTTTTCAGTCAGTGAGCGCTACCGCGAAGACGATGTGGAAAAAGAGCACCATACCGATTCCTCGGGCAAGTCTGGCGGGCAGAAGGTAAAGCTAGCCTATACGATCTTGGCCAGTGCGATCGCCTACCAGTTCGGCCTGACTCAAACCGACGCGAATGGCTTTAACGGTGCCTATCCGATTGAAGATAGATCGTTC
The DNA here is from genome assembly GCF_015207105.1 of cf. Phormidesmis sp. LEGE 11477. GTDB lineage: Bacteria > Cyanobacteriota > Cyanobacteriia > Phormidesmidales > Phormidesmidaceae > Phormidesmis. Next base: position 2,636 of record NZ_JADEXO010000024.1, read on the forward strand.
CGCTTTGTTGTCATCGATGAAGCCTTCAGCCGTTCTGACGATAGCAATGCCCGCTATGCCATGGAGCTGTTCAAGAACCTGAATCTTCAGCTACTAGTGATCACGCCTAAAGACAAAATCAACGTGATCGAATCGTACATTGACACCCTTCATTTTGTTTCCAACTCTCCCGCAGGTGACTACTCTAAAGTGATGTCCGTTTCGATCGAGGCTTTCCAACAAAAGCATCGTAAGTCAACAGCTTTAGAATCGTGATTAGTCCTGAAAAGATCAGGGAAAAAGCTCAGAAACAGTACAAAGCTTTTCTGCGCGCTACCGTACTCGAAGAGAGCTTTTTCCCATTTGATTTGCCAGTAGGCAGTATCCCCAAAACCTACCCGGAATTACAGGCATCAGTTACCGAGCTGATCAATAGCTCAAAGGCAAAAAAGGGATTTGGCTACACAGTGCGACTAGAACCAAAAAATACTCGTAAATACGGTCTACAATCTCTCCCGCAGAAAATTTTCATTGAGAATGAAACAGATTATCTACAGCTCATTGACCAAGAGTGCGCTTTTGCCCACTTCCAATCTGACATAGCTTTGATCCAATCAACTACCCCAGGCTTGAGCTCATGGGTTGGGCACTATCCACTCAAAGTCGTTGCCTATCATGGTGACTGGCCAGATCTAATTAGGGTTTGCCAGTACTTTCAGCAAAATCCGCAGCCTTATCTATACATTCGAGAGCTGCCTATCGTGGTCCATACAAAGTTTATAGAAGAACGCAAAGGCATCCTTAGCAGCCTGTTAGAGGCGATCTTGCCAGATGAAAAACTGGGCACTGTCGAAGGTGAGAAGCACACTTTTGAAAGGCGCTTTTCTTTGCGATATAGCGAGCCGCTGGTGCGCCTACGAATTCTCGATCCGCTGCTTCAGCAGAAGTATGGCTTTCCAGTGGCAGACTTTAGTCTAGCCATATCGGCCTTTGCTAAGCTGCAGCTAGGCTCCCCTCGGTGCTTCATCACTGAAAATATGATGCCATTTCTGACGCTGCCTGCCCTAGCTGATGGCATCGCTATTTTGGGAGCAGGCTACGCTGTCAACCGCTTAAAGCTAGCGAATTGGCTGCTATCTTGTCGAATTTTCTACTGGGGAGACCTGGATTCGGCAGGATTCGACATCCTCTCTCAAGTAAGAACTCACTTTCCCCAAACTCAGTCAATACTGATGGATCTTAAAACATACCAGACGTTTCGAGATTTCGAAGTGCCTGATAGGAAAGCAACAGTTGAGACATCGCTAAACCTGCGGGCCGAAGAACAGGCGCTGTATCTGAAGCTAGCCATGAACAAGCGCCGATTGGAACAAGAGCGAATTAGTCAAGACTATGTCAATCGAATCTTAAAGCAAATTGACTAGATCAGAGCTATTAGAGCAGGTTCATTCGACGATACGACAGTCGAGAGCATGTTTATGACTGATAGCCCAGGGTTAACAGCCCAAGCTCAATAGCGATTAATCGCTAAGGACATAGCTGCGTAGTCCACTCTTCTAGATCGCGGCCTCTGCGACATCTTTGCTGGTCACCTGCCCAGACAATCTGCCAACGCTGCTCGTCAACTTTCTCAAACTCTAGCCTGTCTCTTTTGGCGGCGATCGCATCATCCACAAAGCCCTCGTTAGTGACAGTCACAACTGAGTAGTCTGTAAAGACCTGAAGTTCTAATATCGGTGGCTGTTCGCCCTCTTCGAGTGATGAACGGCCCACAATATCAAAAGCGAGCTCTCTAGGATCGCGGCCCTGAATAGGAGAGCCTCTTCTGTTCAGCTGCTGGACCGGAACCTGATTGTAAGCTGCCCAGCTTGCTTACAAAGCTTTCTTTCTCTTCGCCAGATTCTGCCATAGGAGTCACAGATAACCACAGGAAACTGCTTCAAATCTATCAAAACCTTCAGCTTCTTGGGCGAACGTTAGTAATTTGTCGCTAGCCAGCCTGCTCCAGCGGCGGCGCTACCTGACCAGACAAAGGCGATGAAGAGCCACCAAGCCGCGATCGCAATCTGCCTGCGACCGCTGTCTACCTGCGATTGTATTTCTTCCTTGACGTGAGTCACTTGTGACTGTACTTCTTCCTTGACGGCTGTCACCTGGGAAGCAACTGCCGCTTGCGTACTGGTAATTTGTTCATCGATTTCTTTACCTGCATTCTCTAGCAATTCTTTATCCGGTAGGCTCAGGTACTTACTTGCTTCAGTTTGCACTGCCTGTAGCCACTGGCTGATCTGTTTGGCTTTGGGCTGCCAAGCTTGCTCACCCCACTCTATGATGCGATGAATTTCCGCCTCAGTCATATCTTGGCGACTCTCTAATGCCTGTTGCCACCGGGCCTGGTCCCACAGCTCTTGATCAAAGGGAATATTGTGGTCGGATAGGTCGCTGAGTTTGGGAAGGTGGGAAGGGTGCGGAAGAGATGCGATCGCACTACTTACTGTTTGGCTAACTATCTGGCTGAGCGCTTTGGTTGCTTCTGCTGGCTGCAATTCGGACTTGTCTCTATTCTTTAAATAGTCAGTGACCTGGTCAGAAAAGTAATGCGAAAGATCTTTGACTGTATGGACAATCGCTGGACGAGTCGATTGAAGTTTGCTATCTAAGGTTGCTCTTAGCCACTCTGCAAGCTCTTCTTTCATATCATGATGAATTTGAACTCGTGAGAACAGCTCTGACCAGTCGATAGCGCTGAGCGATCCTTCGTTCTCTAACTGATCTAGCAACTTACCGACTTCAGGCTTGATATCTTCTAAAGAAGCGTTCCAATCTACTGTCTGCAAGTGCTGCTCTACAGTCTGATAAGCTTTGTCAGCAACCGAATGAATAGATAGCTCAGATTGGCTGTCTTTTATGTCTGATGTCTGTTGATCTGTTTCTTGTTCTGCTTCTGGTTCTGTACTCAAAAGTTCTGAAGGCCACGCTAGCTTCAGCGCCTGTATAAGCTGTTGTTCATCCTCCAAAGAGAGCTTCTGTCGATTTAGCAGTACGGTCTCTATCCTAGCAATGTTGAGCTTTTGATAGCTGTTAGAAATTTGCTCTGCTGATAAGTCGTGCTCTTGTAGCTGGGAGCAGACTTTCTCAGAAAGCTTCTGAGGGGTTAGTAGGCTGAGGTTAGTATATCGGCAGTAGTCTTCTAGTTTGGTTTGAATAGTTTGGATAGCTGAACTGTGATCTGTCGACAGATGACTAGTAGGTAATTGCTCGGTAGGTGACTGCTTAGTAGGTACGTGTTCTGTAAGCGAATGCTCTTCAGATAAGTGCTCTTCAGATAAGTGCTTTTTAGACGAATACTCTTCAGACAAATGCTCCGTAGGTAGACGGTCAGCAGAGAAATCTGTGCTGTTGTTCTCGTCTGCTGAAGAGCTTAATGACGACTCTGAGGATGCTGTTTGGCGGACGGTATCTGGTAAGAGTGCAGTCGTAGCGCCTACTATTCGACTCGCTGCGTATTTTGCTGCTGGCGGGTCTGTTTTCGATAGGTCAGCGTTTGACCAGTCTTCAGAAAGCTGCTGTATCAGCGTTTCGACGTCCCAATCTGATAGGTCTACCTCGTTGATGACGCTTTTGGCAATTTGCTGCCAGCTAGGTAAAGAAAGCTGTGAGAGTAGACTAGGCGATGTGGTTGATACAGTGACTTTGGGCGCTGAGGGTTGACTGGTTTCGGTGACGGTGACTTCGGTTCTACTAGGTTCAGAGGTTCTACTGGGCTCAGATAGCGACTGCAGACTCGATTGCTGGTTTGACTCTCCTTCAGCTATAGGAGGTTGATCTGCTTTGCCTTTATTTACACCTTCTTCTAATTTTTCTTCGATGACGGCGTTGATTTGAGATAGAATTTCGCCCTGCTGGCTGGACAGTAGCTGAGGAATTGCCGCTTGGGTTCTAGCAAGCTCGGAAATTTCTGCTGCTAGTTCTTCGATGGCAGTCTGTTGTTCTGCCGCGCTGTTGAATGGGCTATCAGATGGGCTGTCGGACTGGATGATTGACTGTTTGACTGTGGAAACTAGCTGCCTGCCACTGGCGATCGCACCACCGATCAAAGAATCTGTGATGCCTGTAATTGTCGTAGAGCACAGCCAAATAAACAGCAGCCAATAGGTCGACCAAAAAACAAGCCCAAAAATGATGCCCCGGCGGGGTTCCGCTAGAGCGCTAAATTCTACAGCTAGTAGCGTGCCCACAAAAATAACTGCCGACAGCCCGATTGCCACGCCAAATCCCAACAGGTGCGTAATTGGCAGCGACAAGCTATCCTCAGTAGCTTGCGGTTTGACAGATCCCAGCTCAGCGGCCTTCTCTTCGCTGCTCTCAGCTTGACTAGTCTCAGTTTGATCTGCTGTATCTGATGATGAACTGCCAGGAGAAAAGTCGAGCAGCGTCAGTCCCAGCGCTAGACCTAAATTAGCAAACGCAAGCTGCACAACCACTGCTATTAGCAGCCCACCTACAAGTGAAAAAACTAAGGTCATGCTCTGCTCTTGTACGGTTGCTTTCCTGTAGGAAACCATCTGTCAAGATAAGATCAGTGGAATTCTTTGTCATCTACCTATAGAAGCACCTTTAGATAGATGCACTTCTAGACACACCCCTAGACCGTTCCGACGGGAATGCTTTTCTGTGGGCACAATGTTAGCGAGGTAATTTGTCTGGGTAACTAGGCTCCTCACCCAAGTTGCCTACACTCTCTATTTGAGCCCCCACCGTTTGACCTCCTAGTCTGTTTCGGCCTGCTCTAGCTCAGCATTATCTCGGATGTCTGAATCTTTCTCTAACTCTCTCAAAGACTGCTCTATAAACTTTCGGTTAACTTTTGGTCAACCTCTCAATCGTTTCTTTAAGTTCGGCAACCTAAAAACATCTAACAAACTCGTGCCTTCCACAATGCCTTAGTGATGAGCGTCACACTAACATAGTGATGCTCCACTCTGTTCTAATCAAATTCTCTGATGCTGCCATAGTCAGCTACAAAAGTATCTCTATATCTGCGTATACAACTGGCTTATGCAAGTATCTATCAATCTCGTCTCAGCCACCAAACAAAACACCTTCTTTGCTGCTGAGGCAGATGCGTCAACTGTAAGAAACCACCTAGCTGTCGATAGCCCACCGATCAAAATATTACTAGTAGACGATCAGCCTATGGTGGCTGAGTGCCTTGAAGCGCTATTAGTCGATGAAAAAGACATGCAGCTTGTTTACTGTCGTCAGGCAAACCAGGCGCTAGCTGTTGCTATTGACATTCGGCCAGCGGTGATTTTGCAAGACCTAACTATGCCAGAAACTGATGGATTGGTTATGGTTGAGGCTTTTCGCACCGAGCCAAAAACCTGTTCTATTCCGGTGATTGTGCTCTCGTCTCAAGAAGATAGTGGCATCAAGGCAGCCGCCTTTAGTAAGGGTGCAAGCGACTATCTAGTCAAAATTCCTGAGCCCATTGAGTTTGTCGCTAGGTTGCGATGCCATGCCTCTGCCTACGCCAATTTGCTGAAAATCAAAAGAACAGAGAAGCGGCTAGCGAAGCAAAATGAAATATTAGAGTACCGCGTAGCAGAGCGAACTGCAGAGCTTGAAGATGCGCTTAGCAACCTAAAACAAGCCCAGGCTCAGCTCATTCAAGAGGAAAAGATGGCGAGCCTGGGGCAGCTAGTTGCAGGCGTTGCTCACGAAATCAATAACCCGATCAACTTTGTCTATGGCAACCTAGGGCCAGCTCAAAACTACGTCGAGCGGCTGTTAGATCTCATTGCGTTGTATCAGTCGGAATATCCTGTGCCGACTGATGTGATTCAAGATGAGCTCGATGAATTTGACCTAGGATTTATTACGGAAGATTTTAAGAGGCTGATCGGATCGCTGAGGTTAGGTACGCAGCGGATCAAAGACATTGTCGTTTCTTTACGAAATTTTGCTCGTCTAGATGAATCAGAGAAAAAATTTGCTGACATTAGAGAAGGTCTTGACAGTACCTTACTGATTTTGTCTTCTCAAATGAAAGAGATTAAGGTTGTAAAAACCTATGACGATCTGCCGTTAGTCGAGTGTCTGCCAGGTCAGCTCAACCAGGTTTTTATGAATATTTTAGCCAATGCGATCGCCGCGCTCAAATCGGTAGAACATCCCCAGATCAGTATTCAAACCGCCATGCTGACGCCGAATGTGATCACGATTGAGATCGCCGATAATGGGCCGGGTATGCCGCCAGAGGTTCAAGGCCGCATCTTCGATCCGTTTTACACAACCAAGCCAGTTGGGGAAGGCACCGGCCTTGGACTCTCTATCAGCCACGATATAATAGTACAAAAGCACCAAGGGAAGTTACACTGCCACTCTACGCCAGGGAAAGGAACAACGTTCTTAATTGATATTCCTATTTCCACGGAAAGCATGCCTAGTAAAAGTACTTGCAAAAGCACTTCTAGTAAAGAACATAGCAGCTAAAGAACACTTCCTAAGCCACCTGCTAATCACACGTCTAGGCTATCCCTTTCCCCTTCAAACAACGTTTCTAAAGGGCTAGCCTCCACAGATTTCTTCTCATTCAAGTATCTTGCTAGCACGTCATTTTGTCCGTGTGTTACGTACACTGTTTTAGCCTTGGTTTGTTCTATCGTTTGAATCAAGCCAGGCCAGTCAGCATGATCAGAAAGAACAAATCCGCGCTCATAGCCACGTCGTCTGCGGTTGCCGCGCACAGCCATCCAGCCGGAAGCAAAAGCGGTTTGAGGCTGCTTGAACCTTTTCATCCAGGTAGAGCGATGCCCAGAAGGGGGGGCAATGATCAGATCGCCAGTGAATTTGTAGCCTTTCTCCATGGTAGATACGGGCACTGTCGGCACCATGTCGATACCGACCGCTCGATAGATTTCAGTCAGGTTGTGAACTGCGCCGTGCAGATAGACAGGTTGATCTGTGAATTTGGTGAGCTCGGCCAGCACCCTTTGCGACTTACCAAAGGCATAGCAGAACAGAAGAGAGGGCCGAGTCAAGTCGCTCTGCCACCAGCGATAGATTTGTTCGGCGGTAGCTTCGCCGCTGTCCCAGTGATAGATGGGCAGACCGAAGGTGGCCTCTGTGATAAAAGTATCGCACTCAACGACCTCAAACGGATCGCAAGAGGGGTCTATCCCCCGCTTATAGTCGCCAGAAGCTACCCAGACTTCGTCTTTGTATTCGACCCGGACCTGGGCCGACCCTAAAACGTGACCAGCCGAGTGAAATGAGACCCAGGTCTGGCCTAGTTTGATCTTGTCGCCATAGCTCACACCGTTGAGATTGATGTCTTTGCCCAAACGCCGACGCAAAATGCCTTCGGAGATAGCAGTGGCATAGTACTGCTGGTGGCCCGTGTAGGCGTGATCGGCGTGGGCATGAGTGATCAGGGCTGTATCGACGGGTTTCCAAGGGTCAATATAGAAGCTTCCGGCTTCGCAATATAGACCTTCGGGGCGAACGGTGATTAGCGGCATAAGGAGGGAAGAGAGAACGAAACCTAGCAGCAAACAAATCAACTGCCACCGCCATCGTTATATCTAGGCTGAACGGGCTAATTTGATTTGATCGAGTTCGCTGTCGGGAATGATAAAAGTAGCTTGATATTTATTTTAGCTAAGTTTCCTCGAAGCATAATATATGACATTTCCTATTGCATCAGCTTGCAAAGAGTCGGTGGTTTCAGCCTCTTCGGTTGATTCGCAGGCGATTTATCAAGTGCTTTGGGATGATGACTATATAGGCCGAGCAGTTCTAGAGGTTTTAGAGCAAGGGAAACGTTTTCGCTTCTTGAAACTGAATAGTGCGATCGCCCAATCGAGCCTTTTCCCTACTGCTGATATCATCGGCAAAACGCTATCTGCAGTGACCTCAACGCAGTTGGTAAGCCGGTATCAAAATCACTGTGCCGACTGCGTTCAAACCAAAAAAACTGTTCGATTTGAGCTCAGTCAAACCACAGAGCCGTATCTGGAGCAATGGTGGCTAGTTACGGTTGCTCCGATCAAAGATACAGCCGACTGCGTGTATCAACTTGTTCTAAGTGCCACTGACATAAGCGAGAGTAAACGGCTAGAAGCTGATCTGAAGATGGCAGCTAAAGATGCTGACGAGATTATTGACCATGTTCAAGAGTCGATTGTGATTCACGACCCTAGCGGTAAAATCTTGAGGGTCAACAAATCATTTTTGGAGTTGTACAAGGTTACCTACGCGGATGCCCTACGCTTTAGAATCAGCCATGAGTATGCAACACCAGAGACCCCTGTCCATTTGTTGCCAGAGCTGTGGAGCCGGGCGTTAGCAGGTGAGAAGATAGAGTTTGAATGGCCTGCAAAGCGTCCTTACGAAGGTAGTCTAGTCAGCCTAGAAGTCAGCTTGCAAAGAATTTATCTGAGCGGCCAGGTTCGGCTAATGGCTTGTCTGCGCGATGTGAGCGATCGCAAGCAGGTAGAAGAAAAACAAAAGCGCTTACTCGACATTCTAGAAGCCACGCCAGATTTTGTCGAAATTACAGACGCCGAAGGTAACTGTCTATATATAAACCAAGCGGGACAAAAGATCATAGGGCTTCTAGAAGAGAGGCCGGTTAACGATTTACATATCAGCATGCTGATGCCGGCTCACCAAGCAGAAACCTTCCAAAATACCATCATACCTCATGCCATTGAGCACGGTAGCTGGGTAGGAGAGCAACAGCTAACTACCCTTTCTGGTGAGACTATGCCAGTTTCTCAAGTAATCATCACTCATAAAGATTCTTCTGGGAAGCTGAAATATATATCCACCATTGCCCAAGACATCAGTGAGCTCAAACTAGTAGAAGCAAAACTGCGCGATCGCGAACAATTTCTGAATAATATATACAGCGTTACAAGTATTGCTATTTTCTCTTGGGACGTAGACGAAAATGATCCGAGCGAGTTGAGATGTTCGGACTGGAACCCCGCTTGCGAGGCTGCAACTGGAATGTGCGCTGACAAAGTTTTAGGAAAAACGCCCGCAGAGGTCTTTGGCGTAGAACAAGGGAAGACGGTCACTCGAAACCTGACGCGGTGTATTGATCAAAGAAAGACTATCGCTTACGAAGAAGAAATTTTGATTGGGGAAGAACCTACCTGGTGGTCAACAAAACTAAATCCTATCTCTGATGAAACAGATCAAATCTATCGAGTCGTTGGAACGACCACCAATATCACGGAACTCAAGCTAAACACCCTTAAGCTAGAGGCATATAGCAAAAATCAGACTCAGCAAACCGAACAGCTCACTGCCGCGCTTAGCGAACTCAAACGGACTCAAGCTCAAATTGTTCAGAGTGAAAAAATGTCTAGCTTGGGACAGATGGTTGCAGGCGTTGCCCATGAGATCAACAATCCGGTAAACTTCATCCACGCTAATATCGAGCCTGCCTGTACTTACGCCGCCGATCTGATAGAAATTATTTCTTTCTACCAGCGTGAGTATCCGCAACCTTCTGTGGATCTATTAGCTAGGCTAGAAGAATTAGACTTTGATTTCATTCAGCAAGACTTCACTAAATTGCTTTCTTCTATGAAAGTAGGTACTCATCGCATTCGAGAGATTGTTTTATCGCTGCGTAATTTCTCTCGTCTAGACGAAGCTGAGGTCAAAGCGGTAGATCTGCATCAAGGACTTGACAGTACGTTAGTGATCTTGGCCCACAAAATTAAGGCAGACGGTGAACACGAAGGTATTGAAATTATTAAAGACTACCAGCTCACTCACTTAGTAGAGTGCTATCCCAGCCAGATCAACCAGGTGGTGATGAACCTTTTAGCCAACGCAATCGATGCGCTAGGTCAAACAAGTACGCCAAGAATCAAGATTTCGACCCGGCTGCACCAAGATCAAGCAGTGATCACCATCTCGGACAATGGCCCAGGCATCCCTGAAACGGTGCGAGCTCGAATTTTTGATCCCTTCTTTACTACAAAGCCAGTTGGGAAAGGCACCGGGATGGGACTCTCGATTAGCTATCAAATCGTGACCGAAAAGCACAAAGGGACGCTTTCAGTCAGCTCTGAGCCAGGGCAAAGCACCCAGTTCATCATTTCAATTCCGCTGTGGCAATAGGGTTTCTCATCGCAAGCGCTAATCAACTGAGGCCGCTTCGATAAAGATTCGCTTGACTTCGGTGTGCGTTCCTCTGATTGTCTTCTCGATTCTTCTGACAGCAGCTTCAATTTCGTCGGCTGAAAGCTCGTCTCGAAACTCGATGTTGAGTGCCAGCATGATGTCTTTTGGCCCTAAGTGTAGGGTAATTGGGGCTTCAGAATCGGAGACGGCATCGTCTGAGCGCACAATTGTTCTAATGCTTTCACGAGTTTCTAGCGAAGCGCTTTCGCCGACGAGCAAGCCCTTGGTTTTAGCGACAAGCGCGGTGGCTACTACGGTCAATAGTCCGCCGATGGCAATCGAGGCGATCGCATCATACATTGGATCCCCAGTCGTCTCGCTCAGCCACACACCCGTAAAGGCTACTAGCAGACCTACTAGCGCCGCCGAGTCTTCTACAATCACAATAAAAGAGCTGGGATCTTTACTCTGGCGAATTGCCTTCCACAGACCGATGTCCGCATTAGACTGGGCTTTTTTAAACTCTCTAATGGAGACCGTCAAAGCTGCTCCTTCAAAGACCGCTGCCGCTCCAAGCACACAATAGCTAACAATGGGATCGCTAGAAACTTCTGTAGATTGCAGGCCACGTATTCCCTGAAAAACCGACACGCCACCGCCTAGCGCAAAGATCAGCACTGCCACCATCAGTGACCAAAAATAGAGTTCCTGGCTGCGTCCGAGCGGATACTGCTCATCTGGTCCGGTCTCACTCTGCTTGAGTCCATACAGCAGCAGGACTTCATTGACAGAATCTACAACAGAATGGATGCCTTCTGAGAGCATTGCCGAACTGCCACTGATATAGGCACCGACAAATTTGGCGATACCGATAGCGACGTTTGCTGCCATCGCTGCGTAGATTGAGACTTTGGATGAGCCAGTGGACATAAGGTGTGTGTACTTAGATAACCATTCCAGTTAATTAACATACTGCCCCCTTTATTCCCTGCCTTCTCTCGGAGGAGAAGGCAGGGGTATCTAGAGCATCCTGCTTTTCAAAAGAAAGACTTATGCCCATGAAGCTGCCTATGAAGCCAGAGATACATTGAAAAGGCCGACTTTAGAAGAGGCTGATTGTAAGCCGGGCTTATCTTCTTTGCCACAGTCGACCGACTACCTCGGCGATCGCAGGCACTGAATCCACCTGATCCGCGTCTGTTCTTAGGAATCCTAGATCTGGCGCAGGTTCGTTTCTATTCCCTAAGATTAGCAGAGCTAGCTGAGCGATATCGACAATGCGGTCATTATCATCGCCTAGTAGGCCACGCAGATCGGGAAGGGCCGGACTGGCCTGTCGACCCAGATAAGTGAGGCCCAGCGCCGCTAGCTCGCGGGTTTCGACGCTGCCATCGGAGAGAGTGGAGACCAGCGTCGGTAAAATCAGGCTGCTGTCTTCAGTCAAGGTCCACAGTGCGTCGGCGGCGTACAGTCTAGTCAACGCATTCTCGCTATTGAGCGCCTCAGTCAAGCCCGGCACCGACTGCTGACCGATCTTAGTCAGGCTAGCGGCAATGGTCTTACTGACGTCCGGCTCTTCGCCAGTGAACGCGGAGGCTAGAGCAGGAATCGCGGCATCGGCTAGCGGGCCAAAGTCTCCTAAAGCAGAGGCAGCAGCACGACGAACGTCACTGTCGCCGTCGTTTAGAGTGTTGGTCAAGATGGGAATTGCGGACTGGAGAACCAGATCATCGATCTGGTTAGCCTGGTTGATATCACCGATTAGCGTGGCGGCGGTCTGTTTGGTGAGAGCGTTAATGGCTTCATTCTGGAGCAAGTTGCCTAGGGCCGGGACAGCATCGCCACCAATCTCAACTAAGGCGTCAGCGGCAATGTCTTTGACTAGGCCCGATTCGTTAGTAATAGAAGCCGTCAGTAGATTGATTAGTACGCCCTGATCGAGGCCGACTTGAGCCAAAGTGCTAGTCGCCAGGGCGCGAACCAGTTCGTCGTCGTCACGCAGGACTTCTAGAAGCGTTGGGGTAGCCGCTTCGGCTTCAGCGCCAATTTCGTTGAGGGCGTAGGCGGCGGCTTCTTGCGTTTGAGTATCGTCAGACTGGAGCGCGATCGCCAGATCCGGCACGGCTTTTGCACCTTCAGCCGCCAGCTGGTCGGCAGCGGCTTTGCGAACATCGGCATCGGCGCTGCCAAGAGAAGCTACCAGCGAGGTGAAATCGTCTTCTGCTGGATCGGTGACAATCGGCACAGAGGTATCAGGCAAATACGGAGAGGCGATCGCGCTGGCTCTACCTTCGTTGACTAGCGCCTGATAGGCGATCGCGGCAATTTCTGCTCTAGTAGCATTGCGTGATGGATTAAGCTGGCGCACGTTGGGATAGTTGATCACTAGATCGCTGGTCGTGGCCGCTGCGATCGCCTCGACGGCCCAGCCAGGAATTTCTTCACTATCCGCAAACGCTTGCAGGGCTGAGATATCTGAGTTAATCGTATCAATGCCTAACCCGCTCACTAGGGAGAGCAATACTTCTAGTCTGGTGATTGGCTGATTGAGCCCAAAGCTGCCGTCTGGATAGCCGCTGAGAAATCCGCTGCTGTAGGCCGAAGCGATCGCATCAGCCGCCCAGTGATCGGCAGGCACATCGCTGAAGTTAACGGACTCTCTCACCGCGTCTTTGGGAAAGCCACCGCTAACGATCGCGGCAAACTGAGCCCTCGTCATCTCTTGATCTGGGCGAAAGGTGCTGTCTGGAAAGCCGCTGATAATTTCGGCTGCAGTGAGCGCCTGTACATAGGGATTGGCCCAATAGCTGCTATCAACATCCATAAAGCGTGACTGAGCCGCCGCCGGCAGGGTGACCGATACGCCCAAAGTCAGCGCCGTCGAAAGTGCGATCGCGCTATTTGTATAATGATTTTGACCAAACATAATAAGAGCCTTATACCTGCAAAAAATACTGACGAGAATTCACTGAGCTGCTAGTCAGAATATCCCAACCAGATCTCTGGCTGCTAGCGTTTGGGTCCGATTAGAAATTCGGCCAAAGCTATAGCTTTTATCGTAAGGAATTGCAGGTCAAGAACGTATTGTTGCAATCGGCAGTGCTACTAGGCGTATGTTCTTTGAACGCGAGGGTCTGAAGACTTTGATTGGAAGAGTCTGAACACAAGTCTTCAAACTGAATGCGCTTTTAGATCCTCTAGGCTGACATGCTGTAGGGCTGCTTTGTGCGTAGAGGCTAATACAACAGGTGGAGCGACGCCATCATCCATGGCTTCTTTCCAGCGGGCCGCGCACAGGCACCACTTATCTCCTGGCTTTAGTCCTGGAAAATTGTATAAAGGCTGCGGTGCGCTCAGATCATTGCCCTGTGCCTTGGTATAGCGCAAAAAGGCGTCAGTAAGCTGGGCGCAGACAACGTGAACGCCTCTATCTTGTGGGCCAGTGTGGCAACTGCCATCCCGGTAGAATCCAGTCATTGGGGAAGTACAACAACTTTCTAAAGGGCCACCGATCACATTTTCAGCTTTGACTTTGGCATCATCTATCACTGTTAGTTGTCTCCTATCGTCTATTAATGCAATTGAAAATCATCCGTAAGTATGACTTTCCCTAAATACTACTCTGCTAACGAATACGTTAGGATCAAAGCGACCGCCCATACAAGGAATAAACCAAGGAGTAGACACTATGCCAGATAAGGTCGTTAAAACAGATGAAGAATGGAAAGAGCAACTTACCCCTGAAGCCTATCAGGTCACGCGCAAGGCGGGTACCGAGCGAGCCTTTACTAGCCCACTGAACAACAACAAAACTGAAGGCATTTATAGCTGCGTGTGCTGTGGTGCAGAGCTATTTACCTCAACGACCAAGTTTGATTCTGGCACAGGCTGGCCGAGCTTCTATGCGCCTAGCCAATCCGAAAATGTGTTGAACAAAAAAGACTTTAGCCATTTTATGATTCGCACAGAGACTGTTTGCGCTGTCTGTGATGCCCATCTAGGTCATGTATTCAACGATGGCCCCAAACCTACGGGCAAACGCTATTGCATGAATGGGGTAGCGCTCGCGTTTGAGCCTGCGGATGTGGATGGCGATGGCCAAGTCAAAGGGGCTAGTCCGGCTGAGGCTACCAGCTGATCCTACCAGCTAATTAATGTAGTCATAGGCTGCAACCACCGGATCGATGCGATTACATACTAAAACTCAAGGTTCTATTACCGGCTATCCTGTCCTCTGTTTGCACGGTCATCCCGGTAGCGGCGCGGCCATGAGTGTCTTTACTGATACTTTGGCCGCGTTGGGATTTCGGACCTATGCACCAGACCTGCGGGGGTATGGCCACAGTAAAACGGCATATCCTTTCGAGATGATCAGGCATCTAGACGATCTAGAAGAACTGCTGGCCCGATACGGAATTAAAGAGTGTCTGGTGTTGGGCTGGTCTCTGGGTGGAATTTTGGCAATGGAGCTAGCGCTGCGTCGATCTGATGTCGTGCAGGGATTGGTGCTGATCGGAACAGCAGCAAGACCTAGAGGATCGCATCCGCCGATCTCACTGCAAGACAATGTGATGACTGGCATTGCAGGACTTGTGAACTGGGTAGTCCCAGGGTGGAAAGGTGCGATCGCCCTCGGCAAGCAGTCTCTTTTCCGATATTTAATCTGCAACCACACGCCCACAGCGTACTCGTACCTAGCTAAGGCAGGCGCACCCGCTACGCTACGCACCAGTCGCCATGCCACCACCGCTCTAAACCAGTCTATTCGAGCTGGCTACAATCGCTTGCCCGATATCAAGGCATTGCAAATCCCAGTGCTGATGCTATGCGGAGAATGCGATCGTCACATCACCGCAAAATCCAGCCTAGAAACGGCTCAAGCTTTGCCAAACTGCGAATCTCACTGCTATCCAAACACCGCCCACCTGTTCCCCTGGGAAATTCCAGACCAGGTGAATTCAGACATTCAAAACTGGCTAGGCAGGCATAAAGAACGCTTCAATTAAGTCTTCAGTTAAGTACTGAGATTGATCGCGTTTCAACCTAAGAAAGTCCACGCAAAAGGTGTTCTCAAGTAGTAATAGTTTTCCTGGCTTAAGATAGGGTAAATGCTCGGTCGTTTGAGAATCTATGGCGGAGATCAATGTCAATCGAATCAAGCTGTCTCAGCTGCGGGCACTGGTGGCGATCGCGCGCACTGGCACCTTTAGTGATGCTGCCTCTCAGCTAGATCTTTCGCAGTCGGCGGTGAGTCATGCGATCGCCACGCTAGAAGAAGAACTCGGCGTTAGTTTGCTCAGTCGTGGTCGTCAGGGCGCGGTACTCACGCCTGTGGGACAGCAGATCACCCACGAAGCCAAGACGATGCTTTCTCATCTCAAAATTATTGGGCGAAAAGCTCAAGATGCAAAGGGTTTGCAAGCTGGACTGGTTCGAGTCGTCGGCTTTCGTAGCGTCGCAACTCACGTGCTGCCTGTTGTGATCGAAGAGTTTAGAAGGCTTTACCCTGGCATCAGCGTCTCAATCGGCGAAGGTAACGACGTACGCGGCGCAGAAGAAATTCTACGCCGAGGCGAAGCCGATATTGGCTTTACCTATCTGCCTGTGAGTGATGCTTTTGACGCCTGGGAGCTATTTCGCGATGACTACGTCGCCCTGCTGCCAAAGGCAAAAGCACCGACTACCCAACAGCCGCTCGATTGGGAAACGCTGAAAAAGCTACCCTTAATCCTGCCGATGCCAGAAGACGGCTGTCGCTATAACGTCGATCAGTATTTGCTAAGACACGGTCAGACTATCGCCCCTGCCTACGAAGTCAAAGAAGATTCAACCGTAGTCAGTATGGTTCGCCGAGGTCTAGGAGCCACCATCATCGCTAGACTCGCCGCCGAACCCATTCCCAAAGACGTTGCTGTTTGTGAACTACCCGTTCCTCTGCAAAGAGTAATTGGTGTTATCACCCTCGCTGACGCGCTACAGACGCCGCCTGTCTTCGCCTTTCTAGACACGCTCAAAGCCACTTGGGAACAAAAGGCGAACATTGTTCCTGCTAGAAGATGACGCTCCGAGCAATCGAACCCTCCGACTGGCCGTTCGTTTGGTCTGTGCTTGAGTCCACCTTCAGAATGAACCTTGCCACCATTTGTCCTGATCGGCAGCTCGCGATAGCTCACAGTCGTCTAGACACTGATACTCATCAAGATGGTATCAACTGGAATGCCGGGCTGGATTGCTTCGCGGTGCTGCCATAGGGCTGTTTTGAGCTTGATGGCCTCAGAGGTCATAATGGGGTTGTATTTCACCGTAGTTAGATTCCATAGCGTAATTACTTGGTCGGCATTTTTGGCCGCCACCTCAGGATTGTTTTCTTTCCACATGCCCAGGGTGGCGTATTCCACATCGCCGCCGTCTTCATACTGTTTGTTGTTTACCCATGAATGTTGGAACGTGCAGATATAGATGACATAGACGCACAGCTCTCTAAGATCTGACATCGTTTTGATATCCAACGTGCCTAGCTCTGGTTTTAGAACAGAGTGAGCGCTTAGATCTTTCGACATTTCCTCAATCTCTGACCAGTGCTCTTGAATGTCGGCTTCATGTTCGTCAAAGAAATCCTTAACGTAGCCGGTCAAAAGCGTCCACATGGCGATCGCAGCCGGGTCAAAGTGATTATTTTCGACGTAGTCAGGCATGGTCTGCTGCCGAGGCGTCCAGTTACGGTAGGTCTGGGTTTTTAGGGTTTCTAACAGCAGGCGATCGCTATCTTTAAAATTAATCACCGTTAGTCTAGGGACAATGCCTTCACTCTTCTCATCTCCCATCAACATGGTCAATCCATCTTGATCAATTTTCAGCAAACTCTCAAAGTGCGGTTCGAGCAGCGCCTTAATCGGATTGTCTTTTACATTGCGGAAATACGCCATCGCATACTGATCCATGTTTAGATGGGTAGCCCCCAAATGAGCATGTAGCTCATGAGCCACAAACTCAGCGCAGCGGAATAGTTTTTTGGCCCATTCCCATTCACGATCTTGCTTTTTAGGATGTCGAGTTTGCTTTTCAGTTTCTCCATACAGCAAATACTCAATTGAATGAGGGGTTAGCTGTTGATTGTCTAAACAGAACCGCGCTTCAATGTACTGAGGCAAAATGCCGTTTTCGTCAATGCTGACATCCTTAAACTCATAGCGGATAATGTACTGCCAGGGGTGATCGTCTACTCGCTTCATCTGGCCGGGATGAAACCCATTCAAACGGCGCTCCACAAAAAACTCGTCGCTAAACTTATCGGGATGCAGGCGAGTGAGGTTGGGCTGCAAGTAGCTAACAGCATTTAATTCAAACTGATCGGCCTCTGGATTAGGCAGTGTCAGAAGCGGGTTAATGACCTGTAAGCCAATGCCACTGAGATAGAAGTTGAAGTTCCATCTTAGACTGGGCGCAACACTTTCTGGCAGCGATTGAGTTTGATCAAAAGTTGGCGCATTAGGCGCGTAAACAAACTGCGTCTTAGGATCGGCAGATGCAGGGGCTTGGCTAGAGGGTTGCTTAGTAGAAGGCGGCTTCGCAGAGACTGTCTCTGGTTTTACAGACGGGTTGCTGGTGACTGGAGCTGGTTTCTTGGCGTTGGATACCGACGCTGCTGGAGTGGATGCAAGAGGTGTTCCTACTGCTTTCATGGGGTGGGGACTTTCAATAATCCAGATATCTGAAGTTCCTTTTTCGGTGGTTATGTACCCGTGATTGCGGGTGTCGGCAGACAGTTTTTGCTGGTCGTAATGACTATTGGTGATAGACACCTGATCTCCGTAGTGAATCGCACCTCCACCAGAAATTTTACGAATCTGCCAGCCTTGTTTGGCAGCATCGTAGCCGTCTTTCCAGTAATAGCAGTTATGACTGTCAGGAAAAGCACCCAATACATTCTTGCTTCCTAAACTCTTTTCTGAAGAAACAATTTTTACAGTATCTCCACTCGTAAGATTGCCAGTTTTTCCTCTGAGTTGGAGTTCTATTTTCCCCGTGTTGTCTAGCTGAGGCCAGCTATATCTTCCTTTGTCTGCAGCAACTAGGTGCTGACCGTTTTTGTGCCTCAAGTAGAATTTATCACCAAATTTTATGGCCGTAGCTTGGGCTTTTGCAGGCATGATACTTCTCTCACTTGTGTTAAAGGGCAGTGGCGTTTTAAAGGGGCTACCTACCGTTCGGCAGCCCAAATGAGGGTGCTATATGCTGATGCTCATCAGCAGTCGATCGAGCGGGAGTCCTGGTTCAATTGAGTCGCGTTGTTCCCAGACTGCTTTTTTCAGCTCAGTCGGCCCCATGTCCATTACCAGGTTGTAGCGAACAACAGAGAGGTTCCATAGCACGCTTGCCTGCTTAGACTTTCGCGCCATCTGTCCTACAAATTCACCCATATTATCCTTGGGATTAACGGCTTCCCACAGGCCCATAGAGCCGTACTCAACATCTCCACAGTCGTCATACTGCTTGTTGTTTACCCAAGAGTGGTAGAAGCTGCTGGTATATATCAAATAGGTACACATTTGCTTGAGATCGTCCACTGTTTTAATGTCCAGCGTCCCTAGTTCCTTCTTAAGCACAGAATGACTACTCAGATCGTCAGACATCCCTTCAATTTCTGACCAGTGTTGTTTGATGCCTGCTTTGTTCTTGGTAAAGAAGCTGTCGACGTAGTCTTGGATGACTTTCCACATGGCGATCGCAGCCGGGTCAAAGTGATTATTTTCCACTGTATCTGGCATGCAGTCTTGCTCAGGGGTCCAATCCCGATAGGTGAGGCCGCTAATCTCTTCTTTTAGCAGCGTATATAGTCCATCTAGGCTAATCGCTGAGGTCTCTGGAATCATGCCATCTATAGGCTTTCCATTCACGCTTTTGTAGCCAATGATGTTAGTACCGCCCCGCTGGTTGATGTTCAGCACCCCTTCAAAGTGAGGCTCCATCAGCTTTCTAATCGGATTGTTGATCACGTTGCGGTAATACGCGACAGCATACTGGTCAACGTTGAGATGGGTTCTACCCAGATGAGATCGACTCTCATGGTGAACCATTTCAGCACAGCGGAAAATCTCTTTTGCCCTTTCCCAATCACCGCTTACTGGCGTGTATTTCTCAGACTCTGTTTTGCCGTGCAGCGTGTATTCAATCGAATGGGGGCGTAGCTGCCGCCCATCTAAACAGAACCTGGCTTCAATGGTTTTAGGGAAAATGGAAAAGGGATCAACTTCAATCTGGCTGAAGTCGTAGTTCACTACATACTGCCAGTCTGGGTGCTCAACCCGTCTAAGCTGGCCGGGATTAATCCCGTTAAGTCGGCGCTCTACAAAAAACTCATCGCTGATCTTATCCGGGCGAAGCTTAGTCATGTTGTGAGGCAAAAGAGGACGAGGATCTTCTTGTCTCTCGATAATCTGTAGCGTCAATAGTGTCCCCACTAACCCTTTAAAGGCTTGGTGAAAGTTCAGCAGCCAGCGCGTGGTGCTCTGGAGTTCAGCCGGGAGCGTTTTATCTGGGTCAAACTGAGCGATGTTGCTGTTTTCAGCGTAGGAAATTTTCTCTTTAGGTGTGGGCACTTTCACCGGCAAATCGTCGCTGATTGCCCAGCTTACGCCGCGCATAACGCCGTAGCGGTCATACACTGTAGAATCGCAAGCGGTGGATTCAGATCCTCGATTCAGCATCCAGTAGCCCATCAGAGCGGGTTCTTTGCGGTTTACATACGCCAAACGACGCGACATATTTGTCTTAATTTGATCGGCGCTGCGGGCGGTGTTCCAGAATCGGAAGTCAGCGAGTTCGCCAGCAAAATGGTCTTCGTTTGGATAGCGTTTGCCAAGCAGCAGCTCAGCATTAACTGGAGGAGCGATCGCACCTTTCAACTTCTCTTTGCCAACCGACTCACCATTCACATACAGTTCCACCTGCTGACTATCTAGAACAACTGCCAGGTGATACCATTCGCCCAGCTCAATCACCGCGCTATCCCACGACTGAATAATCTGATTCTTGCCAGCGTCAGTAGAGTAAATAAACTGAGGAATTTTCTTCTCTGCGTCAATCAACAGCCCATAGTGGATCGCTTCTAAGTCAACAGGGGGAGTTCCTGGTGATTGAATCGGATTGTACTGCTTAGCAAAAACAACGCTCTTTTTATATGCCGATAGTTTTGTCCAGCATTCTAGAGTGAGCGTATCGTCCGGCTCCTGATAGTCTAGTGAGGCGCTACGGCCAATACTTACATAGCTGTCTTTCCCATTAAAAGAAAGCACAGGCTGTGGCTGTGCGGCAGGTTTGGCATAAGCACCTAATCGAATCATCAATATGTTGCGGTTCCGGTCTTGAGTCGCACCATAAGCGCCACAAAATCCTATGATTTCTTCTCCACCCGCTTCTAGCGAGAAAGGCGTGATCTTGGTCTGTCTGTGTTTACTCTCTCCCCCAAATACTTCAGAGGACACACCGTTGCGGGTATGAAATTGCAAACTGATAATGACGGGTACCGAATGATTCTGGGTTTGTAGTCCCCAAGTCCCTGTTACTTTGGTTAAATAGTCGTCGTCGTCGATAAAGAATACTCTGGGGGTGTCGCCAAGCCTGCCAGAGTCAACATCAGCATTCGGGACAGTGACGGAGTCCTGGTAGGCAACGCCCAAACCATCCACCGCCCAACAGGCCGCAACTCGCAGGGCCACGATCTTTGCCCCAGGCGTTCGATGGTCGGCCAAAAGGTCAAAATCCGTGGCGTCAGTAGAGCCGCCAACGGGCTGTATTTTGAGTTTGTTTTGAGCTTTAGGCTGAGTTTTAGGCTGGGTTTTAGGCATAGTGTCCTCGGGGGAATCTGACTGGGAATCGGCAGATGAAATTGTGAGAGTTCTGGTGGTGTTATTAGCAGATGACTGATATTCGATGTCATCTGACTCGTCTGGATCGGGTAAGGGAACAGTGGGAGAATCGACTAACAGACGCATCGCTGAGAGCAAGTAATCTCCCATCCGATGGTCGCCAACGTTATCTAAATCGAGCCGGGTCAGAGACTTGCCAAAATTAGCGATGCGGTCCCAGGCGGACATTTGACCGTCTTTGTGCAGGTTCCCATCAGCATCCCAATACACCAGCGTCCCCATATGCTCGTACCAGATGTGAGGGACGCGCGGTACGGAATCGTTGTCGTTAATCACTCGAAAGAATCGAGCTTTGAAGTCAGCATCAAAGGCTTGGGCCAGCTTGCGATCGCCCACCCGAGGCTGACCAAACGTATAGGCCCCCATGACGTTGTACTTCTTACCTTCTTGCAGCCGCAACGTGGCACAGGCTAGGGCTGCGAGCGCACCGCCTAAGCTATGGCCCGTAATCCAAATCGGCTGATTGTGAGTATTGAGCTTGTCCAACGACTTGATAATTCTGGGCCAAACCGAGCGCAGCGATCGATAGAACCCACTATGAGCGTTGCCTATAGGCTTATCAGTGGGCCAAGCATCTTTGTCAAGCTCGATGTTAGTAAGCCAGTCCGTAAGGTTTTCAGTACCGCGAAAAGCCAAGATTATCTTTTCATCATCGCCAACAATAAATCCTTCCGCGTCCGTTTCACCGTTGGTATCACTAGATCGAAAGAAAAACTCTTGATTGTTCTTTTCATCGAAGGTAAAGCCCAAAGCACTTAATAACCCTTGGCAAGGCTCTGACTTTTGATAGGCCATATTAGCGCAATAGCCTAAGTAGGCCATGTTAGCTAGGCTAAATTCCTCAGCGGTCGGATTGAATAGTTTTTGTAAAAATACGGCTTCTGTATTAGGTTCTCCGGTCACCTGATAATCATCAGATTCTATAAACCACCACTCATTAGCGCGAGGTACGGTGGTGACATAGCCTTCATAGCGCGTATCTCTTGACAGCCGCTGATCGTAGTGATCGTTAGTCAGATAAAACGCATCGCCATAGTAAATCTGTTTGTCGCCTTCTTCAATTTCTCTTTTTGTAACTCTCCAGCCTTGTTTTTTAGCGTTGTAGTCTTTCTTTCCGTAATAACAAGAACGAGAATCACGCCAGGCCCCTAAAACTCGCTCTTCTCCAATAGCGGGCTCTAGTCCTACAATTTGAACTGTCGCCCCGTCTACAGCATCACCTTGAAGCTTCACCTTAGCCTTGCTTTCAAAGCCGAGCCGGGGCCAGTTGCGTCGTTTGGCATCGTCCGGCTTCGGAAATACGTCCGATAGATAGGCTCCGCTCATATGCCGCAGGTAAACAACATCTCCCGCTTTAACGGGAACTTTCGATTCGGTTTGAATCTGCATGCCAATAACTTCCTATTTTTTAACTTAGGACAAACACGACAGGCAAAATATTCCAAAAACATTCCAAGAGCAATTATTTCAAGAGTAATTGTTTTTACCTGTAGCCATAGGTGAATAGTGACCAATCAGTGAATAATTGAGCCTTATTCTTATTCTTATGTCCGCTGAGCAGCGTTTATTTAGGCTGCTATCGCTTTTACAACAATCAGAAGAGAGAATAAAACTAGAGAGAATTATCTATCTCCAGACCTAAGCCTGTCACAGTATCTCGAAAGGGGGTAGGGATAAAAGTGGTGTTGTATCAATAGAGGTATGCGATCGCAATCCCCAAATCTTTCATCAAGTCGGATAAACTAGTTAGGGCAAAGTAGAAACTATTCCCGTACAATCACACTGACTTTAAGATAGAAAATGGCTGGCACTATAGATTTTCACCCGTTAGCAGGGACGAAGCTGAAAATCTAAATACTGGTATCCTCTTTGTATAAATTAAGTCAATCAAGCACTGTGACAAAAGATACAAAATGGTTTTGCTGACTATGAAGCGTTATCACTTATTTGTTTGTATTTATGTCGTTTTCTTATCGTTATATAAATGATTATCCGAGCGATCGAACCATCTGACTGGCCGTTTGTTTGGTCTCTGCTTGAGCCCACTTTTAGGGCGGGTGAAACCTACGCCTTTTCTCCTGATATCTGCGAATCTGAAGCCTATCAAGTTTGGGTAGAAAGGCCAAGAGCGACCTACGTTGTCGTCCAAGAGGGCGTAGCTAAAGGGACTGCTGTTGAGAAAGTCACTGAAGAAGTCGCTGTTGAGGAATGCGATCGCAGCTCTCGCATTCTAGGAACTTATTACATCAAAGCAAACCAACCTGCACTAGGCGCTCACGTTTGCAATTGTGGCTACGTTGTTGCCACCGCAGCTAGAGGAAGAGGCATCGCCACCGCCATGTGCGAGCATTCCCAAGCAGAGGCAAGGCGCTTAGGCTTTATTGCTATGCAGTTCAATCTAGTGGTATCCACCAACGCAGCCGCAGTCAGACTATGGCAAAAGTTAGGATTTGAGATTGTTGGCAAATTACCAAAGGCATTTCAGCATTCTGTTGCCGGATTAGTTGATGCGTTTGTGATGTACAAAATCTTGTAATTAAGTCCTTGTAATGAAGCCCAGTCGTTCAAGATCCTGACGGCGCAAACCTGGCTAATGGATCTACATCAGCAAGAACATCACTCAGCTCGCTATGAATGTGACCATTGGTGGCCAAAATTCGACCGCTCCCGATATCAAATGAACCCTCGTCATAAGCGGTCACTTTGCCACCCGCTTCTTGTACTAAGATGACACCCGCCGCCACGTCCCAGGGCGATAGCCCTCGCTCCCAGTAACCATCTAGTCGGCCACAGGCGACATAGGCCAAATCAATCGAAGCCGCCCCACCCCGGCGAACGCCACGAGTGAGATGAGTCAACTCACAAAATTCTGCATAGTTATTGTCAATTGTTTCCCGGCGGTCGTAGGCAAAGCCAGTGACCAGCAGACTGTCGGCCAGCGTCTCTGTCTTCGAGACGCTAATCGGCTCTCGGTTACAGGTTGCGCCTAACCCTTTGGCGGCTCGAAAAAGGTGATTGTGAACCGGATCAAAAATGGCCCCTACCGCAGGCTGATTGTTAATTAATAGACCCACCGAACAGCCACAAAAGGGATACTGATGCGTGTAGTTAGTCGTGCCATCTAGTGGGTCAACGGCCCAAAGTAATTCGTCCGTTTGCTTGCCAATACTGCCGGATTCCTCAGCGAGAATAGCGTGCGTGGGTACATGGCGGCGTAAGACAGCGAGCACTTCCTTCTCGGCGGCTTTGTCAGCTTCGGTCACGAGATCTCCAGGACGGCCCTTTTGTTGAATATTAGAAAGATTGCCCCAGTAATGCTGGAGCACGGCCCCTCCCGCGCAAGCAGCTTCGGTAGCGATATCAAGAAAGCGCTGGAGATCTTCGGAAGAATAAGTCATCTGGAGAGAATTTCTTTAGGAATATTGTCTGAAACCGCTATCTTTCGAGAAGACGAGCTCGTAGCATGAGGTGGATTGACGCCTTCCACTTCATACCGAGACTCATTTCTTATCTCTCCCGGCAAGAGATTTGCTGCAGGCTGGGTCAACTGTAGCCGGGTTAGATTAGCTGCGGACTAAGCTGGCTTCTATTAATCGTCGTCGATCAAGATGCCAGAGCGGGTCTTACCTTTGCCAAAGTAGCGACCAAATTGGAGTTCATAAACCTCGTCTTCGTCTTGAGTTTCTACTTCTATATCGCTGCGGGGATAGCTAACGCACAGCAGCGCATAGCCCTGTTCGCGCAGGTCAGGAGAAAGGCCCATCGCCTCGGGCTGGTGAACTTCACCCGAGAGCACGCGAACGGCGCAGGTGGTGCAGGCTCCGTTGCGGCAGGCATAGGGCAAGTCGGCGGCTTGATTTTCTGCGGTTTGCAAGATGTAGCGATCGCGCGGCACCTGCACTGTATAAACCGTATTTTTCTGTCGGTGGTGAATGCGAATGCGGTAGGTTTCAGCCATGACAAGGATAATGACAGGGACAGTTGAAGCGAAAAGTTAGATCGAACAGTGCTTCTATCATTACACGGATTTCATGACACAAAAATTGATTGAGCAGGTAGCTATGCGAACGGTTGACGAGTCGAAAATTAGTATTGTATCCAGGTCGCTTTCTGCTACGATGGCAAAGCTGTAAGTCGTTATCTCAAAAGACCTTAGTTGGCTTTGGGAGTGCGCTTACTAGCCTAATCAGGAGAGATGGCCGAGTGGTTGAAGGCGCAGCACTGGAAATGCTGTAACGGGGCAACTTGTTCGAGGGTTCGAATCCCTCTCTCTCCGTTCTTATTACGCTTAGTAGATCTGTTCTTTGCTCAGCTTTTCTTTTGCCAGGGCAATGCCGCCGACGGTAATCATCATAATGCCTGTCCACTGAATAATTTCTAAGCTACGAACGGGCATAAAGCTCAAAGACAGTAGCAAAGTTACTAACGGTGTGGTCGCGGCGACGATAGCTGTACGCGGCCCTGTAGCTAACAGGCTGGCATAGTTAAGCAAGTACGCAATCAACATTAGCAACCCAACCAGCAGGCCCCAGAGGAAAAAGCTTTCCCCGCTGAGGTCGACGAGCTGCAGCGGTTTGATCAGTAATACCAGGCTGCTGATTAGGGACACGGTAGAAAACTGGACGATAGATGTCGGGATAGGATGGCATCTTTGCCGATAGCAAAAATTGGTAAGCAGAATATATAGACTAAGGGCAGCGCTAGCAAGAAGTCCGATCCAGAGCTGGCTAGAGGAGCCGCTAACAAAGACAGGCTGTCCAACCAGCCAGCCTCCCATGGCGATCGCAACTAATGCAAGCAAGCCAAACGGCGTTAGTGATCGCGGCTGACGAAAGACGATCCTAGAAGGAATATCCGTCAGCGGATAGAGGAACAATAGCGCCGAGCTAATCGCCGCACCCATCAGGCCAATGCTTTGATACAGCAGCACCTGCGAGAGAAATAGAGCCGTGCCGCTAGCGACAACTGGCCAGAGCAGCTGCTCGCGAATATAAAACCAGTCATGTAGGTCATGCCAAGTATTTCTATATAGCTGAGGTGCCAGCAAAACTAGGCCCGGTAGGATCACAAGCATTCTCAGCCAGAGAAACGCAGTCGATGGTAGAAATCCAGCGCCGAGTTGCCCGATATCAACTAGATCAAACCAGGTGCCGCCCTGACTTAGGGTGCCGAATATGCAGTAGTGCAGCGCGGTGATTAGCGTTGTAATCACGCTCAAGATCAGTCCCCTATTCCCGTTGCCAGTTGCACCGACAGCTACATTGCCAGTTGCGCTTGGAAGGGGCATGCCTATCTGCTGCTGTACTAACCGCTGGCGGCGCTGCTCAGAGGTGGCGGGTGTCGGCAGCTCTAGCGTTCGATCCTGGCTAGCAGCGGTAGTCTCTGGTGTCGGTGGCTCACTCTCGCCCGGCAGAAGCGGACCAGCCGTCCAGGGATTGACTCTCTGCGTATGCGCTGCTGACGCTGCGGATGTATCTATCAACAGCTCTGAAGCAGCGGATGTTTCGGCTGATGGGCCAGCGCGATCGGGGTCTGTATCAGCAAGCTGGCGAAGGGTCTGCGTCAGTGAGATCAGCTGAGTATAGTCTGCTTGCAAGGCATCTATCTGACTTTGCAGATGGTCTTTCTCTGCCTCCAGACGGCTTCTTTCTGCTTCTAACTGCTCGATGTGCTGGGTTAGCCGACCGGCGTGACGACGCTGAACGGTTTCTATAGAAATCTCTTCTAAAGTGATCGGATCTTCCGGCTGCTGCGAATCGTCGCTATTAAAGTCTGAGTTGACCGACGCCATTAGTAATTTGCAAATGCTGTCTCTAACATATAGATAAAGTGGCTGTTTGCTGAAACCTCTGCTGAGAGTCTTACCAGATCATGGGTCACTGTGGTTGATATGCGTGCTACAGGCGGTGTAATTTCTCTGAAATGATCAAACAGATCGAGGGCCGAAGACAAAAGAAAGGAGTCCAATCAATTGAACTCCTATGAGATCAGATCTAAGGTAAACGCTTTTTGAACAATACAAACACTCTTCGAATGCCGCGAATGCCTTAGCTAGTCCAGGTTTCACCTAGGTTTCCAAGCTATGTATCTGTGTCAGCTTTGCCTATATGATTTTGCCTATGTAACTTTGCTTAGATGATAGTGCCATCAGGAATCGTGGCATTTTTTAGTACAACGACGATACCGCTACGGATGTAATAGCCTTCGTCTTCGCGTTCAGCCTCTTCTACATTGTCTTTGTTGATGATTTGAACATTCTTACCGATACGAGCGTTTTTATCGATGATAGCTTTGCGAATAACTGAGCCTTCACCAATCCCAATGGGGATTTTGTCCGGCTGTCCGGCAGTGATCGGGAATTCACCATCCTCGTCCATCTTCTCGTAATAGTCAGCGCCAATCAGCAGGGCGCTGTCAATCTCACAGTTGGCATGGATGCGCTGACGCAGACCAATAACCGAATTGTGAATGCGGCACTGTTTTAGAATGCACCCCTCGCTGATAATTGACTTGGTGATCTGGCTGTCTTTGATTTTACTGGGGGGCAAGTAGCGCGATCGCGTGTAGATCGGAGACTCTTCGTTATAGAAACTAAAGGCTGGATTAGGCTGCTCGGTTAGGGCAATATTGGCATCGTAAAACGCCTCAATGGTCCCAATATCTTCCCAATAGCCCTTGAATAAGTAGGCTTGAACGTTGTAATCGCGAGAGGAAGCTGGAATGATCTCTTTACCAAAGTCTGTCTGCTCTGGGTTGTTCTTGAGCAGATCGATCAACACCTGCTTTTTAAACACATAAATGCCCATAGAGGCGATAAATGGCTTTTCTTCCGCTTCTTCAGGAGAAAGACCCATGGCGGTTGTATCGACCTTCATGGCCTCAAGCGCCTCGCCTTTTGGCTTCTCAGAAAAATCAACAATGCGGTTGGAGTCATCGACCTTCATCAGACCGAAACTAGAGGCAGTTTTGTAACCGATTGGCACCACAGAAAGCGTGACATCTGCGCCACTTTCACGGTGCTTCATCACGTAATCGCTGTAGTCCATGCGATAGAGATGATCGCCCGAAAGGATAATAAATTCGTCTACATCGGCCTCTTCAAACATCCATAGATACTTACGCACCGCATCAGCGGTACCTTCAAACCAGCTCGGACTGTCAGGAGTTTGCTGCGCGGCCAAAACTTCTACAAAGCCGTCGCTAAACGTAGAAAAGTTGTATGCCTTTGAAATGTGCCGATTCAGCGAAGCCGAGTTGAACTGAGTCAGCACGTAAATTTTAAAAATATCGGAATTTAAGCAGTTACTGACTGGAATATCGATCAGTCGGTACATGCCTGCTAAAGACACCGCAGGTTTTGCACGGACTTTTGTCAGCGGGTAGAGGCGGGTGCCAGCACCACCGCCCAAAATTATTGAAAGTACTCTTTTCACAACGTCAATCCTGGCTCAAGATACAGGCCGTTCTCACATCACAATCAGTGTGAGCGGGTATCTGCCAGTTGGCAAGAGGGGATCGATACATATCTCTATTTCTAATTGCAGAAATCCGGGTTTACCGGGGCAAAGAAATATCTTTGATCAAGGGTTAATCGATCAAGAATAAGCTAAGGCTTAAGTGAGTCGAGTCTTACCAGCCAGTGCTTGGGTTAGCACTATTCTGTTCTCCTACAACGATCTGGCTCTCGATCTGCGCGTAAATTGGGTAGTGGACTTGACGGCAGATCTAGCAATCGACTGGGCGGGCGGCGAACCTATCTCTGCTTGATCGAACTCTGTGACAATCGGCTCTGTAGCAATCGGCCCGTTTTCTATCAGGTGGTTGGCCACGCCTTTGATCAGCTCTCGCAGCGCGATCGCATCGGCGCTATGGTTAATCGCAACGGTTAGGGCGTAGCGCTCGGCGTCTATTTTCATCACCAGCGTCGTCCCTAGCATGCGCTCGTTTTGTCCAGTCTTTTCACCTATCCATTCCACAGCGGGCCCGACTTCTTGCAGCGCCCGATAGCCAAGTTCTTGATCCTTTTGGGTTTGCAGTGCCTGTAGCAGCTTTTCATCGCCAGGGTGAGTCAGACGGTAGGTATTAACCATCATGGTGGTGACATCGTCGGTGGTGATGCGGTTGCTCTGGGTGCCGGGGTTGGGCGGCAAGATGCGATCGCCAGCCAGCTTGTGATCGACGAAGGTGTTTGTGTAGCCTTGATCTATCAGGGTTTTGTTGATTGCCCCTCGGCCTACGTAGTCAATGAGCTGATTGGTAGCGATGTTGTTGCTTTCGCTGATCATCCGATCCATGACCTGCAGCAGCGGATATTCTTGATCTACTTCAATCGTCGCCCCGAGCGCGTTTTCAGTAAAGTTCTGCGGATCGATGTAGAGCTTGCTGTTCGGGCCTAGATTTTCGGCGTGGATTTTGTCTAGAACGGCGATCGCAATGGGCAGCTTGATCAAGCTAGCAGGACTTGCCAACAGTTGTTCACCCTGATAGTGACGACACCAGTCAGCGCTGTAACCGCTTTGAGCCGCCTGCGTACTGATATCGATTGCTGCAGATGAACTAGGCGATGAATTGAGTGGCGATGGATAAGGCTCTGATAGATTAGGAGGCAAGTCGATCTGGCAAAGAGTGATATGCACAGCGGCTGGTGATATCTGAGCGGCCTTAATGATGTCGGCTAGAAACGCGCTATCGGCAGCGAGCACTTTCTGCTCTGCAGTGGCCAGCAGCGTTTTGTAGTGCGCCTTCTTATCGTTGACCTGCTGATAGATTAAAGCGTCTCTAGAAATGGTTGATAGCTTTTGCAGTGAGCTGTGCCATAGAACCCTTTCCTGCCGAGTAAATGCTAGGCTCGCGGCGGGCGTGTCAGCCGTCTGAGCCGCCTGATAGGCGTCCACTGCCTGCCGGGCAAGCGCTACGGCCTGATCGAAGTTGGCCCTGTCAGCATTTTGCTCAATCAGAACGTTTCGCGCCGCTAGCGTACTCCCAGTTGCGTCGTTAGGTGCTGCCTTATGCTTTGATCGTTCTTCATTTGATCCAAAAGCAGATTGTCTAGAAAGCATCGTTTCTAGCGGCGTTGCTAGCTCCCCTGTCAGAATGAATAGAGCGCTAGCGGTGGTTGCGATCGCAGCGGTATACCAAAAGCCAGACATAGGCGCAAAGTCGACCCTATCGAAAGTGGATATGAGAGCTTAACAAAACTACGTAAACTGCTTCGCCATAGAGAATACCATCTAGACGGTTCTGTGGTCTGTCGGCCTGTTACCCTTCTATATAGCTTCGGTCAATACAAGAGGAACCCCTATGTCAGCCATCCGCGAGTTGCACAAACAGCTCACGACCAAAGAGCGTAGCGCCGTTGAAATCACGCAGGCTCAGCTTGATCATGCCCAAGCCGTAGAGTCTCAACTCAACAGCTTTGTTTCTTTGACGGCTGAGAAGGCACTCGCTCAGGCCCAAGCCGTAGACGACAAGATTGCGGCTGGTGAGGATATTGGTCTGCTAGGAGGAATCCCGCTCGCCCTCAAAGACAATCTATGCACAAAGGGTATTCGCACGACCTGCAGCTCTCGAATCTTAGAGAATTTTGTGCCGCCCTATGAGTCGACCGTGACCGAGCGCCTAGATGCAGCCGGGGCCGTCTTTGTCGGCAAGACCAATCTAGACGAGTTTGCGATGGGCGGCTCGACCAAAAATTCTGCCTTCGGCCCCTCCAAAAATCCGTGGGATGTCAGCCGCGTGCCGGGTGGATCTTCGGGTGGATCGGCAGCGGCAGTTGCCGGGGGGCAGGTGCCAGTTGCCCTGGGCTCTGATACAGGCGGCTCAATTCGTCAACCGGCTTCTTTCTGCGGCATCGTTGGGATGAAGCCGACTTACGGCCTGGTTTCTCGCTTCGGGCTGGTGGCCTTTGCCTCGTCGCTCGATCAGATTGGCCCGTTTGGGCAAACGGTCGAAGATGCGGCAATCTTGCTAGGTGCGATCGCCGGACACGATCCCAAAGATGCGACTAGCCTCAAAGTCGACATTCCCGACTATACAAAGTTCCTAACCTCAGATCTCAAAGGACGCACCGTCGGCGTGATCAAAGAAACCTTTGGCGATGGGCTAGATAGTGAAGTCGGTGGGGCTGTACAAGCAGCCATCGACCAGCTCACAGCCCTAGGCGCAAAAGTCAAAACCATTTCCTGCCCTCGGTTCAACTACGGCGTATCGGCCTATTACATCATTGCTCCCTGTGAGGCATCCGCCAACTTAGCCCGCTACGATGGCGTACGCTATGGCCTGCGTTCATCCGAACCTAACCTGCTTTCGATGTACAACAAAACTCGATCCGAAGGCTTTGGCGATGAGGTCAAGCGTCGGATCATGATCGGCACTTATGCACTATCGGCAGGCTACTACGACGCCTTTTATCTAAAGGCGCAAAAAGTCCGAACGCTGATGAAGCAAGACTTTGAGAAAGCCTTTGAAGAGGTCGATGTCCTCGTCAGTCCCACCGTGCCAACCACAGCCTTTAAAGTCGAAGAGAAAGACGATCCGCTCAGCCTGTATCTGCTCGATCTGATGACGATTCCGGTCAATATGGCCGGACTACCGGGTATGAGCGTGCCTTGCGGATTTGACAAAAGCGGATTGCCGATTGGCCTGCAGCTAGTGAGTAACGTTCTGCGCGAAGATCTGCTGTTTGAGGTGGGTCATGCCTATGAGCAGGCGACTAAGTGGCATCGGCACAGACCTAAGCTTTAGCGGATCATTCAGAAACGGTGCTAAGAAGCATTGCCGACCAGTCGAATTGCTAGGGCTTAGGCGATCGCCGATCAATGGCTAAGCTCTCTTGCTAAACCTCCTGAAAACGCAGCAAAAAGAGCCGGAGGCATGTCTCCGGCTCTCTTATTTGTTCGGTTGGGGCTTGAGTTAGAACTTGTGCGCGTGCAGCACTTCCATCACATCACAGAGATAGGCAATGCCTGAATAATCGTCAAAAAACTGCGATGCGACCGCATCCGAAATCTTCACAGCCATGTCTCGATTGGGGGTCAGGATCTCGAACTTGATGTTCGCGTAGGTGTCGGAAACGGTGGGTTGCCCTGACGAGCGCACGTTGCGACTGCCTTTACCGCCAGCGTCCACCACTGTATAACCGGTAGCACCAGCTTCGTCTATAATCCTGCCAATCTTTTTCAGCAACAGCTTTTCTGTAACGATGACGAGCTTGCTGGCTTGCTGGGTCATGTTAGTTACCTCCTAAACGTGTGTATTCATTAAACTACATAAGAACTGAGGAAAACGGCAGAATTGCGTCCCATAGCGCTGATCTAGCCGCTGCGTTGGTCGCCAAGTTCAGAAGAGCATCGGCAAACCTAAGCTTAGCTAGGGTTCAGCTACCGCCTAGCGCCTGAGCGAGCCCAATGAAGAGCGGTATGCCTATGGCAAGCGCGACCGGTGTACCGACGGCTGTGGATGAGCCGATGTAAGCAGAGGGATTGGCCGACGGAATACCCGCGCGTAAAGTGGGTGGCCCAGAAATGTCTGAGCTAGAGGAAGCAATGACGGCTAGAATGACGACGCCGCCAAGGCTAAACCCTGTGGTGACATGGGCAATCATACCCAGACCGAAGGCGATGAATCCATGCAGTAGCGGTGCGACAAAAGCATACAAAGCATACCACTGGCCCACCTTTCGCAGCTCGCCAAGCCTGGCTGTAGCTTCCATTCCCATGACTAGCATCAAGATCGAAAGCAGGCCACGGAAGAGGGGATCGAAGAAGCTTTCGTAGACGCTTTCTGGTCGGGTGAGAATGCCTAACGCAAGACCGAGCAATAGTGCCGATAGGGCAGAGCCTTGAAGGCTTTCCTTAATGATGGGCCAGATCTCGACACGCTTTGCTGGGGCAGACCCCTGACTGTTGGGATACCCATGTGCGGTAATGCCCTGCTCATTCGGATAGTCGCTTGCGATAACGCGCTGGTCACTGGGATAGCCGCCTGCGGCAACAGCAGGCTGTTTGCTGAGTGCCTCTTGCCTGCCGAGCGCCTCATGCTTGCTGATCGCCTGGTCTGCGGCAGTGCGCTGCTTGGTGACATAAATGCTGGCTATGACAATCGCAGTCACAAGCGCCGGGATATCCATGAATGGATAGAGTGCGGCAGCCCAAGGTTCGTATGGGATGCTTTCCGTTTCCAGTATCGTTAGGCCAGCAGCGAGGGTAGAACCACTCACCGCACCGAATAAGCCTGCGGTCGCGATCGCATCCACAGGTTTGACTTTCGGCATCAGGGCCAGTGTATAGCGCCCGATAAATACGATTAAGATTCCTATTATCACGGCAAACAGCGCCGGTAATAGCATCTCCAACAGATTGGCATTGCGGATCGCAATACCGCCGCTCAATCCAACTTTTATAAGCAGCATGAAAACAATAAACTTATAGATCGGATCTGGGATTGTCAGTCGGCTATTGACAGCGGCAACGACCATACCCCCAATTAGAAAGCCAAGCGTCGGAGACTGTAGCTTATCCAAGAAGAGCGCTAAGAAATTGGATAGAAAATCCACGGTGTAATTCCTCCTTAATCAGAAAAATTTGAAAAAAGTAAGGGCGAAGCGCTTCACCCCCACGGTAGAGGCGTTACGCCAAAAACCTATTGACAGGCCGTTCAAAAGCAGCTTTTCTCTGAACGGGCGGAAAGCGAGGTAACCTCATATCACTTTCCATAGATATAAATCTATCGATGACCGAACCTGTATATGCTTAAGTCTATCTTAAAACGTGTCAGAAATTACACCAGGCCCCACGAGTTAGTAGAGCAATGATAAATATAAAGCATAAGTTTTCCTTTTATTCGATAACATTCTATATATCTCTGGCTAATAGATAATAGAGGCTAAGCAGATCCTCCCTACCTACTGCTACTTTTCAACAAGGAGTAGGTAGGTCTATGACGGGTCAAGGGCTCAGCTAAGAGCGAAGAGGTAGAACAATCACAAGCTTTTCTCCTCGCACTGAACTACGCCTTTAGGAAATACGCCTTTAGTGACAGTGAGGATCAACATCTATACAAGCTTAAGAATTAATTTGAGCCCTGCTCTATGTCTGTCTTTGTGTGCCGCTAGTTTGTGTGCCGCTAATAGAACAACACCTGTGTTGCGCGAGGTTTCACTTCATCAGGCCCATCATCAGACCGAAAACAAAACTATGCCTACTCGGTCAATGTGATCTCGCAAAGGCTCGTTTCCTAAGCTGTCATAGTCCACAACGTCAAAAAAATAAGGTAGCGGTCGTTCTTCATTCAAGCTCTCTGATAGTTGAATAACCGTAGAATAAGTGATGCCTTTTCCTTTGATCGAAAGATCTACGTCTGAGCCTCGGTGATGAGTTCCCTTTGCCCGAGACCCAAACAGAATGACCTGATCGATTTCTTCCAGCTCGGCGGCAGCAGCACGAATATGCATAAGGTCACGCTCTATGAGTCCATGACTCACTCTTTCTAGCCTATGACTCATCGCTCTGCTTCTGCTTTCTTGGTTGTGAGGGTCTCGTACAGTGCCGCAATTAAAGGGTAATAGCGTTCTCGAATACGCTGCTCTACGGTTTGAGCAATCTTTTCTTTGTATGTATGTGCGGTTAGGTTTCTATCTTGAAGAGCATCTATCCATCCATGGCCTTCGCCGATGGATTCTTAACGCTCAGCGCTTCAGTCAGTAACAAGAAAGTCCGCTCGAAGTTGGAATAGCGCTGTATCCAGCGAGTATCAGGATCAACCACACACTTATTTTGTTGTACAAGTATTCTACAAGTTTGACATAGGTCTGATGCTTGAATCTATGGTGATTGCCACTTTGCCCCCACATCTTCCTGCATTGAGATTTTAGCAGTGAAACCCTTGCCACAAGAGGACAGAGTGATTATCTAGCGTATGGACACCTCCAATGCTGGCTGTATCTGCAGAGGTTTGGAGTTTTCAATAGCTTGAGAAGCCGCCTGTTTGATAAAATCAAACGCTCGACCCCCGTTCACATGCCTGTTTGCCCTCATGCACCAGGATGCCGCAGTTCAAGGAGAACTTTCAATGGCCAAAATGTATTACGACAGCGATGCCAATCTAGACCTACTCAATGGTAAGACGGTGGCAATCATCGGCTATGGTTCACAGGGCCATGCTCATGCGCTCAACCTCAAAGACAGCGGTGTGAATGTAGTAGTAGGGCTCTATGAAGGTAGTCGCTCTAAGGCCAAAGCAGAAGCAGAAGGGCTGGCCGTCAAATCAGTTGCCGACGCCGCTAAGGTTGCCGATTTCATCATGATTTTGCTGCCGGACGAAGTGCAGCGTAGCGTCTACAAAGAAAGCATTGAGCCTGGTCTAGAGGCTGGAAATGTCGTGGCATTTGCTCACGGTTTCAATATTAATTTCGCTCAAATTGTCCCACCTGAGAATGTAGACGTAGTCATGGCTGCGCCTAAAGGGCCTGGCCATTTGGTTCGCCGTACCTATGAGCAAGGGCAAGGCGTTCCAGCACTGTTTGCGGTTTATCAAGATCCTTCTGGTCAGGCTCGCGATCTGGCGATGGCCTATGCCAAAGGGATTGGTGGCACCCGCGCTGGCATTTTAGAAACTACGTTTCGCGAGGAAACAGAAACAGATTTGTTTGGAGAACAAGCAGTGCTCTGCGGTGGCCTTAGCGAGCTGATCAAGGCCGGGTTTGAAACCTTGACAGAAGCGGGATATCAGCCCGAACTCGCTTATTTTGAGTGCCTACACGAAGTGAAGCTGATTGTGGATCTGATTGTCGAAGGCGGTTTGGCCAAGATGCGCGATAGCATCTCCAATACGGCTGAATATGGTGACTATACTCGGGGCCCTCGGGTGATCACCGCAGACACTAAGGCAACGATGAAGCAGATCCTCAAAGAGATTCAGACCGGACAGTTTGCGCGTGAGTTCGTGCTAGAAGCTCAGTCTGGAAATGCCGGGTTCAATGCTACACGGCGGATCGAAGCTGAGCACCCAATTGAGGAAGTCGGTAAGGACTTGCGGGCAATGTTTAGCTGGCTAAAAAAGGTTTAGATCTAGCTGTCTAACAAAGTAAGGATATGGCGTTTCTCGACTGCAGCCGAGAGACGCCATATTTTTCTGGTGGACCTGTTACTGGTTGGTTGCCTGCTTGATGCCAGAAGACTGGTCGATAATGCCAAGGCTACGGAAGTAGCGACCGCCCACACCGAATAGAAAGCTTGCATAGGCTAATGCTTGGAGCAGGTAAATGTGATCTCGATAGCCTAGGAGCGTTTTAAACAAGATGCCAGGAAAGCTTTTGTCAGGTAGAACGGCGCTAGCGTCCCACAGCTGCGGCCCTAGAATACAGGACTGACTGCTGATACATAGATCTAGATCAGGCTTGATAATACTTATGGCAGTGAAGGCCGCATCTAGATTTTTGCAGACGGACACGACTAGTCCAGCAACGATCAACAATAGGAAAATGCCCATCGCTTGAAAGAACAGTTTGAGATTGATGCTTACTCCAAACTTGAACAAGGCAATGCCAATCAGGAACGCCCCAAAGAGTCCAGCTACGGCTCCGCCAATGCCGGCTACGCTTTGCTCTAAGTTGCTAAACAAAAACAAGACAGTCTCAAAGCCTTCACGCAGCACCGCAATACACACTAAGCTAAAGACGCTGATACTCGCGCCTTCTGAGTCAGCCAAAGCATCTTTGAGCGAGCCTTCTACTGCTCCTTTCATATTTTTGGCTTGCTGCGTCATCCAGATCAGCATCCAGCTCAGCATGACAATAGCGACACTGCCGAAGAGAACGCCCAGCAGTGGCTTGAGCAGTCCCTGAAGCGCAGGTAGGGTGTACTGCACCTGGGTTAGGGTAAGGCCCAGAAAAATGCCGATCAGTATGCTGCCGGCGATACCTGCGGCTACTCCTCCGTATACCCATTTATTCAGCTCGGTGCGGTTTGCTTTGTTCAAACAGGCCAGCACGATACCGACGACTAGGGCCGCTTCTACGCCTTCTCTAAGCGTGATGACGAAGGTTGGAATAGCTGAGGAAAAATCCATGACAACAGGCAGTGGCTTACGGTAAGGACTATGATTGATTATGGCCTGAATCCGTCAACTTGAGGGGCACAAAGCCTCAAGCTAAGCCAATCTCCTTTAATCTTTGCTGCAAATATTCTTCAGCGGTCTGAGCCGGAAATAGCTGATTGCCGCCCGTTTTTTCTATGCAGCTAGAGAGCGGGGTGAGATCGAACTCAGGGCGCGGGTGAACAAAGAAGGGCATAGAAAAGCGGCGATTGCGGCTGCTAGTCGGGTTGACAACGCGATGAGTAGTGCTTTTGAGCAGGCCGTTGCTCAGTGACTGCAGCATATCGCCCGTATCGACGATGATTTGTCCAGGCGTCGTCTGTACGGGCAGCCAGTCTCCATTTGGCTGAAGCAGCTCTAGCCCAGGCGTTGTGGCTTCGCATAGCAGAGTGATTAGGTTGATGTCTTCGTGAGGGGCGGCGCGCTGGCTAGCAGGGATAGCATCCGCCGAGACTGGCGGGTAGTGAATGATGCGTAGGATAGTTTGGCCTTCGGCAACTTGCGTAGAGAAAAAATCACTGGGCTGCTGTAGGTACTGGGCGCAGGCTTGCATGAGCTGACTGGCACAGGTTTCGAGCTGCTCGAATAGGGCGCTCATCACCGGTCGAAACTGGGGGACTTCTTTGGGCCAAAGGTTTTCTGGGTAGCTGACAGGATGGGCGGTGAGCTTTTCTCTGCCTAGGTGCCAAAACTCTTTTAGATCAGGGGCAGCGCTGTCTTTGGCGTGCTCTTTGCCAAACTGGGTGAACCCGCGCTGGCCTTTCATCTGGGCGATCGCATACTGCATTTTCGTCGATTCGGGCAGCGCAAAAAAGGCTTCTGCTGTGCCGTAGGCCGTATCGATCAGGCGCTGTTCTATCCCGTGATTGACTAGGGCAAAAAACCCTAAATCCGCGAGCGCATCACCTAGGGCCGAAACAAAAGCCACGCGCTGACTACTGTCCCCAGCTGAATTAAAATCTTTGAGGTCTAAAACGGGAATGGTTTGAGCAGTCATGACTAGCGTCAAGGAATTTCAAGAATGGTTATTCTAACAGTTGCCTTTTCAGGCAACTGACGGATGCTATACAAATTTGTCCTTAGTGAATGAGAATTTAATAAACTGTCTGATTTCAAGTCTTACCGCAAGCCCTCATCCTAAATCCTTCTCCCTGGGGGAGAAGGACTTCAAGCTCCCTCTCCTTCGGGAGAGGGTTGGGGTGAGGGCGGCAGAAAATGTGCATCTTATTAAATTTTCGATCCTTAGTGAATGAGCCAGCAGACGAATCTTCCTAAGCCGGAAGTCTTTGATGCATTCGGGTTAAAGGAAGCGGTAGACTCTAAGACAAAGATACAAAAAGAAAAGATACAAAGTTTACGCTGTCTTTGTTGCGCTGTTCCCTTTGCACTGCTTTTGGCGCTGCTCTAATGCTCTCCTTAAAATCTCTGCTGGTTGATAAGTTCTTGTCGGTTTGGTGGGCTGTAGTGATTGCGATGCTAGCGCTGCCGTTTGCCGTCTGGCTATTAAACGTAGTTAACGCGCCTGCTGAGTCAGATATCTGCCGACTCTTTAGCGGTCACCAAGTCTGCATTAATAGCATTCGCCGTAGCGCCAAAAGCTATTGGGAGTATCGAACTGTCGTAAGTATAGATGGCGTTAGACAGCCACTGGAGCTTTATAACTGCCGCGATCGCGCTCGGATCTTAGCTAGTGACGGCAGCATTGTTCCTTTTTTGACGGGTAAAACTGGCGATTGGGTCTGCCAGCTGACTGTACCTACCCGGTCCAAACAGATTAGAGAACGCGGCGAAATCAAGATGCGCTGACTTCGGCTCCGCTCAGCTTTGCGGTCATCTCGCCTGAGGGTTGAGTGGAGTCGTAGGCGCTTCCTTTTCTCGTAGAATAGCCCGGCTTCTTAGACTCGGCTTTTTAGTAGCGCGATCGCACTTGCTAGCGTATCTGCTTCTTTCATCGGTTTATCTGTTCGCCAGCGCAGAATTCTAGGGAAGCGCACCGCAATTCCCGACTTGTGCCGCTTTGATTCAGCAATGCCCTCAAAGCCAATCTCAAAGACATGAAACGGCTCAACCGAGCGCACCGGACCAAATTTTTCATTGGTATGTCGGCGAATCCAGCGATCTAGCTTTTCAATCTCGGCATTGTCTAGACCAGAATATGCCTTGGTAAAGGGCACCAGCGTCCTGCCTTCTCCTTGGCCTTTCCACAGCGCAAATGTATAGTCAGTAAATAGGTTAGAGCGCTTACCGGTCCCTGCTTGGGCATAGATCATCACCGCGTCCAAAGTCATCGGATCGACCTTATGCTTCCACCAGTAGCCGCGCTTTCTACCGACTAAGTAAGGGCTGTTTAGGGCTTTTAGCATCAGCCCTTCTGCGCCCATGGCTCTAGATTGCGATCGCCAGTCTTCTAACGCTTCAAACGTCTCGAACGCTAGCGGCTTTGCATAGCTAATACACTCATTGGGATGCTGGTCAATCAAAGCCGTCATCGCTGCTCGTCTAGCCTGTAAGGGCATGGTTCGAATATCCTCACCCTCCTTTTCTAGTAAGTCGTAGGCGATGAAATGCACCGGATTTTCTGCCATCAGCTTCTTAGTTACTCGCTTTCGGCCCAGCCGCTTTTGCAAAAAATTGAAGTCTAGCGGTTTCTCTGCATCCCAACAGACAATCTCGCCATCTAGTACAGTTCCATCAGGTATCACGCCGACTGCCGACTCGAACTCAGGAAACTGGTGGGTAATCAGATCTTCTCCTCGCGACCAGATAAATAGCTGGCCCTCCCGGTAGATCAGCTGAGCGCGAATGCCATCCCATTTCCACTCAGCCTGCCACTGCTCCATCGGCTCAGCCGCAAACTTTTCTACATCAATCGGCGCTGCCAAAAAGAAGGGATAAGGTCTACTGGGGCTTGCATCGGTTTCATCTGGATCGATCAGAGCCTGATAAAACTCGCCCGTAGTCTCAATGTCGCCCATCAGCCGATGGGTTAGAACCGCCTCTGTCAGCCCATACTCCGCCGACAGCGCTTTGACCACTAGCTTGGTACTTGCCCCCATCCGAAAAGCGCCCGTTAGCACCTTGTTGAGCACGAAGATCTCATCGTCTTGTAAATTAGCCCACCAGTCGATAACGAGGTTTTTCAGGCGATCGCTTTCCTTATCCTTAATTTCCTTGACCTGCGGAATCACCGACTCCATCCACTCATGCAGCGGCGTGTCACCCCCTGCGCTCGAAGTACCCGTTGGCTCGATTGAGACATCGCGCAGCAGCAAGGCAATAGTCTCTGCCGTATCGCCGACATGCGAGGCGCTCTCCTCAAACAGCCATTCTGGTATCTCTGAAATCTGTAAAAAGATCTCGCGCAGCACCCGAGAAGTAATCAGCCGCTTTCGCGTTTTACTCATCAGCAGATAAAGCGCCCATATCGCATTTTGGGGGTTTTCATCGTGAAAGTATTGCTGTATGGCCCTGACTTTTGCGTTCGTCGATGTGGTGGCATCTACGTCTAAAAACAGCTGCGTAAATCGTTTCATGCTCTCTAATAGTCTTAGTCTCGGGCATTATTAAATTATTTGCTGACATTTGAGAAAGGTGAGTACTCAGCCTTTACGATGTTAAAGTTCGCAACATTTTGATATATCCAGAGTTCCATTGAAGTTATCTGATACCGACTTTGCCAATACAGAGGCGACGCCTCCGTGTGATATGAAAAAAGCTGACGAGCACGATAGTCGTGATCCTAGCCAAAGTAAGGCTTCTGATCGTGAAGCTAGCGTTACAGACCACCCTTTGGCTAGTGCTGAAGCGGCTAATACTGAAGTGCAAGCTACGATTAGAAGAACCCGCTCTAGAACCAAGCTTTCTACCAAACCTAAATCCACATCGAAGCTTTCATCGCCTGTTTTGTCTACTAATTTGCCCAGTGATTCGCCTAGTAAGAAAAACAGCACCAGCGATTCTTCACCTGAGCCTCCTAAAACAGCAAGTAAAAGGAAGGAGCGTGATGCTACTGCTAATTCACTCAAGCCAGGTAGCAAGTCAGACAGAAAAACTATCAAAACCCAGCCTAGTCCGCCAGCGAACTCTTGGCCTGTGACTCAAAGTAGCGATCTAATCACCATCTTTATTGATGGCTCTAATCTTTTCTATGCAGCCTCCCATTTGAACATAGAAGTAGACTATCGCCGTCTCTTGACCTCTCTAGTCAGAGGCCGTCGTCTGCTGCGGGCGTATTTCTACACGGGCGTAGATCCTCAAAACGAAAAGCAGCGTGGCTTTTTGCTGTGGCTCAACCGTCATGGGCATCGTGTCGTCAGCAAAGAGCTAACCAATCTACCCGATGGCTCTCGCAAGGCAAACATGCATGTAGAGATGGCCGTTGATATGATGCGTATTGCAGAATACTGTCCAAATATCACTTTACTAGGCGGCGATGGCAACCTGGCTTACGCGCTGCAGGTGCTAAGTCAGCGCGGTACGTTTATTGAGGTGGTGAGCCTGCAGTCTATGACTAGCGATAGCCTGATTGACTTAGCTGATTCGTACACGGATTTGGCGGACTTGCGCGATGCGATTAAGCGCTAAACTCACAGCTGCGGACAACTGCGGACAACTGCGGACTCTGGGCGATCGCATCCGACTTGCACCTAACAGCTAACAATGAACTAGCGTTACAAGACTAGCAGCAGACCAGAATAGCCAACTGCTCCAATAGCAAACGTCCAAAATCGACTCTCCCTTTCTTGAGGCAGCTCTTCTTTCAAGATGTTCAAGATGATACCGCCAGCTAGAAAGGCAAACAGCACGGCTGTGATGGCTTCGTCTATCTCGGTTTGGGTACCAATTACCCAGCCACAGATGACAGCCGCTGCTAATATCCACTTACCCACGCGAGAATAAGGCCGTTTGTGGTCTTCCCATAGGCTGTAGTCGTTGACTAGAAAGTGAAGCGCCATAGCGATCACATACAGCCACAGCCCGATTAAGCTCGGTTCTTCGCGATGCATCAGTAAATAGCCGATCAGCGCGTTATACAGTCCAAAAGACACCATGTGTAGCCAAAACACACCCGGTTGGGTCTCGTCGCCATCGCCTTCTTGTCTGCTTCGATGCCTAGAAACCTTAGCGGCTCTTTCTAGACCATAGAATGCAATCATCCCTAGCAACGCTAGGACATACACATGGTGTTCAATCGCCGAGAGGGCAGTGGTACTCTCTTGAAATTCTGATTGGGCCTCACTCAAGTCAGGCAGCACATGGACAAAGACATAGGCGACCGAGACCCCGCTACCGAAAGAAAGCCATCGACTGCGAGGCGATCGCTTCAAGAACTTGAACCGGCTAGCCACCACGTGAATTAGCGCTAGGAAAAGTGCAGATAGTCCAGCTAGTACAACATCAGAGCTATGCATTGCTATGGCTACTGATTACGGCTACTGAATCGAGCTGCTGTCGCTGCGGCGAGCTTGAGACGCGCCTTGCTGTGACAGGACATCTTCGTCTATTGATTCGTCACTTAAATTACTCTGAGCTCTTTGGACATCGGCAGGCGTAGCCTCAGGCACATTCATTTGGCTAGCCGATGTATCAGACGGCGTACAAGCCGTTGTCATCAACATCACCAGCAGCCCCGCTACTAGCACAATGACCAAGCGCCGCAATCTACCTAGCGTCACTAGCTGGCCCACATGTAGAAAATTGTTCATACTCGTCTCTAGGTTGCTATCAATGAGAGTTTATAAAGATTTTCTTAAAACTCACGCTATGAGAATAAGTCACTTGCCAAAAACTTGTCTTCCGACTGAGGGCATAGTTTGAGTTAGACCACTACGCTACTAACATTCTTTCGTTTGCGTTGTCTTGATAAGAAGATTAGAAAAACCATGAATAGTGACTTGGGCCGACTTGCAATCATTCTTTCAATTCTGCTACTGATTATCTTTCCTTTTGCGGGCCTAGCGCCTTTGACACTGTTATTCTTTGTTGCAGTTTGCGGGTGGGGAGCGCGTTTGTTTAGCACCGTTGTGGGCGCAACTGAGCCAAGAGACTCAGATCAGTAGGCCAACACGGTAAGCCAGTAGACAAGCCAATCGATACACCAGTTGCCAGGCTCAAGGCTCTACTAGCCCAAGAAGTAAGGTCTTTCTCTTGGTTCTTTCGGTATAGACCTGCTGGTATAGGTTTAGTAGAGTAAAGTGGCCTAAAAGTCTACTTTTAGGAGGTAAAAAAAGCTGTTCAAAACCGCTTTTCTAAAAGGGTACTTTAACGAAAATAAAGAGATGCCCATTTCCGCTGATCAGATCCCCGCTCAGTCGCAAGACAAACA
The DNA here is from genome assembly GCF_015207105.1 of cf. Phormidesmis sp. LEGE 11477. Lineage (GTDB taxonomy): Bacteria > Cyanobacteriota > Cyanobacteriia > Phormidesmidales > Phormidesmidaceae > Phormidesmis. Next base: position 46,106 of record NZ_JADEXO010000024.1, read on the forward strand.
GCCCGCTCATGAGCATGAGATGACACCCGCGCCCATTTATGATCGCGAGAGCTACAAAGGTAGTGAAAAGCTCAAAGGTAAAGTGGCGCTAATTACTGGCGGTGATAGTGGGATTGGCAGATCGGTCGCAGTGCTGTATGCGAAAGAAGGCGCTGACGTGGCCATTTCTTACCTGGATGAGCAAAAGGACGCTGAGAAAACAAAGTCGCTAGTAGAAGCGCAAGGGCAGAAGTGCCTGCTGCTGCCTGGAGATATTAGTAACGAGACTTTCTGTCAAGAAGTCGTGCAAAAGACAGTAGATCAGCTCGGGCAGCTAGACATCCTAGTCAGCAACGCGGCTGAGCAGTACATGGAAGATGATTGGGAAGAGATTGACTCGGCTAGGCTGGGTAGCATCTTTAGCACCAATGTCTTTCCAATGTTCTACTTCACAAAGGCGGCCTTGCCGCATCTGAAAGAGGGCAGCTCAATCATCATAACCACCTCTATCAATGCGTATAAGGGCAATGATTCGCTGCTGAGTTATTCGACCACGAAAGGGGCGAACTTGGCATTTTTGCGATCGCTTTCTCAGCGCGTTCTAGAAAAAGGCATTCGCGTTAACGGCGTTGCCCCTGGCCCAATCTGGACGCCTTTCATCCCCGACGCCTTCCCTGCCGATCAAGTAGAAGGCTTTGGCAAGCAGGTACCGATGAAGCGCCCCGGTCAACCAGTAGAAGTCGGCACCTGCTTTGTATTCCTAGCGTCCGAAGATTCCTCTTATATCACTGGGCAGGTGCTCCATCCTAATGGCGGCGTAGTAGTTGGTGCGTAGGTCGTTTCATGAACGCCACCCTCTCTCTTGTTTAATAACAGGCGAGAGGGTGGCAAGTTTGTAAAACCTAAGAGGTTTTTAGAGGAGTTTTTTTTGGGTGGAAACTCTTAAACAGAAATTTCTAGACAGAAATTCCCAGACTCTGAGGCGTCACAATTAGCTGACGGCGATGCACCCTTAGCCAGCCCTCATTTTTGAAATCGCGTAGCAGCCTGGTCACAGTCACTCGGGTGGTGCCAATGATCGTCGCTAGCTGATGATGGGTTAGCCTGATGGTGATGCGGACGCCATCGGGCCCAACTTGACCAAAATCTTGAGCCAGCTGAACGATCAGGCTACGTAGACGATCGGTCACTAGGCGCTTGCCCGAAAAAGCTAGCCACGCTTCTGTCTGCTGTAAACGACGAACTAACTGCGGAAACAGGGCTGCCGATAGCGCCGGAGAAGATTCTATTTCACTGATAGACAGCGGCAGCAGGTTAACTTCACTCAGTGCGGTTGCCCAGTATGGGTGGATGTGAGTCAGTGATGCGCCAAACGCCATCGTTGAGCCGCAGAGTCCGACGATCGTCTCATTACCATCGGCATGGATTGTATGCAGCTGAACGGTGCCCCGACAAATAATGTAGATATGCTGAGACTGTAGCGGGATGGTCAATCCGGCAGTGTAGGTAACGAGCGATCGCTCCTCGTACAGTCTTTCTAGATGCTTGACAAATGGCGTCGATGTCTCACGAACCGGTACAGACGTAGTCAAAGACAAAACAATAGCCCCGATAGATCTAATCTTTTGGACCTATCTTGCAAGACAAAAGTTAACCGTTAAAAAAGAGTAGGTTAAGAGATGTATTGCAAAATACAAAGCTCTCTAAACCTTCTCTTAACCTATTCTCGAAACATCTGCTACGAACATCTGCTAGACGGGTTCCAACTGCCGAACATCAGTGACCTGTCCGGTGACCGCTGCCGAAACCACCATTGCCGGACTCATCAGCAGCGTTCGCCCCGAAGACGATCCCTGCCGCCCCTTGAAATTCCGATTAGAAGAAGACGCGCTAATCTGAGTGCCCTGTAGCTTATCAGGGTTCATCGCCAGACACATAGAGCAGCCAGGCTGACGCCATTCAAACCCTGCCGCCTCAAATATCTTATCTAGCCCTGCCGCTTCGGCCTCTACCTTCACCCGCTCCGAGCCAGGGACGACAAACGCCTTTACCCCAGAAGCAACGCGGCGACCCTCAGCAACTTTAGCCGCCTCTTGCAAGTCGCTGAGCCTGCCGTTGGTACAGCTACCAATAAAGCAAACGTCAACCTTGGTACCCTCAATCTGCTGCCCTGGCGAAAGCTGCATGTAGCGATAGGCTTCTTCGGCAATAGGTCGCTCGTCTTCTGGCAGGGTCTCTGGCGTGGGAATCGTCTCGTTTACGCCGATGCCCTGCCCAGGCGTGATGCCCCAAGTGATTGTCGGTGCAATCTCGGCAGCGTCAAATTTAACTACGTCATCGTATTCGGCGTCCGCGTCGCTACGCAGACTCTTCCACCAGGCGATCGCATCATCCCACTGCTCAACCTTAGGAGCGAAATCGCGTCCTTTTATATAGTCGTAGGTGACCTGGTCTGGGTTGACGTAGCCGCAGCGAGCGCCGCCTTCAATCGACATATTGCACAGCGTCATTCGCCCTTCCATAGACAGGCTGGCGATCGCGCTACCGGCAAATTCATAGGCATAGCCGACTCCGCCTTTCACGCCTAGCTTACGAATGATATGCAGAATAATGTCTTTGGCAAACACGCCTTCAGGCAGTTCCCCATTCACCTCAATGCGGCGAACTTTCAGCTTCGCTAGGGCCAGCGTTTGAGAGGCGAGCACATCTCGAACTTGGCTAGTGCCGATACCGAATGCGATCGCGCCAAAAGCCCCATGCGTAGAGGTATGGCTGTCCCCACAGGCGATCGTCATTCCCGGCTGGGTCAGTCCCTGTTCTGGTGCGATCACATGCACAATTCCTTGAGAGCCAGATCCGACATTGAAAAAGCGAATACCGTGCTCAGAAGTATTGGCCTCTAGCGCCGCCATCATCTTCTCTGCCATCGGATCGGCAAAGGGGCGCGACTGATCTTCTGTCGGTACGATGTGATCGACCGTGGCGATGGTGCGATTAGGGTACATCACCTTAAGACCGCGCTCGTTTAGCATGGCAAAGGCTTGTGGACTAGTCACCTCATGGATCAGGTGTAGGCCAATGAATAGCTGAGTTTGGCCAGAAGGCAGTGTGCCTACGGTGTGGGCGTCCCAAACTTTGTCAAAAAGTGTGCCTTTGCTCATAGCGATATCGGGCTCAAAAAGCGCTGAAAATTAGTAAAACGGAATCGATTAACTATAGAACGAATCAATCAACTATAGTAGACTACATGGCCGCCTGTCGGCGGCAAGCGCGGTATTGATAAGATTGGTTGAGAAGTCAGTCAAACAGAGACTGAGAACCGAGTCGAGCAGAGGCATAGTTGTACAGAAGACATAGCTATATGGAGAAAGAAGTTCTTGACCAGGAAAACCTACAGCAACTGTTAAGAGAGTTCAAGCAGAGGAGAGGCTCAGCGCTGAATTTACGTGCTTTAGGCTACTTCGGCTCTTATGCCCGCCAGGAAGCAAGACCTGATAGTGACGTTGATATTGTGTTCGAGACCGATAGTCCAAACTTGTTTATGACTGCTCGTCTTCGAGAAGAACTGGTAGAAGTCTTAGGAAGATCAGTAGATGTTATCCGCTATCGAGAGCGTATGAGCCCTCGGTTTAAAGCTCGTTTGGAAAAAGAATCAATCTATGTATGCGAAGAGCGAGCTAATAGATAGACTGAAGCGAATTCTAGAAGCTACAGAGCTAATTCCTGAGAGATTTCAGAGTATCTCTAAGCCTGAAGATTTTTTGACTACTTCGACAGGGAAAGAGCATCTAGACTCGATCTGTATGGTGCTATTGGCAGTAGGTGAATCTTTTAAGCAAATCGATCAAAGAACGGAAGGAAAGCTGCTATCCAATTATCCAGATATTCCATGGCGAGACATCATGGCGCTGAGAAATATCCTCGCTCATGTTTACTTTGAAATAGATGAAGAAGAAATTTACAGCGTGTGCGAGGCTGATATCAAGCCTTTACTTGACACTATTCGTCGCATGATAAAGGACTTAGAACGTAACCGCTTCGCCGAATGGCTACTGTGAGTTTGGTGATAGCAATGCCTTCAATGCAACAAGATTAATGCTGTTCAGTATTGTCTCATCTGAAACTTAATCCAGCATAGGACGGCATTCGGACAGTCTCTCTATTGTGAAAAATGTAAATGGTGATAGCGCCTACCGTCTTTGAGTTAGCGCCACACTGCATTGAGGCTACTAAGATGAAACGTTTTCTGTTCTCTGTATTAACTGTTGTCATGTTCACAACCCTATCGGCGGCTTCTGCAAGTGCAGGGCAGGTTAATTTGGGTAACCCCGTAGCCGATCTGAATAATGATGGCAAAGTGACACTGCATGAAGTAGCCAGCTACAACCGAGACCAGAGAGATAAAAGCTGAAGAATTTGTCAAAGCCCTGAGCCAAAATATCAGCATCTTGGTTGTAGGTAGGCGATCGCATGATAGCTAGCTTCGATCTGGCAGTGATTCCTCTATCGGTCTCGCCTAGGCATTGCTATGTTCGGTTAACCGTCCGCTTCTAGACAACCGCCCCGTCCAAGGTTCGGCGTATCTTCCACACCTGACGGCGCTTGCCTCATCTGCGATTATAGAACTGTTGAAACAAAGCCCTCACTCAAACAGCAGATGAAACAACAACTCTCTGGCGCTCTTCACAACTGGTATCGCAAAGCTCTTAAACACGATAGGTATCGCTGGCTCGTCATCTTTGGGACTCTGTTCTACTTAGTCAGTCCGCTCGATATCTCCCCTGATGCAATTCCTTTGATTGGCTGGATTGACGATGGTATTGTCGCTAGCCTTTTGATTTCGGAAATCAGTCAGCTTTTGACCGAAGCGCTGAAGAAAAGACAGCTTTTTAACAACACTATCAAGACAGAACTAGAAACTGTCATGGATACTGACAACGTTAAGACCATCAACGTAGAGGCTGTCACCGTTAGCTGAGGCGCTGCGCTAGGACGAAGGTGAGGGCACTAAATCTTTTCTCAACCTCTTTTCATACTTTCCCGTTCAATTGTTTTCCCGTTCAACTGTCTTAACTAAGGAACAAACCATGACTTACACACAAGAAACTTTCTCTAATCTTTCAGAGTCTGCTGCCACGGAGCCAACGACTGCCGAAAAACTCAAGACGCTGGCTAAAGAAAGCTCTCAGCGTGCCCAGCGGATTTCTAGCATTCTCAAGCAGGCTTTTTCAGAGACTCGTGAAGAGTTTCAGGCTGGACGCACTGTAATCAGCCCAATTGCTAAGGAAGTGACTACTGAAGCGGTTTCTACCTTCAAATCAAAAAGTCAGCAGGCGGCTGAAGCGGTTAATCAAGTATGGCAAGAGGAAGAGAGCACGCCGGACTTTACCGATCGCTTGATTAAAGTGCTTAAAACTGTGGCAAGCGCTGCCAAAGCAAAACTATTTCCTCAGATCAAAGCGCAGACTCAAAAGCAGGCGAGTAGACTAGATGTTCTGCTAGGCGATCGCTACGGTGAGCAGTACATCACCCTCAAAGATCGATTCGGACAGGTACGTGCCTGGGTCAATGTCTCTCAGCCAGTGGCCGAAAGCACAGCTACTGAGAACATTAGAGATACTGCACCCAAGACAGCTACTGTCATTGAAGTAGACAGCAAAGTTATCAACTAGTGCTTTCGATCTTTTAGATGTTTCTCACACATCTTTAGCCCACTGGCGGAGCGTAGAGCTTCACTAGTGGGCTTTCTTATTGCTTACGGCCAAACTGCTGCTTGGCTTCTTTATACACTGACTCGGAAATTGTAGAGATCTCTCTTTCTCTTGCAAACTTCTCTATCTTCTTGCGGGCTGCGGGTCTTACAAAGAAGGGAATTTCCTTCAATAGCGCTTCGGCCTCTGTCGTCCACTCTACTGAACTCGCCATAAAATCTAACTACCCTAGCTGTTGTTCTGATCAAAATAGCACGTAGATCATCGGTTGTAGGCTTTAATCTCTATCAGGTGAAAGCTTTTAGACGGCTAGAGTTTCAAGCTGCTCGATCATCAATTAGCCAGTTTTTATTCATCTCAATCAAACGGGTGGCCTCTTCTTCTGGCAGCGGCTTCGCAAAGTAATAGCCCTGACCATAGTTACACTTTAAAGCCTGTAAGACAGCCAGCTGCGCTGCGGTTTCAATCCCTTCTGCAATTACATCCATCCCTAGCTGATGGCCTAAGCTGATGATTGTTTTGACGATCTCACCATCTTCATTAGCCGTTGCCTCCATGCGTCCCACAAAAGACTGATCGACCTTTAGTGTATCTGTCTGAATCTGATGCAAATAGCTCAGCGAAGAATATCCGGTGCCAAAATCATCTAAACTCAGCTTCAGATTCAAAGCCTTAAGCTTAGCGAGCTGGTCGATGGTATCACCCACGTCCTCCATCGCGGCACTTTCAGTCAGCTCTAATTTCAAACTGTGCCCATCAAGCTTCGTTCTAGCTAAAATCGCTGCTACCTCTTCGGTCAAGTTAGGCTGATTAAACTGCTTGATCGATAGATTGACGCTGACCATTAGGTCTCTAGCAGCGGCAAACTGGTGCTGCCAATGGTACATTTGCTGACAGGCAGCTTCTAGAATCCACCGGCCCATCGGGATGATCAGGCCGGTCTCTTCTGCTGTTGAAATAAAAGCCTGCGGTGACACAAATCCTTTTTGTGGATGCTGCCACCGAACCAACGCCTCAAACCCAGCTAAATATCCTGTTCGCAAGTCTACAATCGGCTGATAGTACAAAAGGAATTCTCGCCGCTCGATGGCCTGACGCAGTTGAGCTTCTATCTCAAAGCGCTCTACGGCTTGCGATCGCATCTCTGGATCAAAAATTTCATAGCGATCTTTACCTAATACTCGCGATCGCGTCATTGCCCTTAGCGCATCTTGTAGCAGCATCTCCGCCTGCTCTGACGACTCATCCTGGCTCAGCGCAATACCGATACTAAAGCTGTTAGTCATTGTCTGCTTGTCAACGGTGGAAGGTGACTCAAACTCGCTGTACAACTGCTCTGCTACCTGAGCAGCCTGACTGGCACCAGCGACAGGAAGCAATACGGCAAACTCGTCATCTCCTAGCCTAGCCAAACTATGCTGTAACGGCAGGACTGTTCTAATTCGCTGAGCTAGATGAATCAACAGCCGATCGCCGAAGTGGTGACCAAACCTTTCATTAATTGCCTTAAAGTGATCCACATCTAAAGTCAGCACGGCTAAGGAAAGATCAGCATTAGTGCCTTTTTTATTAGCAAGCGATCGCCTTAGCCTCTGAACAAACAATGTCCGATTAGGCAGACCCGTCAGCGAATCATAAAAAGATTGGTAAAAGACCTGGTACGTAATCAACCCGCCTCCGGCTAGTAGAAAACCTATAGCAGGCGCTGCAAAAGGGATCCAGCCTGTCAAGCTAAAAGCAACTAGCGTACATCCCGTCAAGGCAAGTAAACCAGCTACTAGTCCCACACCCAAAAGGACAGACCGCCTCATCTGCCATACCAACAGACCGCCAGCTAGCGACCACAGCCAAATCCAGCCGATCTCTACCGAATTGGCACAGTACCAAAAAACACTGTTTTCCCCTAAAACACTGCTTAATATCTGACTGACAATCTGAGCATGTACTATCACTCCAGACATCACATGTTCGTCGTCTTGGCCCGAACTATACGGCGTGTAGAAAAAGTCTTTTTTACTAGGCGCTGTCACCCCGATTAAAACGATCTTATCTTCTATCCAGTCAGGATCGACTTCTCCTGCTAGCATCTCTGTCAAAGTCACTGTACGCGCCACCCGATCGGCAGATCGATAGTTCAGCAAAATCTGGTAGCCGCCCGCATCGACAGCTTCATAACCGCCCGAATTAGGTGTTAAAGCCGAGAAAGTCTTTTCTCCGATTGTCAATTTCTCGCGGTCAACCGCAAACTTGTAGCCCTTAGGCTCTAAATACTTCAGCGCTAGCTGTAGTGCAAAGGAATATAGTGGTTTTTGCTCAACCTGCGCGTACAGAAGTCCTCGGCGTAAGATCCCGTCATTATCGATCGGAAATTCGTTAAAGCCAACTTGATCGTTTGGCATGCCTGGCGGTGGCGGAATGGCATCATCAGCGCTTATTCCTAAACTGGTAATAGCGACTATATTGGGCTGATCGAGCGCAGCGCGCAGCGCTAACTGACCATCGCCATGAGAAATATTGCGGTAGATATCTAGCCCAATGACTTTAGGGGAATAAGACTGAAGTTCGTTTAAAAGGTTAGCTAGCGTCTGATCAGACATCGGCCATTCACTTTGACGGCTAACATCTTGCTCGGTTACTTCGACAATTAGCAAGCGAGGATCTGGCCCTTTATCAGGTCGTAACCGCAGCATGTAGTCATAAGTCAGCAGCTCTAGAGACTGTACTGCTCCTATCTGCCGCAACCCTAGCAATAGCAGCGTAACGATCACACTAGCTAGCCAATAGGGCTGGCTTTGCAGCCGCCTACACAGCCGTTTGGATAGTCTCCTAAAATTGGCAGTCACCGATTTAAACGCTCCCAAACACTGGCGCAAACCCTAGGTGAAGAGGTTCCCTTCGAGCAGACAGGCAGATGATACGCAGTATTAAACAATATTTTCCACTTGAATGAATGAGCTCAACTATAGCTAAAGTCAGCCGTAGTTTTGATGATTGGTAGTAATCTATACCGGCGTCCACAGTGATCTTGACCGCTACAGCATTTCTTGCGGCATACTCGCCTCAGTCTACGCGCGCTAGCGAGCCGCTTAGCTCAATGGGATCAACTCACCCGTTAGAAACTATACGAGTCATTCGCGTTCCTCTCATACGTTCCTCTCATACATAGAGGAACCTCCTCTATAAGAGAATCGCTCATTGTGAAAACAGTCCGGTTGACTAGATTATTGATCATTGACTGGGGAGGCGATCGCTGGTGACAATGATTGAGCAATACATCTCAAGCAATACATCTAAAAGGACAGCTATGGCCAACCTTCAGCCGACTAAAGTGCCCAATATGCAGCGGCCAAAGAAAGGATTTAATGAATACGCAGAGCAGCTCAACGGCAGAGCAGCGATGGTTGGTTTTATGGCACTAATCCTCATAGAACTGATCACTGGCAAGGGGCTATTAACTCTAATTGGCCTCAAGTAAGAATAGAAAAGCACAGGTAGAACTATCCACCTGTGCTTGCTCGCTATATTGTTCGATTGCTATACACTGCCATCACTCTTAGCAGCAGACGAGTGCGCGTCTATGGTGAAGGCGATCGCGCACTAACACTAGAGCTGCCTACTTCTCAGTTTCAGAGAATTCAGCATCAATGACATCGTCTTCGCCACCTGTAGAAGCTTCGCCATCCGCTGCATCTTCAGGCGCTGCATCGGCATCTGGCGCGTCACCGCCCTGCTGATACAGATTGCTACTAAGGGCATAGAGCGCCTGCTGTAGGGCCTCCATGTCCGACTTAATTTTGTCGTCGTCCTCAGCAGCAAGGGCTTCTTTCAGCTCTTTGATTTGAGCCTCAATCTTCTCCTTGTCTTCAGCCGGGACTTTATCCCCTAACTCCTCGACCTGCTTTTCAGCCTGATAAGCTAAGGAGTCAGCCTGATTCTTTCGATCGATCCGCTCGCGTCGCTCTTTATCAGCATCCGCGTTGGACTCTGCATCTTTGACCATTTGATCTACTTCAGTATCAGACAGCGTAGAGGCTCCAGTAATGCTGATGGACTGCTCTTTGCCTGATCCTTTGTCCTTTGCAGTGACGTTCAAGATGCCGTTAGCGTCGATGTCAAAAGTCACTTCGATTTGCGGGACGCCGCGCTGAGCTGGAGGAATACCGTCTAGGCGGAAAGTTCCTAAGCTCTTATTGTCGCTAGACATTTCACGCTCACCCTGTAGAACATGAATTTCTACATTGGTCTGGCCGTCTACCGCCGTCGAGAACACCTCAGACTTCTTGGTAGGAATGGTGGTGTTGCGGTTGATCAGCTTGGTCATGACGCCGCCTAGAGTTTCTACACCCAGCGACAGCGGTGTTACATCTAGCAGCAAGATGTCTTTGACTTCACCTGCCAAGACGCCACCTTGAATAGCCGCGCCAATCGCAACCACTTCATCAGGGTTAACGGTCTGGTTAGGTGCTTTACCCAAAATCTTCTCAACCAATTGCTGAACCGCCGGAATGCGGGTAGAGCCACCTACTAAGACGACTTCATCGATATCAGACTTGCCGAGCTTGGCATCTTTAAGCGCATTCTGAACGGGTACGCCACAGCGATCGATCAAATCAGAGCAAAGCTCTTCAAACTTAGCCCGAGTCAGCGTAGTCTCTAAGTGCTTAGGCCCGTCTTGAGTTGCGGTAATAAACGGTAAGTTGACTTCGGCTTGACTAACGCTAGAGAGTTCGATTTTGGCTTTCTCAGCCGCTTCAGTCAGACGCTGTAGTGCCTGCTTGTCTTTGCGAAGGTCAATGCCTTCTTTGTTCTGAAAGTCTTGAGCCAGGTAGTCAACCAGCTTCTTGTCGAAGTCGTCACCACCCAAGTGAGTATCACCAGAGGTTGCCAGGACTTCAAAGACACCGTCGCCAACTTCTAGAATAGAAACGTCAAACGTACCACCACCCAAGTCAAAGACCAGGATAGTTTCGTTGCTCTTCTTATCTAGACCGTAAGCCAGCGCAGCGGCTGTGGGCTCGTTGATAATCCGCAGCACTTCAACGCCTGCGACTTTACCAGCATCTTTAGTTGCCTGACGCTGAGAGTCGTTAAAGTAAGCAGGAACCGTGATCACAGCCTGAGTAACTTTCTCGCCGAGGTACTTACTAGCGTCATCTACTAGCTTGCGTAAGACTTGAGCGGAGATTTCTTCAGGCGCATACTGCTTGCCGTCAGACGTTTCGATTTTGACATTGCCGCCTACTTTCGCAATTTTGTAGGGGACTTCGCTCGATTCGTTATTGACTTCGTCGTACTGGCGGCCAATAAAGCGCTTAACTGAATAAAGGGTGTTTTCTGGGTTCATTACCGCCTGACGCTTGGCGATCTGACCCACAAGGCGATCGCCATTTTTCGCGTAGGCGACGACTGAAGGTGTAGTACGAAAACCTTCGGCGTTAGCAATTACAGAAGGCTTACCGCCCTCCATGACTGCGACTACCGAGTTTGTGGTTCCAAGGTCGATTCCGACGACTTTTCCCATGTGTATGCTCCGATCTGGATAGTTATAGAGGTTTGCTCAAAAGGTTATCTCTATAGTGCTTAATCACAGGTGGTTTGCTGAAGGGGGGGTTACCGAACCGGAGGTGTGGGTGTGTCGGGGCTTCTATATCGAAATAGAATCAGAATGACTCGAATGGAGGAACAGAGCGCAAAATAGAGATCGGCTAGCCATGAATGGCGATCGCAGCCTCCTCACTCGTTGGAAGTAAACATGATCCAAACTATCAAAGCCAAAGCAACTGTCCAACCTGGTGGCCTAGTTGAAGTGCATTCAGATGAATTACCGGAAGGGGCTACTGTGGAAGTCATCGTACTGGTAGAAGCAGCCTCTGAAGAGCCGAAAAAGCCTTTGAAAAACCTGAGTGACTTTATAGGAGCTGCTAAAGGTAGCTTTTCCAGCGTTGCCGAAATTGATGCTTACATTCGACAAGAGCGTGATTCATGGGATTGATACAGCTACTGAAAGGCAACCGTATCTATCTAGACGCCAACATTTGGATTTATGCTTTGGAAAATGTTGCCGAATATAGCGTTTCGCTCACTGCTCTGTTCAAAGCTGCACAGATGTATTCATTGACAATTGTTACTAGTGAACTAACGCTTGCAGAAATCTTGGTTAGGTCTATCAGAGACGGGGATATCCCTAAACAGACAGCCTATATTGAAGCCATCACAGCTACAAGTAACACGACTGCACTGCCTGTGAGTCGTAGCATTCTTTTGGAAGCCGCTAGGGTCAGAGTTAGTACAAAACTAAAATTGCCTGATGCGATTCATGCAGCGACTGCGCTTTCAACCGGCTGCACAACGTTTCTGACTAATGACAAGTAATTTAGAAGCGTCCAAGGCTTACACACATTACTAATGTCGCAAGTTCTGGCGGATTCTGATGCGGAAGCGTGAAATGCTCCTCATAAGCAAAAGCCCCTGACTGCGATGATTTTCAGTCAGGGGGCGATGGTTGGTCTTTGGTTATGCTGCGATCGCAATATCCTCTGCTTCATCTACCAAAGACTCATCTCTGAGTTCAAAGTACAGCTCTAAATTTGCTACCGCGAGCGGCGAAGCTTTGCTTAGGTTCTGAGGGTTGAACGCTGTTAGAGATTCTAAGGCTGCTCTTTCGGCAATATACACTTCGCCCTGTCGCCGCCGCTCTGTACTAAAGGAATAGACGAGGCTTTCATGCAAAGCCTCGGGCACAAAATTAGACTTGGCTTCCTCATAAAGCGAGTACTCAATTGGCTTGTCGTCAGCAGGATCTTCTGTAGCGATGTCATTTTCAGTCTCTTCAGCGTCATCCTCGGTCAGCGCATTGAGTTGATTCATTTCTTCGCTAGAAAGCGTTTTAGACCATTCAATATGATCATTCCAGGCATTGATAGCGACTAAATCGTGATTACGAATTCGAGTAAGTTCTGGAAATAAAAAGTCTAGCTCATCATCAGTTTTGACTTTATCTAAGGTGGCTACAGCGTCTTTACGGATAGTTGCATTGAGACTAATTAGGCGATCGCCCACCGTTTGCCATTCGCCCTGCATTTGATAAGTCATTGCGATCGCTTGCTCAATCACCCACACACATTCGCGCCGACGAACGTAAGCAATCGAACCAATACCGCTCATGAGCTGGCTATTATCATAATCAGACAGAGCCTGAAACATCATATCTCTAGCCGCTTTGACCTCATCGTTGCGCGCCCTCAAGTCCTGCATGGTTACCGCAGAGGCAAGCCGATTCATTGCTTTGTCAAACAAGCCATAAGCTCTCGCTAAAATCGTCCGATGAGCCCTGAACTCTACATCTTCTGATACGTGCTGAATGTGCTCAATTAGTTCAGCGCCCTGGTCTGCAAATACCTGCTTGAGGTCAATAAATCCTTCTCTGACCTCGACTCGCATTTGCTGCACGTCCTTTCTGAGCTTGAGCGTTTGCCAAAGATTCACAGCCGACAGTGCCGCAACGCCCACGACACCTACGCCAATTACCGCCGTAGTCGCTTGCAATGTCGCTACTGAGGCAGAAAGCGCCTTGATTCCCTGGAGTGCTTTATGTCCCTGGTACAGTTGGCCTGCGCCCATCGCCATCGAGGGGATAGCCGTCAGAGGATTAAGTCCCATACCGATAGCGTGTGCGGCAAACTGACCTGTTGCAGCGTCTCGAACCATTCCAATCGGCACGCCTGCTGCTGTCTCAACTGGAATGTATTTCCCGGCAGCGATTCCTGCCTGTATTAGGGGTGAAAAGTTGTACATAGTATCGCTCCTTTTAGTAGATTTATTTGTGTTGGCTAAACGCTGTCGCAGTCAAATCGCTGAGAGCTGTCTCGATGGCCTTTAGCTGAAGGCTCTTTTGTTGAATAAGAGCTGACTCTGTTTCTTTTTGTGCCAAAGTCTCTTTTAGAACACTTTCCTGCTGTTCCAGTAGATTGCACAAAATAGAAATAGACGCGCTTGCTGCTTTATGAAAGTCCTGAGCCT
>NZ_JADEXO010000167.1 GCF_015207105.1 cf. Phormidesmis sp. LEGE 11477
CTGATGGCTAGGCGCTTAGCCTGATTTGATACCTGCGATGGCTTTTCATACAGCTTCTGAAACCCCTACTTAGACTCGCTTTTAGAGATCATTAAGCTACGCTCAAATTACCTTTAGAGGGCTGGTTCTAGAGACCCTTTTGCTCGTTTCCGAAACAGCGCTTCTTTATTACTGCTGAACGCTTCCCCTTCTTCTGCTGACATATTGGGAAAGAAGTCGGACACGATGGCGCTGTTCTGCCGTCCGCTAATTTTCTCTCTATAGAGCGCTTTGTCTATTTCAATATCTCGCTCGGCAAACAGCGCTTGAAAAACCTGAAAATGTACTTTATCGCTGTCAGTTAAGGTGCCATCTAAGTCGAAAATAACGGCTTTGAGCATAGTGATAGAGTCAGGATGGACCTATAGATTTCTACAAATGATAAGGGATACAGACCTTCATCATTGTGTCGCTATGCGCCGTGCTAGTCTAGTTAGCCATGCATGGGGAAAGTTCGGTGAAAAACCGACGCTGTCCCGCAGCTGTAATGGCAATCCCTCTATAAAAAATAGAGAAACAGAGTTTGTTTTCTTTGCCTGAGCCAGAATGCCCGTGCGCTTTTTCACTGCACTCAACCACTGTCTGCGAGGTACAGACAAGGAAGGTCATCAATGAATACGCGTTTACTGAGCCGTCGGGTATTACCTGGCGCGATCTTTGCAGGCTTAGCTAGTTTGACACTGGCCAAGCCGGCACTGGCCCATCATCCCTTTGGTGGAACTGCCCCCGACAATATTTTTGAAGGGATACTTTCGGGCATCGGTCATCCTGTTATTGGTTTCGACCATTTGGCTTTTGTTGTTGCAGTAGGACTGCTAGCGGCTGTCGTTAGCGGCGGCTGGCGGATTCCGGCTGTTTTTGTCGTCGCGACGTTAGTGGGCACGGGTCTCCATTTAGCAGAATTGAACCTGCCAATCATAGAAACAGTCATTGCGATTTCGGTCTTGTTATTTGGCGGGCTAGCAGTAATGCGCGATCGCCTAAATCCGATGGTGGTAATGCTGCTAGCGGCCTTAGCGGGTGTATTTCATGGCTATGCCTATGGCGAAGCGGTAGTAGGCGCGGAGCCGACGCCCTTAGTGGCTTACTTAGTTGGGTTTGCTGCGGTGCAAAGTGCGATCGCCTACCTCGCCTATCTAATTTCCAAACGAGCGATTGAGCAAAGCCAAAGTGCTGGTTTGGTTTCAGTGCGTCACGCTGGCTTCATGGTATTGGGCGTCGGCGCAGCCTTTGTCGGAGGATTATTGGTATGAGCAAGCCGAGTATGAGTAAATTACCTGTTACCGTAATTACTGGCTTTTTGGGCGCTGGCAAGACAACCCTCGTCCGTCACTTGCTGCAAAACAATCAGGGCAGACGCATCGCCGTTATTGTCAATGAGTTTGGAGAAGTTGGCATCGACGGCGAACTGCTGCGCGACTGCCAGGTCTGTGACGAAGAAGGCGCTACAGCAGAAAACACTACAGAAAAGAACAGTAGCAAAAGCAATCCTCCAGGCAATCCTCAAAACAACATTCTAGAACTAGCCAACGGCTGTCTATGCTGCACCGTTCAAGAAGAGTTCTTACCGACGATGCAAGCGCTGATCGAGCGCCGTGACGAGCTTGATTGTGTCGTCATCGAAACCTCGGGGCTAGCTTTACCCAAGCCGCTAGTTCAAGCTTTTCGCTGGCCCGAAATTCGGACGAGTGCCACTGTCGATGGTGTAGTTACCGTGGTTGATTGCGAAGCGTTAGCCAAAGGAGACTTAGTTGGTGATTTAGACGCTCTAGAAGCGCAGCGCCAGGCCGATGAAGAGCTAGATCACGAGACACCGATTGAAGAGCTGTTTGAAGATCAGCTTGGCTGTGCGGATATGGTGCTGCTGACGAAGAGCGATCGCGTGGAATCAGACAGTCTGGCCAAAGTCAAAACCTGGTTGGCAAGTGAACTAAAAGCGGGAGTAAAAGTCGTCCCCTGTCACAGCGGTCAGATCAGCCCTGATGTGCTACTCGGCTTTGGCGCTGCGGTAGAAGATCACCTTGATAGTCGGCACAGCCACCACGACCACGAAGAAGAACACGATCACGACGAAGACATTACCTCTATTCCTTTGACACTGAATAAGGAATTTGAGCCAAAAGCGCTCGTTCGCCAGCTTACGCAGCTAGTCAACGAGCAAGAGATCTATCGGATCAAAGGCTTCGTCGCTGTACCCGGAAAATCCATGCGACTGGTCCTAAACGGCGTCGGCAATCGATTCGACTACTTTTACGATCGCCCCTGGCGTGCTGATGAGGCTCGTCAAACCAAACTCATCGTGATCGGCCATGAGCTAGATACCGAAAAGATCTGTTCGCAGCTTCAATAAAACTTTGCGAGTCTCTTAGAATGGAAGTACATCACTGTATTTCCCAGCTGGCGTTTTCGTATGGCGTTCTCCACTCACCTACTTGATGCCAGACTAGCTAGAGAAAGAAAGCAAAACGAGCAAACTCGCCAGCAGATTTTGCAAGAAACGCTAGATTGGTTGACTGCCAATGCTGAGCGTTACGGCATTAGCAGCGGTTATCTATTTGGTTCGGTAATTGTCCCAAACCGTTTTACTCAGCGGTCGGATATTGATCTTGCTGTGGAGACCTACAAGGAAGGGAATATCTGCGCCCTGATGTCTGGAATACCTGTAATGCGAGACGTTGATGTGGTTCCTCTCGATCAGTGTCACTTTGCAGAAAAGATCCGCCAGGAAGGAATAGCATGGACCGCGAAAGAGCTATCCGAATAAAAGCAGAGATAAAAGCGCAGTTCAGACTGATGGAGCGGGTCAGCGACAAGCTCGATTCTAGACTAGAAGACGGTTGGGATACGCCTG
The DNA here is from genome assembly GCF_015207105.1 of cf. Phormidesmis sp. LEGE 11477. Classification (GTDB taxonomy): domain Bacteria; phylum Cyanobacteriota; class Cyanobacteriia; order Phormidesmidales; family Phormidesmidaceae; genus Phormidesmis. The sequence continues at coordinate 2,891 of NZ_JADEXO010000167.1, forward strand.
GACAGCTAGATAGCATTGCCTACCAAATTCATAATTTATACAGCTCTGTAGAGGACCTCCTGAAGCTGATTGCTAGTGCTTTTGAGAACAACGTTGGCTCTGATGGCGGCTGGCATAGATCGCTGCTATTAAGAATGAGCCAACCAATGGAGGGGATTCGACCTGCATTTCTTTCAGAGGAGTCCTTCGATTTAATGGATAGGCTAAGAACCTTTCGCCATATGTTTAGGCATGCCTACGGCGCGGATATTGACAAAGATCAGCTACGAGGAAATCTAGTCACCGCTCAAAATCTCTACGATTCAATCGCCCGAGATATAGATAATTTCTTGTGCCAGTTGATAGATTCGGCAGATGATCGCAATTTATAGCGATGCTTGACGAGTAGTTGCATGTAGAAAGTCAAGGCTAATTTCAGACAGCAGGGGAAGGATCCTCAGATGACGACAGACATACTTCTAGAGAAAAGGCTAGCCGCAGTAGAAGCAGCGATCGCGCAATTACAGAAGCAAGTTTCGACCGATCAGCCAGCAAATTGGCTACAGCAAATTACTGGCTCTTTTGAAGATGAACTTGCTTTTGAAGAGGCTCTTAATGTACGCCAGAGCTATTCGACAGGGCGACGAGTCACTTCTTGAGATTCGCCAAGAGGCATGAAATATCTGCTAGATACAGACCATCTCATTACGAGCAAATGCTCGGCATTCATGCCTACATCAACCGCAGTCCAAACACAGCTAGCACTGTAAAAGGATACGAGATGATGGCAAAGCTAGTAAATAGATTTTAGAACATTGCCGATCGTCTCATTTAATACTCAGGCAGCGGCTACATACGAACAGATCAAACCGCAGAAAATCCGACTGGCGAAAATAGATGCTCGCATTGCTGCGCTCACAATATCTCGTGGACTGACTTTATTGATACGTAATTATCAAGACTTTGAGAAGGTGGCTGAATTAGTAATAGAAGATTGGACGGTCTAAAGAATTGGGAGCATTGACAATACGTTACTACCCAAAGCCCCTATACATAGGCAATCAAGTCCTTAGGGGGTAGTCTCTCGGTTCTATTCAGACCATTGATAAAGGCACGACTACATAGAAGAACACTGTTTAATTCTTTTTAGAAAAGCATTGAATTTATACAGGTATAACCCATCTATCTTTACCGATGTTTTTATTATCCATTGATAAGAGGGTAAATGTCCTTTTGGAGCAGATAAAGAAAAATTAAACGTGGAAGCTTTTTGACTACTCCAACCAACTTCACGATCAAAGCGCGTCTTATTTTCTATGAGCGCTCTGTCGTTCTCTTCGGGAACATCCCAGATAGTCTTTTGAATGCTAAAGCCAAAATGAGAATTACTATATCTTAGCCAGAGTTCGTCAATTTTCAAAAGCTCATCGCAAGGAAAATTCTCAACCTCCAAAAGAGAAATATTTGTGAGAGGAGTCAGCATAGATTTCTTCCCTTTGGCCTCATGGAGAATAATATGACTTGTTTGGCGATCAGCTTCCTCCCAGTCCTGAGATATTAGAGCAGATTCCAAAGTCTCGTAACTATTTTTATTCTCTAATAGGCTTATTTCCCTCCAATCATAGGCAAGCTTAATCCCTGTCAATATCAAAAATATTGCCAAGATTGTCCGAATACTTTTAAGTGAAGGCATTTATACAGATTAAAGCGAGTTGACATGGTCAAGCAGTATAGCCGTCCGTAACTGATTCTAAAACTAGCACTTTAAACCTGAATTGAATTAGCGTGGGTACACTGCAAGTTATCTGTCTCAAAGCAACTACTCAGGCTGAAGTGTTGGAACAATTGGACATCCTAGAAAGACACCTTCGAGGAATTCCGGCTCAGGCAGTCCTTATTTTCTCAACGTAGAAACGTAGCCGCGAATACGACGCTTTCCTAAATTTTATAAACCTTAGCTGATAAAGGTTGCGGCTTTTCTTATTTGAGATAGAGAATTAAGCCTGAATAGTTAGGCTAATACACACATCGTGATGTGGCTCCGAAGAGATCAAGGAGGGTAGTAAAGAGCAGTGGTCATGGGAGCAAGGTTGGAGGTTCTGCGGACTTGGTGGCTGGAGTTTCGGCAAGCTGCTGCCTAGAGTTTGCTAATAGAAGAAATCTACTCAACTATCGGACTACTACGACCTGCTGGTAGATTGTCTGAACAGTGATTGTTGTGTGAGCCGGGAGGTAAGACAAGAAATTGAGTCAGGGTTGCTTTTGCTAACAGCTCAAAGTGAGAAAAGCGTGACTTGATGGCGAAACTTTACTATAGAGGTATGGTAGCGGACGACGATAGACCCAAGCTGGGTCGTAGCGCTCGTCTTCTGGGAATTAGACCAGGTGTCGACATTGACGTAGCATCCGTGCCAAAAGGTTGGCTGAATAGACAAGGCTACCTACGGATAGAAGTAAAGCGAGATAATTTGGGCGCAGCAGTAGAAGTTGCTATCCGAAACACAAAGGGGCTTTCTGTTTCTCTATCTATTGAAGGACTACCGCCGTTCAGAAAGCCCGTAGCCTTTGGTGGAAGCGGGAAAGATCCGCTGTGGCAAATCGACGATAGACTCATTACTGGCGATTTAGAAGCCGTTCAAGACGGCGCAACTCACGTTAGTATTCTGCCGAGCGCTACAATGACATTAGAGAAATACGAAGCAGCAATTTCAGCTACTCAACCTTATTGGCAGAGGATTGGTTAAGATGGCATGGGCATTCAGTCTATCTGTAGAATGTGGTCAACTTCAGAATGCAGCAGAACGCTTTGCCGCTTATTTTGAAGGTGCCGCTCTGACGCTATCGACTGGCTCTCATGCCCAGTGCGACACGACTATCTTTAAAGATATGGATGAGAACTGGTGGTGCAGAGTTTGTCCTAGCGATGTGAGTCAGATTGGCATAGAAGCGCCAGATACAGCCTACTTGATGACCGAACTGGGTATCTTGCTCTATCAGCGGTTGCGTATGGCTCCCCCCTTTCGCTATGGCATAGTCGGTATAGAAGTAGACGAATTTAGAACCTACACAGAACTATTAGAAGATTTACCAACGGTCAGCTTTCCAGGGTTGGTTATGGCTGAAGATATCTGGAGGGCCATAGCATCTCCTTCGACATTTAGATCCTTCACTCAGGGCTATGTGTGGCAACCCTATGAAGGGGAAGTGTACAAACCGCTTACGGTATCTGACGTGCTAAAAGAACAGATGCGTGATTTGTTCGTTGCGTAGTAGTAGCTAGGCTAACTAGCAGCTCATCATTCTAGTCGCTCCTATTAAAACTAATGTAAGGATGACTAGCATCGATACCCTCTAGAATTAGGCAGTGAGTCAGTTTAGTGAGTGTTTAAGTGGTAAAGATGAGTGACCAGCAGCCGATTCATGTGATTGGAGGAGGACTCGCGGGGACGGAGGCGGCTTGGCAGATTGCGCGGGCTGGGGTGCCGGTGGTGCTGCATGAGATGCGTCCGGTGAAGAAGAGTCCGGCTCATCATTCGGAGCATTTGGCGGAGCTGGTCTGTAGTAATTCGTTTGGGGCAATGGGGACCGATCGCGCTTCGGGGCTATTGCATGAGGAGCTGCGGCGGTTGGGGTCGATTGTGATTGGTAAGGCGGACGAGCATTCAGTGCCTGCGGGTGGGGCGCTGGCGGTGGATCGCGGTGTGTTTGGGCAGGATTTGACGGCGGCGTTGACTCATCATCCGCTGGTAGAGCTGCGGCGAGACGAGGTGCTGCGGATTCCTGATGAGGGTGTGACTGTGCTGACGACGGGGCCGCTGACGAGCGAGTCGTTGAGTGAGGATTTAGAACGATTTGCCGGGCAGGCTTACATGAGCTTTTTTGATGCGGCGAGTCCGATTGTGGTGGGTGAGTCGATTAACCGGGATGTTGCTTTTATGGCGTCTCGGTATGACCGGGGCGAAGCTGCCTATCTGAACTGTCCAATGGATAAGGAACAGTATTTGGCTTTTTATGATGCACTGTGTGCGGCGGAACAGGCGGAACTAAAAGATTTTGAGCGCGAGACGGCGAAGTTCTTTGAGGCGTGTTTGCCGATTGAGGAGATGGCGAGGCGAGGCGTGGAAACGATGCGCTATGGCCCTTTGAAGCCAGTAGGACTGTTCGATACGGAAAAGTATGGCGCGTTTGATGCGCCAGAGAATAAAGTGCATAAGCCCTATGGCGTGGTGCAGCTACGGCAGGAGGATAAAGCTGGTCAGCTATGGAATATGGTGGGCTTTCAGACTAATTTGCGTTGGGGTGAGCAGAAGCGCGTGTTTCGGATGATTCCGGGATTAGAGAAGGCAGAGTTTGTGCGGATGGGGGTGATGCATCGCAATACGTTTATTAATTCACCAGAGCTGCTGAATAGTTCGCTACAGTTCAAATCGCGTCCGACGCTGTTGGCGGCGGGGCAACTGGTGGGAACAGAGGGGTATACGGCAGCGATCGCAGGGGGATGGCTAGCAGGTACGAACGCCGCTCGAATTGCGCTAGGTAAAGCACCGTTAGTTTTGCCAGTGACGACCATGCTCGGCGCGATGATCGACTTTATCAGCTCGGCTGAACCGAAGCACTTTCAGCCCATGCCGCCGAATATGGGCATTATTCCAGCGCTGCCAAAGCGGGTGAGGAATAAGAGAGAACGGTATGGACAGTATCGCGATCGCGCCTTCGCCGATCTGCAAACCTGGGCAAGTGAAAATAACCTGTCGCTAGTGCTGCCAAAAATTAGCGCGATCGCCTAAATGGATGACGCTAAATCTGTTCTATCTTCATCAAATGCTAGCTTTTTACTAGTATTTCTCGATGGTGTTGGATTAGGTCAGGCCAGCAAGAACAATCCCCTCTGTGCATCAGCAGCAACGCCATTTCTAGAAGAATACTTGGGCCAAAAATTATTGGAAGGTGCATCGGCTCAATCATCTCAGACGTATCCTAATCTGTTGTTAAAACCAATTGATGCAACCTTGGGCGTAGAAGGATTGCCACAAAGTGCAACTGGACAAACAACAATCTACACAGGAAGAAATGCACCTAAGTTTCTCGGCAGGCATCAGTCAGGGTTTGCCAATGGCTCTTTGAGGCAGCTAATTGATCAATATGGATTGTTTGCTCAGGTGATGGCGCTGGGAAAAACGGCAACTTTGGCCAACGCCTATTCGCCGGAATATTTTTATGCGATCGCTCGCAGAAAACGTCGCTATTCGGTCTGCACTCTGCTGAACTTGAGTGCGGGTCTACCTTTTCGGATGCAGTACGAATACGATCAAGGGGAGGCCGTCTCCTGGAACATTATTGGCGCGGTGCGCTCGGCCAGAGATGCCAAGACGCTTAGGCAAACAGGCGCTAGAAAGACAATTTCTCCAGCCGTAGCCGGAAAAAGACTGGCCCAACTCAGCAGGCGCTATCACGTCACTTTATTTGAGTGCTATCTCACTGACTACGCTGGCCATGCTCAGGATTGGGATCAGGCTGTTGCCGCGCTTCAGCGGGTGGACGCTTGTATAGCAGGTGCGATCGCCCACCGCCCGCCAAACGTTACGCTTCTAGTCACCAGCGACCACGGCAACGTAGAAGATCTATCGACAAAGCGACATACTTTCAACCAGGTGCCACTGATAGCAATCGGCCCTCATGCCGCAGCATTTTCTCAGATAGAAGACCTGACCGGCATTACGCCTCAAATCTTGTCACTGCTATAAAAGCTCTTTCTGTTGTACTTGTATTTGCTAGGGAGCAGGCGTTGAACAGTTGTTGCTTCTTTATCTGACGAATAGCTGGCGAAGCTGCACCCTACTCATATGGGCGATGTCAACTGGCATCGTCTAAAACACAATTGGGAGCATACGCCAAAAAACAAAAAAACAAACTTATGAACACGACGCTAGAAACCCTCTCCCAAAGTCTGGCAGATATCATTGCTAACACTAGCCGCTCGGTGGTATCTGTCCGGGGCAAACGCTCAGCAGGCACGGGGATCCATTGGGAAAAGGGACTGATCGTCACTTCCTGCGAAGCTTTATCTACAGAAGATAGCCTAAAAATTGGTTTACCTAACGGTCAAACCGCCGATACGGAGCTGCTAGGAGCCGACCCGACTACCGATATCGCGCTGCTATCACTGCCAGAAACAATAGATTTGCCAACCGCCGTGCTAGGTAACCCGCAGGCATTAGCACTCGGGCAATTAGTCTCTACTGTGGGCTATCAGATCAGCCGAGGCCGAAAGAGCGCTCAGTTTGCCAGTCTAGGAATGGTTAGTCAGACGGGTCCTGCTTGGCGATCGCAGCGCGGTGGACAAATCGATCGCTATATCGTCGTTGACCTTAATCTCTACCGTGGCAGCGCTGGCTGTCCGCTGATCAACGCCGATGGTCAGGTTGTCGGCTTCAATACTTTTGGCCCTAGACGCAAGGTTTTGACCATACCAGCTACCAACGTCACAGCTATCGCCCGTCAGCTACAGCAGCGCGGCAAAATATCACAGGGCTATCTCGGTCTGGGAATGCAGGCGATTTCGCTGCCAAAGAATGTTCAACAGCAGCACGATCTCACGCAGGCGGTCGGCATTTTGATCATTAGCGTAGAGCCGGATAGCGCTGCAGACACTGCTGGTCTGGTGCTAGGCGATGTGATGCTGGCCTTTGACGGTGAAACGCTAGAAGATCTAAAGCAGGTACAGGCTTTCCTCGGTCCGCAGAGCGTTGGCAAAACGCTGCACATTCAGCTACTGCGCGGCGGAGAACTGCGTTCGATTTCTGTTGTTGTCGGTGAGCGATAGACAATGGAAATGCGCTATGGAAAAAATTGTTATCTGCGCGGATCAGTCCGCGACTAGAGCGGAAATAGCGGCGATATCAAAGATGGCAACCGTTCAAATCGTCGCTCAAGTGGCCAGCTTGCATTTGTTAGAAATTTGGCTGCAGGCTCAGCGAGCGGATCTAGCAATCATTGAGCTATCTACGCTAGGAACTGCTGAAAGCAGAGTAATTTTTCAGATGCTTGAGGATTTGCCATTAGAAGAGACGCTAAACGTACTGGTGCTGCTTGAAAATGGAATTGAGACCAAAGCGCGCGCGAGTGCCGCCCAGCTAGTTAGCACAGGTGTTGTCAGTTTAGTGCCAGTAGATATTTCAGAAAATCAGCTGAGATGTGCAATCTCAGCAATTATTAGCGGCTTCAATCTCTCGCATCCAAGCGTCACAGAGATTCTTTTTGCCCAAGTCGATCCGGCCTTTGACTTAGTCGAGCCCAATTCTATAGACCCGCTCACCCCTAGGGAAGTTCAGGTGCTCAATCAGCTAGCAGGTGGGCTTTCTAACAAGGCGATCGCCCAGGCCCTCACGATATCTGAGAACACCGTTAAGTTCCACATCAGCGCTATTTTAGCCAAGCTCAACGTTTCTAGCCGTACTGAAGCGGTGAGCGTCGGGGTTAGAGCAGGCTTGGTGAAGCTATAGCTAAGACCTGAAGGGGTGACACAGCCTACGTAAACTGTACACGGTAAGGGAATAGCGGTGTGTAGGTAAAAAAAGATAGGCTAGTTTTACGAACCAAAGCCTATCGAATAAATATGATACCTTCAGTTTACCAA
>NZ_JADEXO010000254.1 GCF_015207105.1 cf. Phormidesmis sp. LEGE 11477
GGGGTACCAACTTAAGCCGGGACAAAAAGCTCTGGTTAAGGATGCGTGAATAAGCCCATTAGACAAAAAGCTCTGCAGCAAAGCCCAGAGCCATGTATCGTCACCCTAACAAGATTCAAACATGGGTACGATGACACTGAGTATAAGAGAACGCAGCCAAAAAGTCGCGGCTTGTATTACGGAGAATGTAGGGCAGACGCTTCGCGGCATCACTGCCACGACGGGCATCAGCAAAAGCAGCGTCCACCGCTATCGACAAGCGATTGAGCGGCGCAACCAGTACGCAGAATCGAGTCTTTGGGAAACCGCAGCAGGTAGCCAGTGGCTGATACGGTTAGTAATCGGTCTGGTCTACTACTTTGGTATCAAGCAAGGGGTGGGTGCCGAAAGCCTATCAGAGTTCATCTGCGCTATTCACCTAGACACGCATGTCGCCAGTTCTGCCAGCGCGCTACGACAGCTTAAGCAGCGTGTGAATCAAGCGATAATTGACTACGAGAAAGCACAAGCAGAGCACTGTGTGCCTGCTGAAGGCCAGGGCATTTGTGTCGGGGCCGATGAGACGTTCTTCGGGCTACCTGTGCTCGTGCTGCTAGAGCTGAGCAGTGGCTACATCTTTATCGAAACCGAATGCGAGAACCGCACCTATGCTACTTGGATGGAACAGGTCAATCAGTGGTGGCAAGATAGCCCGTGGCAATGCCACTATCTGGTCAGCGACGGTGCCAGAGCCCTCGTGAAGCTAGCCGTATCCGGGCTCGGTTGTGTTAGTGTCGCTGATTTGTTTCATGCCCTACGAGCGTTAGGCAGGCCGATAGGTCGAGCCCTTGGACAACAGGCGGCGACGCTGAAGAAGCAACAAGATAAACTTCGACAACAGTTGAACAAACCTCGTAAAGGCGCAGATAAGCAAGCCTTGCAGACGTTGATAGAACACAATGAAGCAGCGCTACAGCAGGTGCAACAAGACGAGAAAACCTACCAGGAAGCACTGGAGGAGGTTAGCCAAACGATTCATCCGTTTACCCTCGATAGTCTGCAATGGCAAACCCAAAGGGCACTACTGACGCATTTGGCACCGCCCTTGCAGTGCTTATGGGATCTCGCCCCTACCTATGGCGCACAAAAAGCACAGCAGGCGATTGACACCTTCGAAGCGCAGATTACCTCGTTTACTCAAGCAATTGAGGCTTGGCAACAGTGGGTGACCAGCGCCCTCGATGGCCAAACCCAGGACGCCAAGATCCGTAGTTGGGTACTCACCAGCTTACTCCCTTGGGTGTACTGGACACAGCAAGCGGATAAGACTCGGCAACCCTCACTCAAAAGGCGCTATCAAGATGCCGCCAGCCATGCCTTTGACCAACTCTTCGAGCAAGACATCACACTAACCTTGGCAGATCACCAGCGTCAGCGATGGGTGCTGTGGTGTCGAGAATTCTGTGCCAAGTATCAGCGCACCTCTTCAGCCGTTGAAGGCCGCAATGGCTATCTATCCAAGCTTCACCATGCCCGGCGCGGGTTCTCTGAACAGTCACTCAACGTGCTCACTATCATTCATAATTTTGACCTTCAACGATACGATGGCACCACCGCTGCACAACGCCTGTTTGGCCACGAATTTCCTGACCCTTTTGAATGGATGCTAGCGCACGTCGGCGAGTTGCCTATGCCTCGGCGCTCTGCCAAACTACAGCAGCCCAAACCCTTATGTGCTGGTGGTGTCCCGGCTTAAGTTGGTACCC
>NZ_JADEXO010000255.1 GCF_015207105.1 cf. Phormidesmis sp. LEGE 11477
ACCGTTCTTCGAAATGTCGTGAGAGCCACAGGTGGGACAAGTCATCTCAACTTTCATCTGCTCTACTCCTCTAGAGTCGCAACAGCTACGTCTTATTTTTCTCTATCCTTTACATTAATGCACTACCGCAACAACAATGCTTAGGTTGTTTGGTTGGGCGGCTATTCTCTCTTTAGCCACTACTCGCATTACCTGCGACTCATTTAATGAATTCTCAAAAGATGTAGGTAAGAGCATCGGCCAACAGCCAGCCGAAGCAACAGATGTAGCTATAGGCTTTGACGTTGATAGCGACTTTCCACATAGGGATAGAACCATTGACGGCTACTACACCGATAGACAGGATGGACTGACATCAGCGCAGCTAACACGGTTGTTTGAGCATATAGCCTTCCCTCAGTCACGCGGCGCTTTAATAGATACTTTTGGCCCTCCCTTCGATGCAGAGGGAGACTATGCCTACTGGAGAATAGAGGGCGGCAGTAGCTACCTGGCTATTCGCATCGTCGATGGTACAGCTTATTCATACACGGTTGGCTACTAGGAGAAACAAATGATTAAAACGAAGAGATTTCTTGGTGCGATCGCGGCGTGTGCGATCGCGGCTAGTGGCTGCGTACCTACGGGCGATGGCCGGTCTATTCCTATCGTGCCAATCGGTGGCGGTGGTAGCAGCGGTAGCTATAGAGCGCCTGCTAAATCACCACCGATTGCACCGCCTGTATACAAAAGCGATAGCAATGTGGATGAAAGTCAATACGAACGGCATGGCGTAACCGATCCTAATAGCTGCTACGCGATGGAGAAGCGGTTTCTAAAGGAGGGGCGCAAGGTTCGACTATTTGACATCGTCCGTAACAAGTTTAATAAAGGTGGAGGAGTTCTTGAATACACATGTCTGTTTGAAGGAGAAGACGCGCAAGTAGAAAACACTAATGTCTTTGACGACTATCGATATAATTCAAGGCGAGAATACGAGTAGAGAAACATGAACATCATCGTCTATCAGTGTTGTGATTTAAGTCAGCGACAGCTAGGGGAACAGCCGATCCGTCTGACTTGGAGTGACGCGCCCCCTGCGGTGGGGAAAGCCATCTCTATGGGCGCGGAATCAGACTGGCATATCGCAGAGTTTTACACCTACAAACAACAATCTACAGGCTTAGTAGATGGTATCTATTTCGCGTATGTGTTCAGAGAGAATATCCCAGATCTCGAACGCTGGCCATACATCCCCTACAGAAAATCACACCCTCATCAAGTTCTAGAAATTCAAATTCCAGAAATAGGAGGAAACTTTATAGGCTCAAAAGTGAATGTAGTTGGTAGAGCGCCCACACTGAACCAATACATCACCAGCTACGGAGTACGCGACGGCAAGACAGTATCAATAATAGAGCCGTGGTTTAAGGTTCAATCAGACAGATTTGAAGAACTAGAGCAGAACAGTCCTTTCGAGTTTGTTTATCTCTCATATCACCAGATAAGACCAACTGATGACAGCGACCGGGCTAAAGTTGGACTAGAATCGCTAACTGGCACACCCGTAGAAGCCTGATATCTCGTTACGGTCAGCGGCTGAAACCCAGGGCCAGCCGCTGACTAGTTGCGATTCCCAGCAACCATACAAGGAGAAAATGACCGCGATGAAAACCGTAAGATTACAAACAGCAGAAGGCGGAGATCTTGTTGAGCGGCAAATTCCACCCTTCCTTGAAGGCTATGAGCCAAAGGTCATTATGT
>NZ_JADEXO010000168.1 GCF_015207105.1 cf. Phormidesmis sp. LEGE 11477
TTCAGCAAGATCAGGTCTGACTGAAAGTGACGCCATTTGAACGGTTCTGAGCAGGGCATGAGGTAGGTTGCGATCAGGGCATCCCAGAATACCAAGTCAGAGCCTATGTATTTTTTGCAACACAACCAAATTTATTACCGAAGGAAAATTGCAAACTGTAAGGAATTATTCCACTAATGCGTTACACATTTTTCCTGCTGACTTGCCTCATCGAGCGTGCTGGACGAAAGATGTAGAATTTATTCACTGCTATTTAGACCCTCAATGCCTCGCACAAGCTGCTCATGAGGCAATTTCTCCAGAGCGAGTAGAACTTGTACCAAACTTTCATCAGCCCGATCCTTTGGTCGCTCAGATGGGATTGGCACTTAAAGCTGCTTTAGAAAACAATCCTGCGGGTAGTCATTTCTATGCCGAATCGATGTCTACAGCCCTATCCGCGCATTTGCTGCAACATTACTCGACTCGCAAACCAGTTTTTCGAGATTATGGCGGAGGCTTATCTCGGTATCAGTTGCGCCAGGCTATTGACTATATTCGAGCCCATTTAGCCGAAAATTTATCGCTAGATACAATGTCAACTGAAGTAGGTATGAGTCGCTTTTATTTCTGTCGTCTGTTTAAACAATCTACAGGAATTACGCCCTATCAATATCTGATTAAGTGTCGTGTTGAGAAAGCCAAATTATTACTAAGACGAAGAAAATCAAGTATTGCTGACGTTGCCTTAGAAGTAGGCTTTTCCAATCAAAGTCATTTTACCAAACACTTCAAACGTTTAATCGGAATTACTCCCAAAACTTATCGCGATCGCTAGTAAGGCTACATAAATCGAAAATTGACAAATCAAGAAATTAATCGTCCATCAAACACAATCAGCAAACTTTGTTAACTCTTTCAATAATTTCTTACTATAATTTTTAAACTAAATGGCTATGACTATGCAGCATCAAAAAACAAGATTGATAGATATATTCAAGCGAAAATATTACAAAAATTATGTTCCCCAAAAACCAATACTAACCAGTCGCGATGCAGGTTGGCAAAACATGGTGTTTGAACATCATCTTCAATCACCTCATGAATTACCAAAATCTATTTATCTTCAGCATATAGTTGTAACTTACCTGAAAGATGTACGGTCGGAATATAGAATGGACGACCGCTTTGAGAACAACAATTATCAAACAGGCGATTCGATAATAATTCCTAGTGGTATTGATTATTGGAATGCCGAGCTCACTGATACAGAGTACATCGTTATGGCAATTGAACCGCAAAAATTGTTGCGTGATTGCTCAGAATTAATTAAAGGCGATCGGATCGAGGTTATTCCCACCTTTCCTAAATACGATCCCTTTATCTATGGTACGGCATTAGCACTCAAACAGGAATTAGAAACCGACTATAAGGGTTGTCGTCTGTATGCAGAAACTTTACTCAATAGTCTAAACATTCATCTGTTACGTAATTACTCTACTTCTCCTGTTGAACTCAAACAATATAGTGGTGGGCTGTCGCCAAGAAAACTGCAAACCTCTATTGACTACATTGAAGCCCACTTAGCTGAAAATATCTCCTTAGAAACAATGGCAACTGAGGTAAGTATGAGTCGCTTTTATTTCTGTCGTCTATTTAAACAATCTACAGGAATTACGCCCTATCAATATCTAATCAAATGTCGTATCGAAAGGGCAAAGATATTACTGAGACAAAGAAAACTAAGCATTGCCGACATTGCCCTAGAAGTCGGATTTTCTAACCAAAGCCACTTTGCTAAGCACTTCAAACGCTTAGTAGGCGCAACTCCTAAGAAGTTTTCTAATCAATAGCAAGATTCGATCAAAAATTGCAATAAGTCGGTATATTTCAACGAACAAACTTCATATTATCAATGCAACCAAGTCTAAAGACACTCGGAGGTTGAAACGATATGAATTATGTAATTGGGTTGATAATCCGTAAATTCTATTTAGTGATTACCACTATCGGACTGAGTGTAGGGCTACTAGTTCTGATGCCTGGCATAGCTCAAGCAGATACAGCCGTTCCTTTAGAAGACACTACCGGGGTTGTAAATGTAGTGACCATCTATCCAACCACCCCAACCACCCAATCTCAAGTCTTTTCGGAAGTGGCTAAAGCAGAAGAAACAAGATTTGAAAACATTCCTGGCTTTCAAGACTCTGCCATTCTCGAAGCACAAGATGGGTCTCAAGTTGTTGCTCTATCGCAGTGGCAAGGAAAAGATCTCTCTAGCTTCCAATCCTATGCAGAAGAGCATATTCTAGAGACTTCGACTGCTCAGACTCCGCAAACTTTTGCCTGTCAAGTTCAGCATACAGAGACCAAAAACACATCACCTAAGTTCCAGCAGGGAGATGCGATCATGTTTAGCCAATTTAAAATGAAGCCAGGAAAAGCACAATCTGAGCTAGCATCAACGGTTAGTCAGATGATGCCTGGAGTGCTAGACATGATGCCGGGATTGCAATGGGCGGCCATGTGTCCTAGCACTAACGAGTCCACAATTGCTCTACTTGCTCGCTGGGATAGCCGAGAAGATTTTGAGTCGTTGGGTAAAAACGTGGGCTTCGATCAGGAAACGAACTATTGGCAAGCTTACGCGGACAACGAACATGGTCTTTATGATGTGGTGAAAATTATTCGCTAAATAACGCTCTTTTTCGCCGTTTTACTTGACGTTCTGGGTCTGAATAAAGCATCCGTCAGGTTGGCTAGGACAGTCACATTAGCTGAACCCTATTACGACCTTACCCTTCTCAGCTTGGAGACGTTTTCCCTAGACTATAACTGTTTGGTTAAGGACCACTAGTTTTACTGTCCGTGCATAAGGTAATTTACAAGTAATGACACAGCCCAGTCCAAATGCTTTTGTCATCAAAGCAACTCTACTGCTGGCCAGTACCCTGACGGTGATGTCTGGCGCGACGATCGCTCCTTCGCTGCCAGCGATGCAAGTACAGTTTGCCGAAATCGAAAACGTCGAATTTTGGGTACGTCTAGTGCTAACGATGCCTGCCCTGTTTATTGTGATTGGCTCACCGATTGCGGGTCAGTTAGTAGACTCCATTGGCCGCAAGCCGTTGCTATTAGCCTCAGCAATCTTGTATGGCTTGTCGGGCGGCTCTGGCTTCGTGTTAGATTCTCTCTTCGCCATCCTCAGCGGACGTGCCCTGCTAGGGCTAGCGGTAGCAGGCATTATGGTCAGCGCGACGACGCTGATTGCAGACTATTACAAAGGGGATGCGCGTGCCAACTTTATGGGGCTGCAAGCTGCTTTCATGGGCTTTGGTGGGGTGCTCTTTCTATCCGTTGGCGGCTTTATCGCCGAGTTGAACTGGCGATTTCCGTTTCTAATCTATCTGTTCTCTTGGCTGCTACTGCCGACGATTATCTTCGCTTTATACGAGCCATTGCGGCCTCAGATTAATTTAGAGACTTCTTCAGCTTCAGCCCCGTTACCGATCAAACTGTTGGTGCTGGTCTATGGTTCTGTACTGCTTCAACAGATTGCTTTTTATCTAATTCCAGTGCAGCTGCCGTTCCATCTACAGCAGGTTGCCAATGTTGGAGCCACCCAAACTGGACTGGCGATCGCCTGCGCCACACTCTTTAGCGCGCTCGCCTCCATGCGCTATGGCAAAGTAAAACAGCGCTTTAGCTTTATCAGCATTTTGGCCCTAGGATTTGGCCTCATGGGTCTGGGATATATCGGCTTGGGTCTGGTAAGCAGCTACTGGCTAGTACTCCTGATTCTGGTGCCTGCTGGTATGGGGTTAGGGTTGATGATGCCGAACTTGAATGTTTGGGTCTCTAACGAAGTCCCTGATGCAATGCGAGGTCGTGCGCTAGGAGGGCTGACAACATTCATGTTTTTAGGACAATTTTTGTCACCGATTGTCTCTCAGCCGTTCAGGCAAAATATCGGCATGACCGCTACCTATGGGCTAACCGGCGTTTTGCTAGCTATCCTAGCGGCATTGATGTGGCTATTCAAGAAGCAAATTTGCCACGCGGTGAGAAGTACTATCGGTACTGCTGTGCCTTCGGAACTCTAAGGCGATCACCTAAAATCATTCACTATTTTCTGAGGAGAACAATTATGTCTGAGGTCACTGTTCGAGTAAAAGATAACGGTCCTTTTTTACTACAGGGTGATTTTTCTATAGTAGATGCTGAAGGACATACCTTTGATACTGATGGCAAAGCGACCGCTTTGTGTAGGTGTGGAGCGTCAACTAATCAACCTTTCTGTACAGGAAACCATCAAGAGATTGGTTTTGAGTCCGCACCGAGAGTTTCGGACAGCTAGTTTCTAGCTTAAAGTTTTTAGGTTAAAACAACGTCAATCGGGAGCAGAAATTTGATGCAAACTACAACCAGAATTAAGCTGCATTCTACTCGAATAGATATTGCTCAGGAGACTCGCACACAGGTAATTGAATTACTCAAGGCTCAATAGCTATTTCTGGGAGGTTGCATGGCATTGGTCTCACGCGCTAGCGTGACATTAATAACCGTCCCCATAGGCTCCGATGTTAACGCTTTCGAGACTTATAGATGACAACAAATGCTACGAAACGGTGCGCCAACTGCGATGGCCCAACGGCGTTTGTTGTGTTGAATGCGGGTCTGTGTCAGTCACAAAACATGGCAAACATGAGACCCATTCTGCTCGACAGAGATACGCCTGTGGCGACTGTGGGCGTCAGTTTGATGACTTGACCGGCAGCATCTTTGCGGGTCGCCATCAACCTTTGCAAACTTGGCTTGCCTGTCTGTATCTGATGGGCCTCAATCTCTCGAATCGACAGATTGCTCAAGAGCTAAACTTGCACAAAGATGATGTGCATCAGATGACCAGCGAGCTGCGCCAAGCGGTGGCCGACAAACGGCCAGAAGTGCAGCTATCAGGAACAGTAGAATTTGATGAAGTCTATGTCACCGCAGGCCACAAGAGTCAACCTGAGCAGGTTAAAAAAAAGAACGCAAAGGACGGCGGCGCAAGCTCAAAGGGTTACTCTTCGAGAAGCAAGCTACGGGGACGCGGTACGCTCGAAAAAGAGAAGCCGCCAATCTTCGGCATGATTCAGCGCGGCGGAGAAGTCGTTATCCAAATGCTAGCCAATGTTCAGCAGCAGACCATCCAACCAATTATTCAAGCAACAGTGAGCGCTGGAACGCTCATCTACACTGACGAGTACGACATCTATGCCCGACTAGAGGCATGGGGCTATGCTCACAAGAGCGTTTGTCATAGCGCTGGCGAATACGCTCGTGATGAAGATGGTGATGGCTTTTGCGAAGTCCACGTCAACACGATGGAAGGATTTTGGTCACTATTGCGCTCTTGGCTCAGGCCCCATCGTGGCATCTCTCAAGAGAAGCTGCCGATTTATCTCGGATTCTTCGAGTTCGTTCATAATGCTAGAAAAAGAGGCAAAGCCTTGTTGGATGGTCTATTGAACCTTTTGCTAGGCTAGCTCCTTGAAACCCCGATTGAGCCAAAATGAATTGCCGTTTCCCTGTCTTAAAATGAAGCTAACGTTGCCGCTATTGTGAGCTATTCCATGACTGCTCAGTCAAGCTATGCCCAGGTTCGTTCTTCTCAATCTTGCCTTGCTAAGCATGAGCACTCTCGTTTGCTGACAACGGTGGCTCAGGTCGCGAATCTGTTGCTGCGATCGCCCGATTACCAAACCGTTTTGCCAGAGGTGATGCGACTGCTAGGAGAGGCGGTAGGCAGCGATCGCGCCTCTTTAGTCCAAAACGTCCCCGATCCACAGACGGGTAAGGCGGCGGTACAATTGCATACCCAGTGGTGCTGCGCTGAGGTGCCTACCTCCACTGAAAGCATTCCTGAACTGGAGTCGGCGCTGCTGTGGGAATATTTTCCTGACTTTGAGACGCAGCTAGCGCAGGGCGAGGCTATGCATGTGCAGGCTGCTGACGTAGCCGAGCCTGCACTGAGTCTCATTCAGGCCCTGAGCAACGTTTCTATTACGATGGTGCCGATTATCGTTAACGATCGGTTCTGGGGTGTTTTTAGCTTTGACTATTGTCGTGAAGCAAAGCGGCTAGATGAGGCAGAGCAGACCATTTTTACCATTGCTGCTGACAGCGTTGCCGCCGCCATTGAGCGCGATCAAACTCAAAAAGCTATTTTGCAGGCAGAGCAAGCGCGATCGCGTGAACTCAACCATCTCAATACCAAACTGCAACAGACGCTTACTCAACTCTCCGAATCCGAAAAGAGGTTTCGCACACTATTCGAGCTGAGCAGTGAGGGGTTCTATTGTGTGGAGGTAGATCCACCTTGCCCGGTTACGATTCCTTTTAGCGAACAGTGTGACTGGCTGCACCAGAATATTCGCGTTGTGAAAGCAAACCCAGCCTTTGCTGCCATGTACGGTGTTGAAAATCCTGATGAGCTAATTGGCCTGGGCAGTACAGATGTGCATGTTGCAGACTCGGAGAAAAATGCGGCTTTCATTCCGACAATAGTCAAGCATGGCTACCGTTGTCATAATCTGGAAACCGAAGAGATTGATTTTCGAGGGCAACAGCACTACTTTCTAAACAGTGCTGTTTGCACCATCAGCGAAGGCCACATAACCGGTGGATGGGCTTCACAGCTCGATATCACCGAACTGCGTCAGGCCCGAGAAGACCTGGCTGAAGAAAGCCTACGAGCCGAAACTGCGCTGATTCGCGAGCGCACCCGCATCGCCCAAGAGATTCACGACACCCTGGCCCAAACCTTCACCGGTATTTCAGTACAGCTCAAGCTCGCCCAGTACTTAGTCAAACAAACGCAGATCAGCGACAACGACTGCGATCTCACTCAGTTCACCAGCATACTCGAACGCGTCGGTAGTCTTGCTCAGACCGGACTAGACGAGGCCCGTCGCTCAGTCTGGTCGATTTACCCCGTTACTGAAACCCAAAATTCTCTCCCTCAGGATCTCGCTGACCACGTTAAGCAGGTCACTAACAGCGTTAGCATTCGCACCCAGGTAACCGTCACAGGTTCCCCCCAGCCACTCTCCTATTTTGTCAGCCGCAATCTGCTTCGCCTCTGCCAAGAAGCCTTGACCAACGTCCTTAAACACGCAAACGCTGCCACCCTTGAGATTTCGCTGACCTACCGGCCACAACAGGTCAGCTTACAAATCTACGACGACGGCTGCGGCTTTTCTCCCCAGTTCAAAACAGAGGGCTTTGGACTGGTGGGCATGTCTGAGCGTGTAGACCAAATTAACGGACAGCTTCGGATCGCCTCTCAGCCGGGAGAAGGTACCGAGATTTTTGTGGAGGTTCCTCTGTAATGACAAACTCAATCATGGCAAACCCAATTCGCGTACTAGTCGCCGACGACCATCCGATTGTTCGTAACGGCCTGGTGCAAATGGTAAACCTGGCGGACGGTATGGCGGTAGTGGCGGAAGCTGCGACTGGCCTTGAGGCGGTTGAACAGTTTCGCAATGTTCGGCCTGATGTAGCCTTAATGGACTTGCGAATGCCGGAGATGACTGGGGTCGAGGCGATCGCCTCAATTCGTAAGGAGTTTCCCGACGCCTGCATCGCTATTCTCACCACCTACGACACCGACGAAGATATCTTTCTCGGTTTGCAGGCAGGCGCAAAGGGCTACCTGCTCAAAGATACCGAGATCGACGACTTGCTCGATGCCATTCGCACTATCCACGCGGGCAACAAGTACATTCCCCCCGCTGTTGGGGCGAAGCTGGCCGAGCGCATGAGCCTGCTAACGCTGAGCGAACGAGAACGCGAAGTTGCCCAGCTCATGGCCGAAGGCAAACCCAATCAGGCGATCAGTAAACATCTCCATGTCAGCGAGAGCACAGTCAAGTTTCATATCGGCAACATTTTTACTAAGCTGGGGGTGAGCGATCGCACCCAGGCTGTCCTAGTCGCCATCAAACGCGGCATTGCCAAGGTGTAGCTTTTACCTAGAGTTTAGCTTTCGCCGAATCACTCCAGGTAAAAGCTGTAATTGCGCGAACACAGAGATATCAAAGGCCGATGAATTCTTTTGCACGGAAGGGAACTGCCTTTTAAAACTCGCCGCTGACCATTTTTTTAACAACTTTTTGAGGCACGCCAGGGATGAGTGTGCCAAGGTTCAATAGCTGTAGCACTGCCTGACGGGTGCGGTTCATCGGTGTCACCACTGTCCCTCTCACCTTCTCTGTATAGGCAATTGTGTCAGCACCTATCTGGTGCCGCTCATCCGAGTACTGGTCGAGCCTCCCGCTGGCATAGCACTTCGCAAAGTGAGCAGCATCGGCAATGCCTAAGTTCATCCCCCGCCCGCCAACAGGTGAGTGAGTATGGGCCGCATCACCCATCAAAAATACGTTGCCCCGTCGATAGTCAGGCACCTGACGGATGCCAATGAGGAAATTCCCCTCGCGATAGAGATGCTCAATCGGCATCTTTACGTCTAGCGTTGCCAGCGCCTCTGGACGATTCGAGACGATGCGGTAGCGTGTTGGTGACATCGGAATCACAAATACCACCACGCCTCCGTCCTGGATGTAGACGCGGAATAATCCTGGTTTCTTGGCCCAAGCAGGTGCCTCAACGTCTGCGATCGCCCACTCATCATCCAGATCAAAGCCCTCAGCCTCTATCCCTAGCTCATCGCGCACAGTGCTACGAGAGCCGTCAGCGCCAAGCACATAATCATATTCACTCGTGTCGCCATCAACGGTTGCCTGAACGCGATTGCCGTCGTCCTTGAGAGACTCAAAACGCTTACCGTACTCAACGCCTACACCCAGTTCGCCTGCCCGCTGCGCCAAGACCGATTCAGTTTCATCTTGGGGTAAGCAGAACAACCTAACACTGGGATCGGGATGGCGATCCATGGGCATTTCAAAGACTTTTTCAGCGTCAACATAAATTTCAAGCCCGCTCGCCATAATTGACTTCGCCTTGACGAGTTCGGCTGCGCCCGACGGCTCCAAAAGTCGCATTGTGTTGGGCATAATACCCACTGCTCGGCTGAACGGTGAGGGGGCGTCACGCCGCTCGACCACGCGGCAGTTAACGCCATGACGGGCTAGCTCCAGCGCTGCGGTTAGCCCAGTTGGACCGCCGCCAACAATTAAAACTGAGGTCTCTTGATGATTATTCATTGGAAAAATGTTGTTGTAGTTGTACATGAACTAGACTGATGAGACTTGTTGCGGTTGTTCTATTGCTTGCTATCTCATACTGCAAACAGCATCAGCTCAAGCAACGTTAAACCAGCAACCGTTGCCAACCCTATGTGATGAATAGCTGCTAATTCACCCAGCCCAGTGCGAACAACACTGATACTGCCATCAGAAGAGGTCTGCTTCACCGCTTCAATCCGGCTGAATAGCTGAGTTAAAATGTAGCCCTGGAAAATAACAAAAAACGTTAGCACTACTAAGGAATTGCGGCTGAAATCTTGTAGCCACGCCTGAAGTAAAATGCAGATAGTTCCACTTCCGACGACGGTCATCATCGTCGGTGGTGCTAGCTCGATGATGCGCTTCAGCTCTGCATGAATCAGCCTTGCATCTGAGTCGATTACGGTATTGCTTGCCGCATCAAACATCAGCGGCCAAACAGGTTTCTCGATGTATGAAAGAACAGCAAAGAATCCTGTGGCAAACGAGAAAAACAAAATAATGAGAGTGGGAACGAGTGTAAGGGTCATAATGGTGTTTGCTTAAATTTCTGAAATTGTGTGATGAGCAAGCTGTGAGAGGTGCTGAAAGTCGCACCTCTCTGTAATGGACTGGATGAATGAATTTAGCAGCTAGCTAGCTGTGCTACTCTCGCTTTAGGCAATGGATATCGTAGGTTCAGCGTGTTGGTTTCGAGGTTGTGTTGCTGTAAAAATGCAGACACGCTGTCCTCAAGTTCGGGCTGTGCGATCGCGACAAATCGCTGCACTAGCGATGTCACTGAACAGGTTACGATCAGATGAACAAGTTCTTTCTCTGAATAGTGCTCTACCGCTGAACTCACGAATTTACGAGGCGTCGTCAAAGGCATTTGAGCCGAAATCCAGGCGAACTGCAAGGCAGCATTCTCTTTTTCGCTAAACAAACCATCAGGTGTCGTACGACCGACCGCTGCTGCAAAGCAATGCCGAATTCTCTCGATGGATTTAGACTGATTTTCAGCAGTGTGGTAGGTTGTGTTGCAAAAAATACATAGGCTCTGACTTGGTATTCTGGGATGCCCTGATCGCAACCTACCTCATGCCCTGCTCAGAACCGTTCAAATGGCGTCACTTTCAGTCAGACCTGATCTTGCTGAA
>NZ_JADEXO010000025.1 GCF_015207105.1 cf. Phormidesmis sp. LEGE 11477
GTGCTGGATTGAGTACCGGGCTGGGTGCCAATTTGACTGGCCTTGAGCTTGCGGTCAATAACGACATCAGCAAAAGCGCCCCGTTCGATAGCTCGGAGCGCTTCAAAGGCGATTTGTCTAGCCGTTTTAGAACTGGTCGTTTTAAAACTGGCCGCTTTAGCGAGGTCTTTAGGCTGGGTCAAACTTATTTCCGCTTACCCCGAACGCCACGAGCAGGCATCGCCCTCGCTTCATCGCCCCGGCGTCTCTTATCTCGCCATTCGATAGCAGTGAGATAGACTACGCCGCCCGTTACGACAATCAATAAAACAAAAGACATCACAGCCAGTACTGTCAGCACCTGGTTTTGTGATGCCATGCTTAGAAAGTCGCTGACAAAAGCATTCATCTTTCTATCTATCCTTGCCTTGTTTATTCTTGTCTGTTGCGCCTTTTACTAGCACTAAGACTAAAATCCGTTACGGCCCCAAACCACCATAGAGATAGAGAAGGTAAAGCAGGTCAGCAAAGAAACCCAGCCAAGTGTCAAGATATCCATAGTCTGTTTTAAAGGGGTAAATTCTTCACTTTCTATCATACGGTAAAGTTAGAGCTGCCTTCATGGTCAGCAAGGTGATTTGCTCAGGAAAAAAGCAGGATTTTGAATGTGATCTCATCAGAAATGACACTTGACCAGGCGCGGTTAGAGTCAGTTAAATCTGGTCTGATTGGCGCGAGCGTAGTTGGCTTTGTCTCAATGACGGTGATGCTTGGCGCAGTTGCTGTCGAACTGTCTTTGCCCATACCAGGAAGTATTTTGGGCTGGGTAGTGAACCTAGCGGTGGCGATCGCATCGGGTTTCTTTTTTGGCGTTACGTATCGTTACATTGTTAGGCAAGACGATAATTTGCATCTGGGCGGCGGGGCGGTCGGAGCGTTTGCACTGGTGCGATCACTCGCCCAAATCGAAGCCACCTGGGACGATACCTTTACCTTCATTCCCTGGCTGTTAGTAACGGGCGAAAGCTTCTTGTGGTTTGTCTCTGCTCGCTACGCGCTAGATTTTGCGATTAGCCGCCAGTGGATTGAGCCAGTTGACTAGAGTCAGCGAGCTAGACCACTACAGACCGCCCACTACAGATCACTAGCACAGATCGCCCGCTAGCTCGCCCATTACAGATCGAAGGTATCGATATCACCTTCGGTTCGCTGCATGGACAGATCGATAGCGGAAAGGATTTGGTTTTGGGCGCGACCGCTCTCCATACAGGCCACCGCTAGTCGAGCGACCCCAGCGCGTGGAATTGACCCGGAGACAGACACATCAGCGGTCAGAATCTCTTGATCGGTCGCTGCCTCTGAAACGAGTCCGCCGGGTCGAATGACGGTGTAGTCTAGTCCGCTATTGACTAAATAATCTTCTGCCTGCGCCTTTTCTTTAAGAACAGGGCCGAGAGTTTCTAACACATTTGGCGGCAGGGCGATCGCGCTATCACCACTGCCAATCGAGCTAATCAAGATAAAGCGTTTAGCCTTGGCGACAACAGCAGCATCGATCAGATTTTTGTTGCCCAGATAGTCAGGGAGATCGCTAGCCTCCATACTAGGAACGCCGCCCACTGTACTAATCACCACATCAACAGCCTGTGCGCCAACCGCTGTTTTCACAGCATCCACGTCCAAAGCATCACCAAATCTGACAGTGATACCCATATCCGCTAGCGCTTTCTCAGCATCCTTACTTCTCAAAAGCGCGATTACCTGATGCCCCTTGGCGATTAGCTGCTTGGCAATTTCACGACCAACCCCTCGACTAGCTCCAGCAAGAAAAACAACCGACATAGCACTTTAGGTGAGAACAACACTTCGACTATTACATCGAATCGCCAGTTTAGACCTATACACCTCAAGGCAAACCTTACGAAGAAAATTCGGGTTATCCACACTTCGTTAGATCCAACCAGGAAGTGTGTGGAGTCTGTACAATCTAGGAAAACGAACATCTAAAAATTCTCTAGAGCTTCTAATGATTCCAACCGTTATTGAGCAGTCGGGTCGCGGCGAGCGCGCTTTCGACATCTATTCACGCTTGCTCAGAGAGCGCATCATCTTTTTGCATGGTCAGGTCACTGCCGACTCGATGAACCTGATTGTGGCTCAGATGCTTTTTTTAGAGGCTGAAGACCCTGAGAAGGATATCTATCTATATATCAACTCGCCTGGTGGTTCTGTCTCTGCGGGCTTGGGCTTGTATGACACGATGAACCATATTCGCCCGGACGTGGCAACGATCTGCATGGGGTTAGCGGCTAGCATGGGGGCTTTTTTACTCAGCGCGGGTGCCAAAGGTAAGCGCATGATTTTGCCCAATGGCCGTGTGATGATTCACCAGCCCTCTGGCGGCGCGCAGGGTCAAGCGACTGATATTGAGATTCAGGCCAAAGAAATCTTGTATCTAAAGACGATGCTGAACGAAGCGATGGCTAAGCACACGGGTCAGTCATTGGAAAAGATTAAAGAAGACACCGAGCGCGACTTCTTCATGTCTCCTCAAGAGGCAATGGAATACGGCTTGGTTGATCAGGTAATCGACCGTCATGCGGTGGGCAGTCGCCCTGAGCCTGTGAATTAGATAGCTTTGTAGATTCAGACATTACACCAGACACTCCAAAAAGCGAATGTCGCAAGAATCAGGTGGCTTTTGCGCTCACGGCCTGTGTAAGCTGATGCGAGCACAGAAACAGAGCGCAGAAAGAGAGCAAAGTGGAGATGAGTCTACCCAGACTTGATTTAAAAGATGACCTGCTAGATCATTACCAGATGGTCGCGGCGGCAATTTCTTTTATCCGACAGCACCAAGCTGAGCAGCCAGACTTATCTGTGATCGCTAGGCATGTTGGGCTTAGCGAGTATCACTTTCAAAAGCTTTTTACCCACTGGGCAGGTATCAGCCCCAAACGGTTTTTACAGTACCTGACGATCGAGCAGGCCAAAGCTAATATCTCCCGCACAGATAGCCTACTGAAACTCAGCATAGATCTTGGGCTTTCTGGGCCTAGCCGCCTGCACGATCTGTTTGTCTCGATAGAGGCGATGTCGCCCGGTGAATACAAAAATGGCGGCGAAGGGCTTGATATTCACTATGGTTCGCACTCCACTTTATTTGGGGCTGTGGCGATCGCAGCTACCAAAAGAGGCATTTGTTCACTCCACTTTCTAGGTGACGGTCGGGGCGGTGATCTAGACAATGGCGAATCAGATGTAGGCAAGCTACTCAGCCGCACTTGGCCTCATGCCCAGTTAGTAAGAGAGCCTGAAAAGACGCAAGCACTATGCGATCACATCTTTTCGCCAGCAATGACCCAGCCGCATCAGCCCCTAACGCTGCTGGTTAAAGGAACAAACTTTCAGCTTCAGGTTTGGCGAGCCTTATTGCAGATTCCATCGGGAAGTCTCACAACTTATAAAACGATTGCTGAAATAATTGAGCGGCCCACAGCGGTTAGAGCTGTTGGCACTGCTATTGGCAAGAATCCAATCGGCTATTTGATTCCCTGTCACCGGGTCATTCGCGGCTCGGGGGAAGTGGGTGGCTATCGTTGGGGCAGCGATCGCAAGCAGGCTATTTTAGGCTGGGAAGCGGCTCAATCTGGTCGTCACTAATTATTCAATCGAGCCCCATTCAATCGAGCTAAGTTAGCGCTGAGTTTAACTAAGCCAGGAAGGAAAACTAATGCGGATTTCAGATGTCCTTGAGCTGCTGCTGCTGTCTGCTTTGTGGGGCGGCTCTTTCCTATTTATGCGGATAGCTGCGCCTGCTCTAGGTCCAGTTTGGCTGATTGAATGTCGGGTGCTATTGGCTGGCTTAGCGCTACTGCCTTTGCTGTTGCGATCGCAAGCATGGTCAGTCATTCGTCCGAGCCTGGTGCCCTTATTCATCGTGGGTAGTATCAATTCGGCCCTGCCGTTCCTCTTTTTGGCCTTCGCTTCGCTCTCTTTACCGGCGGGCTATACCTCTATTGTGAACGCGACGACGCCTCTATTTGGCACGCTGATAGCAGCGACCTGGTTCCAAGAAAAGTTAACGATTGCTCGAACTTTGGGACTGCTTTTAGGGTTTGCTGGCGTTGTTGTGTTGATTGGACTGCAGCCGATGACAATAACGCCAATGGTGATCGGTTCGATTGCGGCAGGGCTGATGGCCGCGATCATGTATGCGATCTCGGCTCCCTATGCCAAGCGCCACCTGTCGGGAATACCGCCTCTGCTGATTGCGCCAGCTAGCCAGCTCAGCGCGGCTGTAGCCCTGCTACCGCTATTGCCTTTTACAGCGCCCGCTGCTGTGCCCTCAGCTAGAATCATGTTGGCCGTTCTGGCCCTGGCGCTCTTTTCGACTTCGCTCGCCTATCTGTTGTACTTTCGGCTAATTCAAAACGTTGGCTCTTCTAAAGCGCTGACAGTGGCCTATCTAGTGCCTATCTTTGCGGTGCTGTGGGGAACTGTCTTTTTGCATGAAACCCTCACAGTCGCGATAGTTTTGGGATGCTGCTTGATTTTGTTGGGAACTGCGATCGCCAACGGATTGCTAATGCTTCCATCGCAGCGAAGTTAGTAATGTGGGCGATCAGTGATTCGCACTAATTAAGCACTGCTGGCCAGTTTTCGTCGGCCCTAGCAATGTTGCCGGGAACATCTCGCTGCCAACGCCTTTGAATGCGAGTATCGTAGTTGAGATATAGCCTGCCGTCTACGATTTCCCAGGCATTGGGATCGACTGACGCGGTGTATCCTTCGGCTACAGCCCAGGCACAGAAGCCGCCGTACTGGGGAGCATACTGTTCAGGATTTTCGGCAAATAGATCGCGATTTTCGCTGCTGGCAAATTGCCAAGTGGCGTCTGCCCAGTTGTAGGTATAATCAGCGCTGCCCGGAACGTAGCGGTTCTCTGCAAAATAAGCAACCGGATCGGCGCCGCGAATGGCGATATTGTCTTCGGTAAAGACTGCAGGCGGTACATCCGTAGCAGCTTGAGTTTCGACTGCATCAGTATCGGGCGAAACCTGGGGTATAGAGCTAGCATCTTCTACTATCGGACTCGCTGGTGTTGCTTCAGTCGATGTTGAGAGCGGCTGGCGACAGCTCAGCGCTAGACCTAATGCTATGGCAGTAGCTGAGAGGGTTGAAAGCGTTGAGAATAGGCGCATGGTTTCTTCTGGCAAATACAGTAAGGCGCTGGGGCAGCTATCGCCATTGTATACAGACTGTAATTTCCAATGCGGTCCTCACAGCCTCGTCTTCACTTTTTGTTCGTTTATGAAGCCGCTGCTAGCTCACCTCTGACGACGCGATCGCCCTCACGCATTCCCTGAGTCTCAGTCACGATAGTACATTGCCCACGCTGACTAGCCTTTTTACCTACTTTCTCGTAATAAACAACAACCCAGTCGTGCGTCTTATCCAGCTCGTGTGCCCTAGCCGTGTTGGAGTAGAGCACATTGAAAGACCAGCCTTCTTTTTGTAATCTCATAATCGGCAGCCAAGGTTCTCCATCTGGATTGAACCGACGAGGCGCGATCATTCTGAGCTGCCCAGCTTTTGCCAAATACCGATACTGAGCATCTACCTCTAGCAGTAGCTCAATAGAGGGCGAGTCTACGGTCTGCGCTAGCGTCTTCTGCCGACGGTTAATCGAGCCTCGTAAGCGCTGTGCCACAGACGGTGAAGACCTAGACGGCAACATCGCCTTAGCTCTTGCTTCCTGTAGCTGCCTAGCAGCGGCCCTATCTAGCATCGCACCGACTGAATCGCGAATCAGCATAGTCCGCCCCTCTCCGAAGCCAGAAAGCTGAGCTAAGCTGCCGTCGTAAGCCGCTTGCTCTAGCGCTTCTAAAGAGTCAATATCTAGCTCTTTGTGAATGCGATTGGCCAGAACTGGGCCTATGCCAGGAATTTTTGTAAACAGCTCTGGCGAGGTCTCTGCCTGTAAACGAGCTAATAAGCTCAGCTCACCAGTCTGCGCTAGCTCCTTGATTGAGGCGGCTAGCCGTTTGCCAATGTATGAAAGCTGCTCTAAACCCGCTACGCCTTCGGTTTCAAAGATGTCTACGACAGGCTGAGCTTGAGCGCGAACAGATTGCGCCCCTTTGCGATAGGCACGGATGCGGTAGTAGTCATCGCCTTGGGTTTCTAAAAGGTCTGCGACTTGCTCAAATGCGATCGCAATCTCGTCGTTAGAAAGAGAGAAAACTTGTCTAAAAGTATCTGGAAATAGAGTGGTTTGAATCATGCTTAAACCTTTGCACAGCCAAGCTTATAAAGGCTGATCGAATCTTTCTCTATTATCTGATATTTAAACGAAAACGACAGGCATAGGGCAAAGGATACAGCGTATAGAACGAGCCGGGTTGAGGTAGCTGTGCGACTGCTTTGGTCTGTCCATAAATGCACCAGTGTAGACTGCTTTATATTCGGTAGTGGCCGCCCAAAAGCTGATTTGAAAGCCCGATGGGAACCCTCTTACATCAAGGAAGCGTTGAAACAATTTTGCAATGCTTTTTCAGGTCAAAGTCTTGCATAATAACTTTCAGCTTTAGATTCGCTGCTATGACTCAAACATCCTTTCGCAGATCCTGGCAAAGACTGTCTCGAAGCTTGATAGCAGGAAGGCGGCGGCTCCTTCAACGCGCTCAATCAAAGCGCCCTCAATTTAGGTGGCCAAGCTTACTATTTAGCATAGGTTTACTGTCTGTTTGGCTATCGACAGCGATGCCTAGCGCCGCTCACTGGGATGATCTGGCAACCGCCAAAATCACTGTGCAAGCAGCCAGCGCTCAGATTTCCCTCGTCTATCCTGGCGAGCTGACTGCCTTTGCCGATGACGATGACGATGGCCGACTTTCAGGCGCAGAGATCGCTCAACATAGAGAGGCGCTTCAGATTTTTTTTCAAGATCGTATTCTCTTGACAAATGAACGCGATCAGACAGCCGCTTTGACTGTGCAGTCTCGTAGCGAGAGTCTGGAGGCCAATGGCACCGTCACCGGGACGATCGCGCCTAAAACGCATACGAATCTTCTGTTGAACTACGCTTGGTCTGAGCCATTTCAGCACCTGACCATTGACTATCACCTATTTTTGCCAGGCGCACCCAAAGCGAGCTGTGTGGCAACTATTTCGCATGCGGGGCAGTTGGCCAACCATGTATTTACGCCTCGAAAAACCACCTTAGCGTTGACGCCAGAGGGCATAGCAGGAAGCGCGGCGAGTATCTCAGGAAAATGGCTACTGTCACTAGCGGGTGCCTTTTTATGGGGGGCACTGCATTCGATGTCTCCAGGGCACGGGAAGACGCTAGTCGGGGCCTATTTGATTGGCGAGCGGGCAACGCCACTCCACGCTGTGTTTCTAGCGATGACCACCACAATTACCCATACATTGGGCGTCTTTGCTTTGGGGTTCGTGACGCTGTTCGCGGCCCGCTATATATTGCCCGAACAGCTTTATCCCTGGCTGAGTTTGGTATCAGGGAGCATGGTGATTGTAATTGGGCTGAATTTGTTGTGGCAGCGATGGGGGCGATGGAGGCGATCACAGCGATCGACCAAAGCAAGCGCAATTCATAGTCACTCTCAACCCAGTCACCCTCAAGCTAGCCATAGCCATCACCACGCTCACGATCATCATGAACCCGATTATCACGAGCATGACCATGATCACGGTCAAGGCCACAATCACAACCATCACCTCGATCACAGCCACGATCACGATCATCACCACTCGCATGGCGAGCATTCTCACGACGGACACACCCACTCTCACTTACCTGCCGCAGCAGGAGAGCCGGTGACCTGGCGAAATCTATTGCTGTTGGGACTGTCGGCAGGGTTGGTGCCTTGTCCGGCGGCGCTGGTACTGTTGCTAGGGGCGATCGCAATCGGCGATCCTTTTTCTGGCTTAGTGCTGGTCTTGATTTTTAGCCTAGGACTTTCAGTCGTATTGACCGCGTTGGGACTAATGCTGGTTTATGCAAAGCAGATGTTTAAGCAGCTACCAGCGCCTAAAAGGGCGATCGTAGAGTGGGTACCTACAGCCAGCGCCTGCGGAATCGTCGTCATCGGCACTGGCATCTTTGCCCGGTCGCTGCTGCAAATCTTCTGAAAAATGCGGATAGATGCGTTTAGCCTGCAACGACAATCAAGGATTGCGATTTTTCTGTCTGGACCGAAATATGCTTTTCTGAAGGTGAGCAATATCCCCTTTTATACCGTCGCTCAATGAGCTTAGAACTTGCGATCCAGCTCCTACTAAAAGGGCCAAGCATCCATCTGTTCCAATTATCTTTCTAAGCTCAGCGCTATCTATAGCTTTGAAAAGTAACCCAGATGTCAAAACAACTCCCCCAATAGCCCAAGCAATCTCGTTAAACTGATTGGTGTCAAGCAGTCTTTTTAGTCGCCAAGAGCGTAGGCAACTCCACAGGATAGTAAGGACAGCAAAAACCACAAGCCTTGTGTATTCACCATCCATTGTCGATCTCTTGATTAACTGTTCAGCTTGGAATTGAGCGTAGAAACAGCAGAAACCCCAGCCACCGTCGCTGCGCCAACAATAGCACCTACGGGACCTCCAACAGCAGCGCCTACAATTGTCCCAACTGAAAGCCCTCCTAAGGCAGCAGAACCTATTCGATAGATACCTGGTCGCTGGCGGCGAGTTATCTTAAGTGCATTGGTTGTCGGAGCGTGGTTCATCGTAGTTGCCGCTACAGAGACAGCG
The DNA here is from genome assembly GCF_015207105.1 of cf. Phormidesmis sp. LEGE 11477. GTDB lineage: Bacteria > Cyanobacteriota > Cyanobacteriia > Phormidesmidales > Phormidesmidaceae > Phormidesmis. Next base: position 8,755 of record NZ_JADEXO010000025.1, read on the forward strand.
TGAACTGTGGCATGAGCTGCGCTTTTGGCGATGACCGCTTTGGATAGATCAGGAGTACTGCTAGCAACTGTTAGGTGCCCACTAACATGACCAGATACGTGAGTAGGAGGAGCAGATTCCCGAACACGGTTTCCCTCGGCATCTAGTCTATCTAGTGTAGATTCAATAGTTCCGTCGACGACTTTCCTTTGCTTAGAAAGACCAGCATCAATATCGAGGTCAATGCTGAGGTCAATATCAACACTGTTTGAGTCATCAGGAAGCGGATCAGCAGACATCAGTAGGACTCGCACTGTAGGCAGTTTGCCGATCGTATCATCTAAGGAGAAGAGGTGTCCACTGCTTACTGAGATGCTGAGCTGCTGAGCAACAAAGATATTCAATCGCGGCAGCCTAGGCTTTCGCGAGTAGAGATGCCGGTAACGGGATTAACGCCGTCGGCGCGTTTACACATGTTCTTCACTTGAAAGCGATCGATGATGGCATCGGAAAAATCTGCGCCTGTAATGATGGTGTCACCAAATGAGCTGCTGGTTGCGATCGCCTCTACAAAAATCGCATTGGTCAAATCCGAGCCGTCAAACAGCACTCGATCGGCAAACGTCTTAGTAAAGTCTGCGCCCTTCAAATTTGTGCGTAGAAATGTCGCCTTGGTCAAAATCGTGCCACTCATATCCGCCCCTTCAAAGCTGGCATCACGCGCATCGGCGGCAGCGAAAGAAGAGCCGGAGAGATTTTTACCCGCAAAGTCTCCGCCCGCCTGATTCGTCAGGGTGTAATCGACTGTGTTGTCTTGAGCTAGAGCCGGCGTCACCCAAAATCCAAAAATCAGCACTAGGCTAACCGCCGCCATCATCACCACGCGCCGCATCAACAGGGCTCGCTTTCGCTTGATATTCTTTAGAGTCATCTCCATGCGCCGCATAGCCATCGCTTACCTACCTCATACAGTTTCTAATGTCTGCTGATTCAGATCATATATCTAGGGCGGGCCTATCCCTAGTTCACCGATGCATTTCACCTATGCCAAGTCCTTCTGCAAAAGCTCAGAAAAGTCTAGATTCTCAGACGCTAGAACCATGACCGTGGCAGGCAAACCCACAACGCGATCTTGCAAAGTTTGATAATACGCTTGATAGCTTTCTACTTTAGGCACGGCTAGTCCTAAGAACACTAGATCCGCGCTAGCCGAAGACGTTCGCAAAATCTCTTTAAAGGGTCGCTTGTTCGCCAAAATAATCTCGGACTTGGCCCCAATTCTAAGGCTGTTAGTCAGGTTCTCTAGATTGATCTGAGCAGCTTCTTGAGCTTCTTCATCGTTTACCACCAGCTTTAGCCTGATTTCTGCTGAGCGCCACTGCCAGCTAGTCCTCAGCAAATAGGCCAAGATTAGCATCAGTCCACCGTTGGACTGCAAACCACCCCACCACACATCAATTCTTTGCTTTTCAGGGCTAGCGTACATCGGCGGATGCAGCGAGTCTGGTGCATCTGACCCTTTCTCATCTCGGTAAATGACGACGTTGCGTTTGGCTTCATGACAGACCCGAATGGTGTTGCAATAGCGCTCGATGCTCTCAAGCTCAGGATCATCAGAGTCTCCAAGCAAGACCGTATTTGGGATCAGCGGTCCCATCCCGTAGGTTTCTAATAGCTGCTTGGTGCCGATGAAGGGATCGTCGGCGGTGACAATTTTGGCAAATGCCTGGACGCCGCGCTTGTCTAGAAAGTCTCTAAGAACGACTTCCGCTTTTTCCTGCTGGGCAATACTACGCGAGCCGCTAGGAATAATGCTAGCCACCGTGATCAAGCCTCGGTTGTGAGTCATGGCTCTAGCCATCTCGATCAGATACCACCGCTTAGAAGGTGCGCCAGAAAGCACCAGCAGATGAGGCCGCCAGTTCTTAGGATCGGCGTTGTCGTCGATGTTGAGTAGGGCTGTGCGGACAATGGTCATCCAAATCCCCTGGCGCACGTCGCCCCAAGTGCTCTCAATCTGCCGACGCTCTAGCCAAAAGTAAATTAGGCCCACAATCACTAGCGCCGCGATGGTGGCAACAGGATTGATCAAAAACATGACAGCAATACAGCCAATCGCCCCTAATACCGAAAGTGACCAGTGAACTTTGAAAGTAGGCCGAAAAGAGGGACTTTGCAAAAAGCCTTCAAGTCCGGCGGCAACGTTTAGCACCATGTAGGTGGTGAGAAAAAACATAGAGAGGACAGGCGCGATCGCATCCAAACTCCCCAGCATCACCACCGCCAGCACAATCCCCAGTGTAAACAGCGTCCCTAATCTAGGATCGTCTGTCGGCCCATTCCCTTTACCTAGCCATCGCAAACTGCGAGGCAAAATATTGTCGCGAGCCAGTGCCTGCAAAATTCGCGGCGCACCTAAGATGCTGCCAATCGCACTAGAGAGCGTTGCGCCCCATACGCCCAAAATTACAGAATCAATCTTCAGATGGCCAAACAGCGCAATGCGCTTCATCACCATCAGATCGGGGTTAAGCAACGCCTGAGATGCGGTCGGCGTTCGGGTAACTAAAATAAAGGGAATCACCATATAGATGACGTATCCAACGACGACAGCAGCCAGCGTTCCCCGAGGGATTGAGCGGATCGGATCCTTCAAATCGCCCGACATATTCACCCCTGACATGATGCCAGTAACTGCCGGGAAAAAGACAGCAAAGACGGCCCAGAAGCCGACCTTTTCGACTTCGGTAATGTTGATCGCATCGGAAGGATCAGGGACGACATCATGACCAAACACAAGGGCGATTAAAGAGAGGGCGATCGCCGCCATGATGACGTACTGCGCTTTGATGGCGATATCCGCCGAGGCTAGTGCTAAAGCGGTCACTAACACCGTAGTAATCAAAGCCACAATCACGATAGGCGCACCTGGATACACCAGCTGTATGCTTTCGGCAAAACCGATGGTGTAGAGTGCCACCGATAGCGCCTGTGCAAAATACAGCGGAATGCCGACCGCCCCGCCGGTTTCGATGCCCAAAGAGCGGCTGATCATATAGTAGGCACCGCCCGCCCGGACAACTTTGTCAGTAGCGATCGCGCTAATCGACAGCGCCGTCAAAAACGTAATCGACGTAGCAATCGTCACAATCGCCAGGGTTGGATACAGGTTCACTTGACCCACTACCCAGCCAAAGCGCAGGTACATGATCACGCCTAAAATAGTCAAGATCGAAGGCGTAAACACGCCGCCAAACGTCCCTAGACCAGTTGCTTCCTCTTTGGTTGGCAGCGTAGAAGGATGGGGAGATTGAGAAGTCATCAGCGTTCCAAAAAAGAATGTACTGCGGCACCGTTCTACAGTTTAGAAGGCTTTGGCTCACTCAATGATTATCATCATTATCTCTATTTTTGCTATCCTCTAATGCCTGATTATGCCTACTTCTCACTCATCCGAAAGCTTGACCCAATGGCAACGCCTGCTCAAAAATGTAGGCACTTGGCAGGGCTCGTTTACGCAGCTCTCACCCGCTGGCGCTATCCTTTCTGACACACCCACAGAAGTAGAGCTAGCGCCGTATGACGACAGCCAGGCCATGCGCCAAGAAGTCCGTCGCTACCCCGCTGATGCTCCCGCCCAGATTCAAAAGCTCGACTATCGCACCCTCAACCGGGCCACCCGCTTTTTTGAAACAGGCGCATTTTCACAGGGCTCTATCCAGTGGAGCCCGGTTTCTACCTTTGGCGCAGAGCTAGGACTGATTGCGGGCGATCGCCGCCTGCGCCTGGTTCAGCTTTTTGATAAAACCAGCGACCAGGCCAGCGCTCAGGCCAGCACGCTCAAAAGCCTCACTTTGATCCGCGAACAGCTTCAAGGGTCATCCACACCAGAACGTCCGCCGCTAAAAGTTTCGGATCTGCTAGGCACCTGGCAAGGCAAAGCAGTGACTGAATACGCCGACTTGCAACCAGCGCAGCATAGCGAAACTCAGCTTACGGTTGAACGGGTGGGTGATCGCACTATCCGCCAAACCATCACATTCAGTCCCACTGCTACGTCGATTACCTCTACAGGCACCCTTGAAGGTCAAAAAATCAGCTTCTCAGACGGATCGCAGCCCGTTCAAGTTCTCCTCCTACCAGACGGCGCTTCCTCAACCTGCCCTAGCCAGATCACACCGCGTCAGCCCCTCTTCCTAGAAGTCGGCTGGCTACTCAACTTGCAAACCCGTCAGAGACTGATTCGCACTTACGACACCACAGGCGCTTGGACTAGCCTTACACTCGTCACTGAAACCAAGCAATAGTCGAAGCCAATAGTTGGAACTGTTTCAATAGGCTAGAAGCTGTCGTTGAGATTCCGTCAGCTCTATACCTTGACGGCTCAAATAGTTTGGTAAGTTTATCTGGATGAATAAATCTTTCAATTCTTCTTCAATGTCTGCGGGAGGTGTGCCAGCTAGCGCTCGTGCAATTAGCTTCTCAGCAAGCTGTAGTTCGCCGCATTCTATAGCTAGGCTCGCTGCACTTCGATGCAGCACAGATCTTGAAGGCTCAGCAGAAATATCATGAGCTATTAGTTGAGCAGCTTCAGATTCTAGGGCTAGTGCTTGCTTCAATATCGATTGCACTTGACCAGAGGGACCGCGTAACTTTGCAAGATCGGCTTGTTCAGCGAGATCCATGGCTTTCTGATGAAGTTCTTGAACTGCACTCATCGCCTAACAACCCAAGCTAGAGGTCGACTAAATTCAATCACTGCAACATACACTGATAGGCGATTATTGACAGCTTGAACTTGCCGGATCTTCATTCTAACCCTGGTCCGAATTTGCTGTTCAGAACCCTGCCGGATACCGGAGACTTCTAGTCGAGAGAGCTTTTGAAAAGGTTGTTCACTCACGTCTGAAACCTTGCCTAACCAGTAATCGAAGCCAGTTCCTCTACGAGAACGCTCAATGACTGTGAATTCTGTTAATCGCTGTATCAATAACAGCGCCACACCATAAGCTGCTTGCTCAGTAGCATACTCACGGTCATTCCAACAGCGTCTCATTTGCTCAGTCACTTCAGAATAGAGCAGCAAGAAAGTACCTGAAGAATCACCTAATAGCTTCAGGGATACACCCGATTGATGGCCTTGCTCATCTAGACAGACAGCGACAGACTCAGCCAAAGCTGCACCAAACGCAGGCGTAATAGCAGGTAGCCCTTGCTTTAAACTAGCAAAATCTAATATCGAACCAACGCCTCGTCTACTCATTTACAATCCAAACGCTAGCAGTTGACGACGGGATGCTGTCCATAGAAGGGCATGACTGCAGACCAGTCGGGCCGGAGACCATTTCTGTATCGGGTATGCGCGATCGCACTCACGCCCACCACAGAATTAGCAATTCCTTCTCCCGCTGCTGTTTGAATCTGAACCAGCGGCCTATCCCAATGCTTAATAGTCTCTGCCCATTCCGCCTCGATCAGCACCTGATCTTCAAACGCAGGTGTTGGCTGTCCAACCTTATCAAACCGATAGATCGCACAAAATACCTCACCTCGCTTAGCAGGCATCATCACGGCAATATCTTTTGACGCTGACTGAGATTCCCTGGCGACACCCATCGCTAGCGCCGCCAAAGTAGACACGCCAAACAGAGGAATCTCTAGCTGCTGTGCTAGCGTTCTCGCGGCGACGACACCAACTCGCGTACCGGTAAAGCCACCTGGCCCTTTAGCGACAGCAACAAAGCTCAAATCTTGCCAAGTGTAGGGCGACACAAATTCCATCATCTTGACATGGAGCTGACTGGAGACCTCACGGCCTAGATCCCATACCTGATGCCGCCTTACTGCTGTGCTAGTGCCTTCAACAGCGCCCTCGACAGTGCCTTCAATGCTTTGTAGCATCAGCCCAAGCTGTGGACTAGCGGTATGGATGGCAAGGCCAAGCATAGAAATTCTAGAATGGATTAAATAGATAGGCGATTTTAGACGAAGCAAAGCTTGTCAGAAGTTCTTAAGCCTACCGTAAACCGCGAATGAATTTATCTGCCAATGGCTCGTCGTAAATCTAGCTGTGACTCTAACTGTGAATTGTGCGATCGCAACTGCCCAAAGCTAACCGAACACCACCTCGTTCCTCGACAGGAAACCAAACGCAGAAAGAAGAAAAACCGCGCCGACCTTGGCCCCACCATCGATATCTGTCCGCCTTGCCACAAGCAAATTCATACGCTGTTTACGAACAAAAAACTCGCGGCTGACCTCTATTCGGCTGACCTGCTGCGATCGCACCCCGACATGATCAAATTCCTCACCTGGATCGCCAAACAAAACCCCTACAAAAAAGTCCGCACCCGTAGATAGAGCTAGCGAGCGATTCTGGTTAGTCCATCTGAGCGAGCACAATATGCTGCTCCAAATATTCCAAAAACGTAGGCATCGACCTAGCAACAACCGAGCGAATGTCAGCAACTTTTTGCTGGTCGCAATACTGCAACATCTCCTCAATATCTAGAATGTCGCGGTTCCGCCTAGCTAGCAGCTTCAATAAGATCAAATAAGGTAGGGCAATCACTCTTAGACCATCGGGCGTAGTGATTGTCTCTTCGGGTTGCAATGCGGTTCTAGCCCAGGCGAGATTGGGGGTATAGAGAAGATCTAAAAGTTCACCTTCTATAGACCGCCAGGCACCTCCTATGATTTCGACGCCATCGCTACAGATGTGGATGTTTTCTATCCGCGTCCAGCTTTGCTTAATTAGCGCTTGCTCTAGACGCTCGGCATCATCTGCCAGAATTAACAAATCAAGATCTTGAGTATTACGCGCTGGCATATAAAAAGTAGTTGCAATGCCGCCAATAATTGCATAGGGCAGGTTATCGGGTAGTAGCGCCTTGAGTCTGGGTAAGGAAAGCATGGGCGGAAGCGTCCAGATAATCGGGGGACGTGTCGTAGTTTTGCCATGCCCACGCTTCGCGAGTTTCAACAGGGCACCTATTTTCTGTTTGCTAAGCTGTCGGCTCGGGGGCCGAGTGGAAAGAGCCATGATTGCTTACTTCAATCGAAATTGCATCATCAAAGGCAGATGGTCAGAGGCTTCGCCTGCTGCTGTTAATACTTGCGTTTCAACTATTTCGATGGTGTCGGGCGTATAAAAAATATAGTCGAGTTTGTATTCGGGCTGGTTGCTGGGAAAGGTTAGATTTTCACTCCAGTCGGCTTCGGGGACTGCTGAAGCCAGCACTTCAGAGGCTAGCATTTCTTTGATAGAAAACTGGGTTTCGCCGTGATCTACTCCGCTGGCATCGATAAAGGTACCGCGATTGAGGGCGCTGTTGAAGTCGCCGACAAGGATGACGGGGTAGGTCTTGGCGTAGTCTTCAGCGAGTGATCGCACAAACTGAGTCTGGCTGACCCGAGTCGGCTCGTCAAAGGCTTCTAAATGCACGTTGATCACAATCAGCGGCTGCTCGCCAAACTGAACTTGAGTAACCTGGGCTAGCCGATCGAGATAAAAAGCGTTGTAGTAGAAGGGATTATCTGCCACCTTCTCTAGAACAAGGCGGCTGTTTTCTTGGATGGGATGACGACTGATAATCGACTGGCCCGACAGCATCTTGCCAAAGTGCGCGGCAGGTGGCCAGTAGGGAAAGGGAACGTAGTTCTTATCCCAGCCGATGGCGATCGCACCAAAATCTAGACCGAGTCCTTGGGCGATCGCCTGCGACTGATCGACTTCATAAGAGCGCTGCGAGCCAAAGTCAACTTCCTGCAAAGCCACAATATCCGGCCCTAGTTCATTGAGCGCAGCAATCACCTGCTGCTGATTCGCGTCAAAAGCGGCGCGGTCTAGCTTCGCAGTCGTATTGTTCGTCATCCCTGAGAGATAGCCCAAGTTGTAGCTGACAATGCTATGAATAGTCTCGCCTGGCACGAAAACTGCGCCGTAGTTGAGGCCACCGCCTTCTGTGTAGCTAACGGTGTCGGCATAGTTCTTCTGGCTGTGTCCACTAGATGACCCCCAGAAATAGAACAGTGCGATCGCTACCGTCGGCAGTCCCACCGCCAGCCCTAGCAACTTCAAAAAGATCTTCATACGCTCACTAATTCATCCATTTGCCCACTCCAACTTACCCACCACAGCATATTCACTTCAACATATCTTGATAGGAGCGCTAACCCAGAGGTAATCTACTGTAAACATTTCTAATTCCCCATCCCCCATTCCTACATGACGCCCCGCAATATAATCTTCTACGGCCTTTTAGCCTTCATTCCCGTTTCCATCGCCGCCCATTTCCTCGGCTGGAGCGACCTGATTATATTCGTCACCGCTGCGATCGCCATCATCCCGCTGGCAGGCTGGATGGGAACCGCAACCGAAGAAATCGCGGTGGTGCTGGGGCCTTCTTGGGGAGGGCTAATGAACGCCACGTTTGGCAATGCCACTGAGCTAATTATCGCCATCTTTGCCTTGCGAGCGGGCCTGATCAATGTTGTCAAATCCAGTATCACCGGCTCTATTATCGGCAACCTATTGCTGGTGATGGGACTAGCAATGCTGCTCGGCGGCCTCAAATTCAAGGAGCAAACTTTTCAGCCTACGATTGCCCGGCTGAATGCGTCTTCGATGAATTTAGCGGTGATTGCCGTTTTGCTGCCTACCGCCGTCGATTTCACCTCTACCGGTATTGAAGAACCAGTACTTCAAAGGCTCTCTATCGCGGTAGCCGTAGTGCTGATGCTGGTCTATGGCCTCACCTTATTATTCTCAATGAAGACGCACTCCTATCTCTATGACGTAGGAATGGCGGAAGAAGGACAGGATGCCGTGGCAAATAAGGACACGGTGCTGATCGACGGGAATGCGTTGGCGAAGCCGCTCTCTGAGAGCATCGCAGTTGAGCAGAAGAGCACGACTGAACACGCCGAAGCGCCCAATCTCAAACTGTGGGTAGGGGTCTTGCTAGCTGCTACCCTAGCGGTTGCTGTCGAGTCAGAATTTTTAGTCGGTACGCTAGAAGTTGCCAGCAGCCAGCTTGGTCTGTCAGAACTGTTTACTGGCGTGATTATCTTGCCTGTAATTGGCAACGCGGCTGAACATGCCACCGCCGTCACCGTCGCCCTCAAGAACAAAATGGATCTATCGCTGAATGTAGCAGTCGGCTCTAGCCTGCAAATTGCCCTGTTTGTCGGCCCTTTGCTAGTCATTATTGGTGCGTTCATGGGTCAGCCCATGGACCTAGACTTCAACAACTTTGAGCTGCTTTCTGTCGTGGTGGCAGTGCTAGTCGCCAACTCCATCAGCGCCGACGGCAAGTCAAACTGGCTGGAAGGCACTTTGCTATTAGCGACCTATACAGTAATTGCTTTATCCTTCTATTTTCATCCAGTCATAGAAGGAATTGGGTAAAAGCAGACCCTAACAAAATGACTCTGTCAAGGTTCTAGGCAACGATGAGACTGAAGGGCGAAGGCGAGAGCATAAGCTTTAGTCAGAAGCTTCAATCAAACTGAGACAGATATGTTTTTCATCCAAGCCGGACGGCCATAGATGCCAGCCATGAGCTCATCAACTCGAAACACTTGTTCTATAGACTCCCAGTAAATGGCGGAGCCACCGCCCCACACCTTGACATCGCCTAGCTGTTCATCGCTTGGCTTAGCAATAGGAACATAGGCATCAGGCGCACTCTCAACCATTTCCAACCTATCGACAGGAATGAGATGACGTGAGCCATCGTCTAAAGTAATCTCCAACTCTCGGCTTGACGAGATGTAGCGAGCAGATACAGCCAGTCTTTCATCTTCATAGATTGCCATGATATTTCCTCCAAGCTGCTCGACAGGTTGCTAAGTTGTCTGCCACCATTTTCAGCGCCTTCCGCTCAAATGCGGCTGTATTTTTGAGCCGCTTCTTCTTGCTGATGGTCAATAGCTTTGGCACATCACCAGAGATATCGACTTTAACACTGCCATCTGGAGAATCGACATGTACGTGAGGTGGCCGATAATCGCGGGTCTGCACTGTAACAGTGACTCCGCTTTGCTTGAGTACAAAAGCCATTTCTGATGGGGGCCTGGTTGTAATCCTCTAACCAACGCCAGCCGGAATTTTTTCCAGCATTAGCTTCGATCGCTTGACCTGCTCAGGAATCTCGATCGGATATGCCCCGGTAAAGCAGGCCGAGCAAAAGCTACTGGTGGCAGCTCGGGTTTCTTCTAACATGCCTTCCCAGCTCAGATACGCCAGAGAATCAGCGCCCAACTGTTGCTCGATTTCTGCAACAGACTTAGTCGCGGCAATAAGATGATCTTGATTATCGGTGTCGATGCCGTAAAAGCAGGGATGGGTGACGGGCGGCGAAGAGATTCGCATATGGACTTCGGTTGCGCCAGCGTCGTAGAGCATCTTCACTAGCTTGCGGCTGGTCGTTCCGCGCACGATCGAATCATCTACGATTAGAATTCGCTTGCCTTCTAGCACGTCTCGCATCGGGTTTAGCTTCATGCGGATGCCGGTCTCGCGCATGGCCTGGGTGGGCTGAATGAAGGTGCGGCCTACGTATCTGTTTTTAATTAGCCCTTCTGCATACGGAATCCCAGAGGCTTCTGAATAGCCGATGGCCGCTGGCACGCCTGAATCGGGAACGGCCATGATCAAATCCACATCGGCGGGCGATTCTTGGGCTAGTCTTTGACCAATCCGTTTGCGATAGCTGTACAGGCTCTCACCGTGGAATACGCTATCTGGACGCGCAAAATAGATCATTTCAAAGACACATAGCTTGCGTTCTGCTTGGGCCCACTGCACAGATTTGACGCCGCTATCGTCAATCACCAGCATTTCACCAGGGTCGACATCTCTTAGATAGGTAGCCCCGACGATATCTAGACCGCAGGTTTCTGAGGCCACGACCAATTTGCCGGGGCCGTAGCCTGCGCCTTTTTCTTCTGGAGCGCTAGAGCCGATATAGCCTAGAACTAAGGGGCGAATGCCGTGGGGATCGCGAGCGGCAATAATGCCTTCGGGGGTACCAATCACTAGGCTAAAGGCACCTTCGCAGCGCTTGAAGGCAGCGATCGCACCCGATTCCCAGCTTTCGCCATCGTTGACAGCTTCTGCCAGGGCGATCGCAATCAGCTCAGAGTCCGATGTCGTCACCAAACTGTGGTTGCGCTCTAGCAGGGCAGCTCGCAAGCTATTGACGTTCACGATATTGCCGTTGTGGGCTAGAGCCAAATCGCCTAGCCTGGTGCTCACAATCGCGGGCTGGGCATTCGCCGCATGGCTAGAGCCCGTCGTGGAATAGCGGGTATGGCCCACCGCCCACTCACCCGGCATCTCGTGCAGGTCCTTGTCTGTAAAGATCTGAGAGACTAGGCCCATGCCCTTCAGCGTGTGAACTTCGCCCTGGTCAAAAGAAGCGATCCCGGCTGATTCTTGACCTCTGTGCTGCAAAGCATACAGTCCAAAATAGGTCAGCGTTGCCACGTCGTTTTCAGGGGCATGAACGCCGAAGACACCGCAGGCTTCTTCTGGTTTATCAGAGCCACCGACATCCTCTACCTGTTTGCTTGCGGTTGCATCACCCTCATCAAGACTAATCACAGACGAATTACCAGAAACAGCAAAATCAGTAGACTGGGACATGCTCGGTTCAAACTCCAATGAAAACAGTAGGGCTAACTTCTATCAAAGCGAACCTTACGATTGACTATTTACTTCCTTCTAACAGAGATAGCCATGAAATAGCTGGGCTGTTGCAAAAACTCTGGCGACAAATGGCGGGCAAAACCGCTTATAAAGCTCACTTGTCGGATAGTTAAAAACCGACTATTAAACGGCATTTAACTATTTTAATATTTCTTTAATCTCTGCTCAAATCCTATCACTCTCTGTGGAAAAGTCTGGGCGGAATAATGACGAAGCCCGCACTTTTTTCCAAAGAATACTTCCGTACATTTTCGATTTCGTAGATTTTCTATGAAGTAGTCAAGGCGTTGGCGATCGCATTTCCCCAGCGATTCTCAATCTCTGCCACCGCTATTGAAATCAGAGCAATCTCTGACTCAGCCAACCTCATCTCTAGCGGCTGCTGGCGATCGCCGACCGTACCAATCTGATAGCACTCAGCCAAATTGTCTCGACAATACGCTTCCCAATCAGCCTGATCGGCCTTTGCAACTGAGACCAAAATCCTAGCGCCACCTTCACCAAAAAGTAGGGTATCTAGCCTCAAGCTGCCCGGTGCCAAGGTGACCTTTGCGCCTCTATTACCACTGATGCAGGCTTCTGCAAGTGCGATCGTCAGTCCCCCTTCCGCACAGTCGTGCGCCGATCGTATCCACCCTTGCCGAATACCGTAACGACAGGCTGATTGGACCGCCAGCTCTAGATCGATATCGACAGTCGGCGGCTTTCCAGCTACCGTTTGGTGGATCTGCTTGAGGTATTCAGATCCGCCTAGTGTCACCGCGCCTTCCCTAGTCTGATCAGAGCTGACACCGAGTAAATAGATCAGATCACCCGCCGAGCGCCATCCCTGAGCGCAAACCTTAGTCAGATCTGGAATCAGGCCCACCATGCCAACGACGGGCGTTGGATAGATCGGCTGTGGCTTGCCCTCACTGTCTAACGTTTCATTGTACAAAGAGACATTTCCACCCGTCACAGGCGTCGAGAATTTTCGACAGCCTTCTGACAGACCTCGGCAGGCCTCAGCGAGCTGCCAGTAGCCAACAGGTTTTTCAGGACTGCCAAAATTGAGATTGTCGGTCACGGCAACGGGTTCTGCCCCGACGCAGCTCAGGTTTCGGGCAGCTTCTGCCACTGCAGCTAGGGCCCCTTCGTACGGATCTAAATAGACATAGCGGGCGTTGCAATCGACGGTCGCCGCCAAGCCCGCATTCGCTTCTGGGTCTGGGTTAATTTGCGACCTTAACCGAATCACCGCCGCGTCGGCACCCCCTGGCATCATCACCGTATTGTTCTGCACCTGGTGGTCATACTGCCGATACACCCAGCGCTTTGATGCGATCGTTGGCGTCGCCAGTAAATCCAACAGCACCTGATTCCAGCTTTTGCCACTAATGCCGTTAGCCGTCGCCTCGGGTAGCTCGCTCTCCTGCCAAGCCCAAGCTTTCTGGGCGTATTCCGGTGGTGATTCCATCAGCTCGTGCTTATAGATCGGCGTATTATCCGACAGTGCCGTCGCCGGAATTTCTGCAGCCACTCCCCCTTCAAACAAAATCCTGACAATCGGCTCCTCAATTACCGACCCTGCGACCACTGCTTGCAGTCCCCAGCGATGGAAAATGTCAATCAGTTCCTGTTCACGACCCGCGTGCGCCACAAACAGCATTCGCTCTTGCGACTCAGAGAGCAGATATTCGTAAGGCACCATCCCCGGCTCCCGCTCAGGAATTAGATCCAAATCCAGCTCAATGCCCACCCCGCCATTCGCCGCCATTTCTGCTGTAGAGCAAGTGATCCCCGCCGCGCCCATATCTTGGGCTGCCGCCACGCCACCCGTTTTGAACGCTTCTAAGCAAGCTTCAACCAAAGACTTTTCTAAAAAAGGATCGCCCACCTGCACCGCCGGTCGATTCGCCTCCGATTCGTCGCTAAGTTCTGCGCTAGCAAAACTGGCTCCGCCCATGCCGTCACGCCCAGTCGTAGAGCCAACGTATAGAACCGGATTGCCGACCCCCACCGCGCCTGATTTGACAATCTCGTCCGTTTCCATCAGGCCAATCGCCATGGCATTCACCAAAGGATTACCGCTGTAGGCCCGGTCAAAAGCGACTTCTCCGCCCACAGTCGGCACGCCAAAGCAATTACCATAGTGAGCAATACCCGACACAACGCCCGTAAAGATCTGGCGGGTACGTGCATCTTCCAAGCTGCCAAACCGGAGGGAATTGAGCGCTGCAATTGGACGAGCACCCATCGTGAAAATGTCACGCAAAATGCCGCCCACGCCGGTCGCCGCGCCCTGAAAAGGTTCGATCGCAGACGGGTGATTGTGCGATTCAATTTTGAAGGCGACTTGCATACCATCACCGACATCGATCACGCCAGCATTTTCGCCAGGGCCAACGAGGATGTGATCGCCCTCGGTGGGAAACTGGCTCAGCAAAGGCCGCGAGTTCTTATAGCAGCAGTGCTCTGACCACATCACCCCAAACATACCGAGCTCAGCCCGGTTGGGATGCCGACCTAGCCGACTGACAATCTCGTCATATTCATCTGGCTTCAGTCCTTCTGAGGCGATGTCTTCGGGTAAGCAGGCTTCAGATGAACGGGCTTCAGGCGAAGAGGCTTGGGATGAGCGAGCCGCAGAGATTGCCATAAGTTCTAACTATTGAAGTGGGGGTTAGCTGTCGGTTGTCAGCTACTCATTCTATCGCTCAGACCTATTGCTGATGAGGGAAGCCCCGCGAATTTTTGTTCAGCGCAGCAATCAGTATATATTGTTACAAGAGTGTTACGAGAGCTTAAACAAACTTTTCATACAGATAGTACTCGCGATCGCTAACTACTCTATCGATTCACACTCTATTGATTCACCTTGAGGGTTTTCCATGGCAACTTATAACGTTACGCTCGTCAACGAAGATGAGGGCATCAACGAAACGATTGAAGTCGCAGACGATCAATACATCATTGAAGCAGCCGAAGACGCAGGCATCGATCTGCCAGCATCTTGTCGGGCGGGATCTTGCTCTAGCTGCACTGGCAAGCTGGTGTCTGGTTCTGTCAACCAAGAGGACCAGGTCTTTCTAGACGACGACCAGATGGAAGCAGGCTTCGTACTCACCTGCGTAGCCTATGCGACTTCTGATTGCACCATCCAAACGCACCAAGAAGATGCTCTCATCTAGTCTTTCTTGACCAGAGCAATCTTTTTCTTCTGAAAGCTAAGTCCTACGCCATCAATCAACATCTGTAAAAGAGGGCGTAGGACTATTTCAATACTAACGATTACCAGCAACCACCTGTTTCAACGCTAGATACAAGAAAGGTGGAATAGTACTAATGTAGCGCCTCGAAAGACGACGCGGCTCTTGAACGAGGCGATATAGCCACTCCAATCCCAAGTTCCGCACAAAGCGAGGAGCCCACCTCACCTCACCCGCAAAAACAGAGAAAGCGCCGCCTAACCCAATCATGACAGCATTGACCTTGCCTTTGTGGTAATACATCCAGCGTTCTTGCTTAGGACATCCAAACGACACTAGAACGATACCTGCCTTACTATTGTTGATCTGCTCGATAATGGCTCGATCTTCATCAGACGTCATTGCTCTGAACGGTGGCGACACCATGCCAGCAATTCTCACGTTTGGATACTGCGCGTTGATTCGGGATCGAATCCGCGACAGTGTCTTTGGCTGTGATCCCAGAAAGAACAAACTCACTGGCTGATGCTTTGATCTTTCACATAGGCCAGTCAAAATATCCATACCCGCCACACGATCCTGGTTGCTTAGCTTCAACAATCGCACCATCCAGGCAAGCGGCATACCATCAGGCGTTATCATATCCGCCTTATCGAGCACCGCAGCAAAGTCTGTGTGCCAGTGGCCTTCCATTAGCATATGGACATTGGCCACGCAAACCACCTTACTCAAACCATCACTAGCCCACTGTAGAATTCTTTCAATATGTCCTTCAAAAGACAGTGTGCAGACATCAAAATCAACCACATTTTGCGTAGGGACAGTATCGGATAATTCCTTTAGACCACTAGAGCGAAACGTAGAGGTACGAGACGTTTCAGGAGAATGAGTGTAAATCATAATAGCGACAGAAATAGGAATAAAACTACAAACTAAGGAAAGAACCTTAGATAAATGTCATAACTGCGTGGTAGGAAATACCTTTACAGTATTCATCCTAAAGCAGTAGTAGAAAAGCGTTAACAGAAATTGGAAAGATGCTTCGCGAAATGGAAAGGTCTTTATGGAACAACGCGAACTCCACTCCTAAACAACAGCTCTGCAAAAGAGCTCGGGGAAAGCAACCGCGCTTCAACGGAGCACTCTTTGTGCTACCACCTTGCACTATCACCCTTTGCGCTATCGGTAGCTATCAACAAAAGTGCCTAACGATTAGAGCTCTTACATCAAGCGAACCGCAAGCGTATGTGGGTGCATCGTGCTCTAGCACTAGAAGCATAGACTCTACCTTTCTCCCTACCTGATCTTTCAAACAAACTTCAAATAAAGCAGTTGAGGAGAATGTTACGATTGGATGACTTCAACCTTTTTCTTCAGCCATATGGAGAGTCAAAGAAGCCGAAGTCTATGCAATCACTCCAATTTTCTTGTAACAGCTTAGAAACTTCTGTTACAAAATCAGGTCAGGACGGAGTCTATTATCTCCAGCTTCCCCCGGTAAGACCTGCTGAGATAGCACTCATTGAGAGAGTTGGAGCCATTTCTCGGCTATTAAAACGCTAGAAGCTTGATTCTTTTGTATAGCGTCTATAGTATGCACTTACCTCTTGCTGTAGAGTGTTACAGATGTTACGACTGATCACATTCCCTGCAACTGCAGGCAGTTCCCTGTAGTACTCGCACAGCAATACCATGCGGGCATCACCGGACTAAGAATTGCATAAATCCTTTTCCTAGTAATTTTGCAGCAGCCTGCCAGACGTCGATACACACCTATCAAAACTGGATATCCGAGCCCTGCAGCGAATACCACTCATCAAATAGTACGTATATGTGACCGTGCTGACAATACAGAGCAACCTACTTTAGAAGGATATTCATCAATCTTTCATACAAAGCTACGGTGATCGCCTGAAAAACGTCGTAAGTTATACAGGTATTTAGGTGAAAGCCGCTACCTACGTTTGCTTAATGATGAAGGCTTCGTGAGGCTATCAGGGTACGTCTTCATTTTTCCTGATTTGTATTGGGTTGAATTGAAGAGCGTGTTTTGTTGGTCTGGTGAGATTTATGCAGCTTTTGGCCTGATTGAAAACGCCGTTTGGTATCCCCACCGTGTCTCGTGGTCCTTTTCAGCTTCTACTCGCAGCCGTCGCATTTTTAGGAATTACACCTAGTGTGCTAGCTGCTCCGCTTAGCTTCCCTCAAGTTGACAACACACCTGCTCGCAACATTTTAATGCCTCCTGCAACGGGCGAGACTCTACCTGAGCCCCCCAGAGGCGACTATACGCTAGGGACAGGAGATATTGTACAGATAGATATCTTTCGAGTACCCCAATACAGCGGTGAAAGACAGGTACTAGTTGATGGGACGCTCAACCTGCCGCTGGTGGGTGCTATAGATGTGAGAGGGCTCACCCTGCCAGAAGCAGCCGCACGACTTTCCGAGGCATATGGTGAATTCCTACGAAGACCTATCATTACTGTCAATCTGAGCTCAACTCGTCCGGTACAAATTGCGATCGCAGGCGAAGTCAACAGCCCAGGTGCCTATGCGATCGCCGCCCAAGGCACAGTCCTTCCTCGGCTAACCCAGCTACTAGAAACCGCAGGCGGAACCACCCAAACGGCAGATATTCGTCAGGTGCTGGTGTATCGCCGTCAGCAAGACGGCACCTACCAAACCCTAGAAGCCAACCTATGGCAGCTAATACGCAGCGGCGATCAGGCTCAAAATCTCACCCTACGAGACGGCGATTCTATCTTTGTGCCCACAGCGATGGTGCCTTTAGAAGAGTCGGCACTGCTAGCAGATGCCAGCTTTGCCAGTAACGTGAACCAGCCGATTAATATTGCCATCATCGGCGAAGTGTACAGGCCAGGACCCTACACGCTACAGGGCGGCCAGGCAAGAACCGGCAATGCGGGCACACCGGGGTCTTCGGGCGGTGGCAGTGGTGCGACGACGGTTACAAGGGCGCTGCAGGTAGCCGGCGGAATCAAGCCGCAGGCGGATATTAGAAGCGTGCAGGTGTCTAGAGCCACTAGAGCAGGTGCGCCCCAGGTGTTTGAGGTTGATCTGTGGCAGTTGCTACAGTCGGGGAATCTACAGCAGGATGCCATTTTGCAAGAAGGCGATACGGTCTTTGTGCCGGCTGCCACCGCACTCAATCCCGAAGAAGTACCCGAGCTGGCGGCGGCTAGCTTCTCTCCCGATTCTATCCGGGTCAATATTGTTGGCGAAACAGAGCGGACTGGCACGCTAGAATTAGAGCCAAATACGGCGCTGAGTCAGGCAGTTCTGGCAGCAGGCGGATTTAACAACAGAGCGAATGAAGCCGAAGCGGAACTGATTCGGCTTAACCCGGACGGAACCGTGACCCGGCGAATAATTTCTGTCGACTTCGACGAAGGCATCAACGAGGAATCCAACCCGCTGCTGCGAAATAACGATGTAGTTGTGGTAAACCCATCGTTCTTAGCAGACGTCGATGATACTGTTGGTTCTATTCTAGGGCCAGTGAGCCGGGTGATCCAGAGTATTTTCTTACCGTTACGGCTGTTGAACGTTCTTGATTAAGGAGTGGGCATAAAATGACACTAGCGACATCACAATCAAGAGGCGCAGCAGATATCTCAGATGCGGCTCTCGAAGACTTAGAGGGCGGGCTGAATATTGCTTCGATTGGGAAAGCTTTGCTGCGTAAGTGGTGGCTAATTGCCACTATGACCGTTCTGACGACTACGCTAGCAGGAGTAAGAGTGCTCTCAAGCACGGCAGTTTATCGAGCGCAGTTTGAGCTTTTGATCCAGGCCGGGAGTACAGAAACAGAAATTATTTCAGATGTACCGGATACGCTAACCGCTCGCCCGGAGCAAGTCACCAATACCGATCTGCTGAAACTGCTGACGAGTCCAACGGTGCTTCAGCCTGTGATCGATGGCATTCGCGATCGCTATCCCGGCTACTGTCCGCCGCTGACCAGTGCCTTCGAGCAAAACTACGATCCCTGTTACAACCGCTTAGCTTCGCAGCTTAGAGTCTCTCCACTGGGCAAGGGGTCTAACATTGTTCAAGTTTCCTTCCAGTCGCCAGACCTGCAGATAGTGCGAGTCGTTTTAGATCTGGTATCCGCAGCCTATCTAGACTACAGCCTAGAATCTAGGCAAGCGGATATCAGGCTAGGACTAGACTTTGTAGAAAAGAAGATTCCTGATTTGAGAGAAAGGGTCGATGATTTTGCCGGACGGCTGCAATCACTGCGACTAGAAAATAACCTGATAGATCCCGGTTCTCGAGGTGGTCAGCTCACGGGCCAAGCAGCGACATTTGCCCAACAGCAGCTTGAGGTGCGATCGCAGCTCTCTCAAGTACAAGACGCCTACGCTAATTTGACTCAGCAGCTTGCCAATCCTAGAGTGCAAGCTAGTTCGTCTGCCTTAGCACAAAATCCCCGCTACCAGAGGGTGCTAGATGAATTGCTTGCCCTTGACGCAGCAATTGCAGAAGCCTCTACCCTTTATCTAGAAACCAGTCCAGAAATGGAAGTACTTCTAGAAGAACGGGAAAATCTACGCAACCTGCTAGCCGAACAGGGTTTGCAGACACAAGAAGAGCTACAGACGCAGATTCGTGAATTGACCAGCAGAGACAGGGCGCTGACAACGGCGCTCAATGAAATTAATAGCAATATCGACAATCTCTCTTTTATCTCTAGAGACTACACAGATATTGAGCGAGAGCTACAGATTGCAACTAATAACCTAAATCAGTTTCTGGCCAAACGAGAGGCGCTGCAGATCGATGCGGCCCAAGGGGAGCTTCCCTGGGAAATTGTCACCCCGCCAACTACACCGCGATCGCAGCCAGAAAGCCTTCCTCAGAATCTAGTTTTAGGTGCGATACTAGGCATTCTTTTAGGCGTCGCCTCAGCGCTATTGTTCGATAGAGCAACTGGCGTTATCTACGGTGATACTGATATTAGAAAGACAACCAGGCTGCCGATATTAGCTAGAATACCGAACAACCGAATTTTGAACGGAACTGGTGCCCAAGAGAGTGTCACCGAATCTCTACAATATGTAGGTGCCAATATTAAAGACAGTGCTGCTGCCGTCATCACAGAAGATGCACCTATAAATGTCACTGACAGGGATCAGTCCATTAGCTCCGAGCAGACCAACGGACAGTCTCGGTCCTATCAGAGCGATCCTTTCTCCGAAGCCTTCCGATTACTATTCACCAATTTAAGACTTCTAGATTCTGACAATCCCCTGAAATCAGTTGTGATTACGTCAGTTATGCCAGAAGAAGGCAAATCAACCGTCGCCATCTATCTAGCCGAAACCGCTGCCGCGATGGGTCAACGTGTATTGCTCGTCGACGCGGATCTGCGAAACGCTAGCATTCATCAATATCTAGAGCTACCCAACGACCTTGGATTAACGAACCTTTGCTCAGGCGATTCTAACTCTGCGGCCATCCAAAAGCTTTCTACAGAGCCGAATATGTATGTCCTCTGCTCAGGCTCTATTGCCGTCGAGCCGGCCCGATTGCTATCTTCTCGCAGCATGGCTCAAGTCATCGATAGGCTTCAATCTACATTTGATCTGATTATCTTTGATACACCGCCGCTATTAGGTCAATCGGACGCCTACCTGGCGTCAAATCACGCAGATGGTGTGCTATTAGTCACTCATCCTGGCAAGCTCAGACAGCCACTGTTAGATAGAGCAATGGAACAGTTGAAGATTGCAAATATCAATGTACTAGGTGTGGTTTCTAGAGAAAGTTAAGCCCGACTGCTGGTAATTGGTCGTATTCCAAAGTTTCTATGAAGATGTTAGTGTTTACCTACATAGAACAAGTTTTATAGATAATAGTAAGTATCGCTAGTATAATTACGTAAGGTTTTGTCTTCAAATTGAATAGCCCTACATAAGGTCTCCATATTGAGTCCTTTATGGTGTTTATACGAGTATGGGTGTATCTAGGCTTTTGTGTATTTTCCACTGAAAGTAGTTTGTCACCTTAGGCAACCGCACAAAGCACGTAAGTCTATAGTCTAAGAAAGCAGTATACGTAGTGAAAAAATAATGAAAAGAAAACTTTTAGTCAGTAGTGCACTCGCAGTAGGTGCAGTTCTAGCATCAGCATCTTTCTCAGCCTCGGAAGCAGCAATCTTTCGAGGTAGGCTCGCTTTTGATCAGGATAGTGCTGAGCCTCAGGGTGACTTCATCGAGAATGTTTCCAGCTCAGGCATAGACTTCGTTGGTGGGGCTACTAGTGAAGTAGATTCGTCTAGTACTGAAGATTTCGCTACTTTGATTGGCAACACGGTGTTTCTAAACGATTTGGTCTTAGATGGTGCTGGAAACTTGCTGGGTGGCCCGCAAGTGCTTTTCTCTGTTGATTCAGGCCCATCTTTTACTGCAACTAGCGTCTCCAATGTTTTGTTTAGCCCTGTTGGACCTAACGATTTGTTTGCAGCCGATCTTCGTGGTTTCTTCACGAGTGGACCGAATAATACGGCTGTCAGTCCTTCGAGTGTTGTCATAGCGCTTAACGGTGGTGGCAACCCAGTCCAGTCTGACTTCCTAAATTACTCCTTCACGACTGTTCCCACGCCTGCTTTGCTACCAGGCTTGATTGGAATGGGCGTTGCTGCCCTGCGCCGTCGCAAGGAAGAAGAGTTGGAATCGGCTGAATCCTAGAACTCACCAATCGAATGAGAATGCTTGCTGCCGCTTCGGCTCCGTGGTCTAAGTGCTGTTGTAGTTAAAGATTCTCCTTTAAAGATCCCTTGCGCTCTTATTCGGGCATGAGGGATTTTTAAGGATCGAGGATTAAATAGTTTGTCCAAGCTACTGCTTCTTGTCACCCTCAGCCTAACCCTCTTCCAAAGGGCGAGGGAGCTAGATCCGGCCCCCTTCTCCTCCGGGAGAAGGGTTGGGGATGAGGGCTCGGAAACTAACTGTACCTTTTATTTAATTCTCGCCCCTAAGTCATTCTTTAGCGGAATGGTATCAGCTAAATAGCTTCAGATAAGAGACAAACGCTCTGTGACGGCTTTTTAACAGTTTGTTGATGAAGCTAAAGCATTGATTGTATAAAAACATTCTTAATCAAACTTGCACTAATCAGAGTCGATGACCGACAAGCCTTATCCTACTATTAAATAAACTATTGCATTAGTTAATCAAGCTTCCATCAATGCAATCAATGCACTTCCACTAATACAGCTAACTTACTCTTTGTATTTAACATGACTAGTATCCTGAAATCTCGTCAACCTAGCTCAGGACAGCCGCTTGCCTATGAGAACAGCGGTTTGGCCAAAAGCATTTGTACTGTTGTCGGCATTGCCTGCGTTGGCGGCTTCATTGTCGATTTGTTAGTGCTGAGTACGCCGCCTAATCCATTAGCTTTAGAATGGCGCATTGGCTTTCTTCAGCAGGCGGGCGATCGCAGCATTGTCTTTTTCTTTGGTGTTGCCCTTTTGCTCTACAGCATCTTTGACAATCGTCGACTAAAGAGACCGTTTTCTCTCTTTTGCCTGGTCGTGGGCGTCGCCATGCTGCTTTCTTCTGGATTAGTTATTCGCGACAGTCTAATTCTTAGGAATCAAGCCTTTGAGGCAATCTCTACTCAAGAGCAACAGCTACAGGCGCAGATAGATGAAACAATTAGCAACCCGGAGCTAGCTGCTGAGCTGACACCAGATCAGCTACGTCAGGCCTCGCAAGAAATCTCTAGCCGAGCTCAAACGCTCAAACAAACCAGAGGGCAAGGCATTACAAAGTCAGGGATTGCTAGCTTGGGTAACTTAGTCGTTGTTGGCTTAGGCATGATTGGGCTAAGCCGAATTGGGTTGAAGCGTCGTTAGTGATGTATTGCTTCAGTACTAAATCGACAAACTTACGCAACGGCCTCAATGCGGAGAGGATATCTTTACCATGTTATGGAAACAAAAGCTTGGCAGCAATTTGCAAAGTTTGCTACAGCAGGCGCTACAGACTAACCAGGGCCGGTTTTCGCTATTAGGGCTATCTATTGGCTTGCTGTATCTGCCAGCTTGGCTTGGCTACCTAGTTCCTCGAATACTCAAAGGCAAGATAGGCTGGTTTTTGATAGCTAGCATGTTGTTTTTAGCGGGCCTGGAGCTATGGAGCAAGCGAAAAGTTCTAAGGCAGCTAGAATCGGCTGAAGAGGACCGACTGCTGGGCTATCTACTAATCGGCTCTAGCGCGATTCTTTTTCCATTTTGCCGCTTTGCGATCTGGCCTCAGTCTCTACTCTGGTTATTGATACTTGTCGGCATCGTCTTTAGCCTTTGGGGCGCAGCTTTTTTTCGGCTGTTTCTGATGCCAACGTTCTTTATTAGCCTTACGGTATATCCCCGGATAGGTCTGATATCGCGTTTCCTATGGGAGTTTTTTGTTCCTCATCAGGGTTTGGAAAAGGCTATGGCCTGGGGGGCAACGCTGGCAATGCAGAGCGTAGGGTTTCCTGCCGTCAATCAGGATATATATATCACTTTTCCTGAAGGGGCAGTCGAAGTGGGGTGGGGCTGTAATGGCTTGGACATGGCAATTACCCTGGCCGCCGCTGGATTGTTCATGGGGATTTTGTATAAGCAACCTAGGAATCAAATGATCGCCTTGATTTCTATGGCAGTGGCGATCGCATTCCTTGCCAATATCCCTCGGCTAATGTTGGTCACCATTGCAGAGATATATTGGGGGCCAGAGTGGTTTAAGTTCTGGCATGGCTTCTGGGGAGGGCAGATATTCTCAGGCGTGCTGTTTACGATCTACTATTACGTAGTGGAAGGTCTGGCCAAAAGTAAATCCACGAAGGTAAACGACAACTGACGCTAGTTGAATATAATCTCGAACACGATATATATAAAGACTTTGATATATCAGGCAGCTAATCATTGACAGGTAAGGCTGCGTACGGGACTATGTGCTGTATAGGTGTATTCTAACTAATTGTGACTTCTTGTCAAGCTGCCCTGTTGAACCGAGTGCTCATGCTCTGACTCTTGTTAGTTGTCAGATCAGGTAACTCTCAAACATGTTAGAAAGGGGGCGTAGAAATTTTCACCTTTCTTACGGCTGGTTATAGAAAGTTCATGATGGTTACTGTCCAAGTGGATACTCTTTACTATCCTGCGCGACAGAAATAACTCATATGTCTTAACAATTACGTTTTCGGAACAACAAATGATGTTAACGAAAAAATCGCTTAGCGTAGCGGCGATCGCAGTCGGCTCCGTAGCGGCGAGCTGGATCCTTCAGCTCAAGCCTGCCGCTGCCGCTGCCCTCTCCTGTGCTCCAAATTTCACATCCTTGGTCACCCAAGTAAATCCTACCGACCAAAACAATCCATCGCTAGGCTGTCAGTACTCAGATGTTCTAAATAATGACAAAGAAGCAGATATAAATAGCGAAGCTTTCTTCGGTAAAAGCGACTGGATAGTTGCCGGGAAAGACGATGGAGCCGGACAAAATAGCGGCGACGACTTCAACTTCATTGGCGGAACAAACGGCATAATTAAACTGCTTAACGATTCCACACTGGATCAAAGCGTTGTGACGTTGCTGACCAGTGGTCGTCAGGGTTCATCGAGTCCTACAGATCTTTTGCTCACATTCAAGGGAGCCGCCAACAACGTAGACCCGAGTACGGTTGTGGCATATCTCCTTAATGTTCCTAATAGTAATGGAGAGTATAGTTGGACATCACCTTTCACAAACCCCAACAACGGCAACTTAAAAGACGTATCACACGTTAGCCTCTTCTACCGTGCCCCTGTTGATGGTACACCCATACCAACGCCTGCGCTCCTTCCCGGACTTGTGGGTATGGGCATTGCGGCGGTTCGCAAGCGTAGAGTTGACATAGAATCATAAGCTCGTTGCACTAGTTCCGCGATCAAATTAACTACAGAACGTCATTCAACTGATAGATGACGTTCTGTAGTCTTTTTTTTGAGTGATACATATTTAGCGAGGTTCCAGCTTATCTTTATACGCACTACGCGCTCTAATCGAATACGCTATCTAGATGTCTCTTTCTCTCTAGTCTCTTGCCACCTAAGCGCGAGCAAACAGGCCACTGTCAGTACATGTCCTGGTTCTTCCATCTGTGTCAAGATCCAGCCAAAGCTAGCGGTAGACAGTAGTAAAAACTTGCCAAAGTCATCTACGCACACTTTCTGCCATACAACGAAGCAAAGGTAGAGATAGATTAGGATACCGACAATGCCAGAGTCTCCCCACCAACCCATCCAGGAAAACAGTGGAAAATAGACGGTTGATTCACGAGGTAGATAGACCGTATATACGACTTCCCAAACGTCAGCCGATGCCTGATTCGTGGTTGCGCCCAAAGGCATTAATAAGCTTCTGTAGTCTCGCATTACCCAGCCGCCCAGACGACTCACCGTATGGCCAGGTCCTAAGCCAAAAAGCCAGTTTAAAGGGGACTCGAAATGGGTCGGAATAATGCGAAAGCCAGCAAATTTAGTTTGTGCAGCTAACCCATCCCATCCCCAAATAGGTCGATTTGTCCAATTTTGATAAGGTGCTAGAAAGGCAGCATCTAGGTTAAGCAGCATCCAGCCAAACACGAAGGCAGCAATGCTGCCAACCGATAGGTAAGCAATGAGTTTTAGTGGCTTCTCGACGTTTGTAGCTGCTAGCAACCCCCATCCTATAGCAAGCCCCATAAAGACTTGCTTTGAATCTGATACTTGTGTCTGGTACAGCGCCGCCAATACAGGGAGAGCGCGTAGCCAGAGTGGAGACTGCTTGAAATGATTAAAGAAGTAAATACTGAAGTAAAGTGATACTGTACAGGAGACATAGTTAGCAGCACTGCCGCCGCCGCCGCCAAAGACGCCGCCGATGTTGTCTTGAAGCGTGCCACCTGTAGGTTTAGGATACAGCCCCAAAGGCAATAGGATTGACTGCGCGATCGCTAATACCAGATTGAATAGCGCAAACCCAAGTACCCAGTAGCGAAATTTCTCTAGTCGCTCGCCCGTCATCGGCACAGCAATAATGGCTGTGAGCAGCAAGAATGGCTCCGCCTGAAACATAAACTGCAAAGCTATATTCGGCATGCCAGCGCCGTTGAGTACAGTGCTAATGAGTAGTGTGATCAGCAGAGCGAAAATAGCTGATACCAGCTGGGCAACGGTACGTGTTCTTTTGCGATCGCGCGTCTTAGTCGTAAAGAGAGCAATCAGGAAAACTGCAGGAACAATGCCAAAGTGAACAAAATTGATCACCGCTGGTGCGCCAAGCGAATCTAGCAGGCGGGGAAAGAAAGCACTCGCAAACCCAATCAAGATCAGTCTAGAATTACTAACAATGCCCTTTTCCTGGTAGGCAAAGCTTTGATTTTTGAGTCTGAGCTGATCCATAGCTGATTAAGGGTTGCCCTTTAGATAAATGGCTTTTACTGATCGACAGCGAGCTGCATATAAAAATCCAATAGCCGCTTGGATACGGTTTGCTTGAGAAATCGGGAATCGGCAATGGCTGTCGATGGCCTGCCTATGTTTAGTTCGTCGGTCATTACCTCGGCGAGTGTATGAGCGGCCTGCTCGTCAAGCTTGAAGTACCGACAGGAAGAGAGCCCAACTTCTCTAAAAACAGGAATATCTGAACAGACAGCCGGGCAACCAAGTGATAGAGCTTCAGCTAGCGGTAGGCAAAAGCCTTCTGTAGAAGAAGGAATCACAAACAACTCAGCTTGCTCATAAAGCCATCGGAGTTCTGAGTCTTCGAGACCTGAAAGAAAAAGAACCCGGTCTTGTACGCCTAAGTTGGCCACTAGGGTCTGAAGGTTTTCTGTTTCAGGCCCGGTACTGCCTACTATAACGAGTTTGGTCTCATTCGAGAGCGTATGATTGTCGCATAAAGTGGCATAGACTCGAATGAGCAGATCCAGGTTTTTGTTCTGACGATGCTGGGCAACGGTCAGTAAAAACGACTTAGAGAGATCTTCAGCGACTGAACTGGGCATTTGAGGTGAGATGCCTGAAAAATCAACCACGTTATAGATAACAGTGGTCTGCTTCTGACTTTTGACTCGTGAAAAATAGGTTTCTAGAGATTCCAAAGTTTCTTTGGAAACGCAGACAAGGCCATCGCTGCCGCGCACGCACTGCTGTAAGAAAGCCTGATTGAACAGTACTCTAGGATAGCCAAAGTTCTGGGGATATTCGTAGGGATACAAATCGTGGATAGTAGAGACAACAGGTGCGTTGAACCATTTGCGAATAAAAGGAAATGGAAAAGAGAGATGAATAATGTCTGGGCTTAGCGCTTTGGCAACTTTAGGCAGCCCTTGCAAAAACCAATAGTTTCGAGAGGCCGAGCTGTTTTTGATATCAACCGGAACAACAGTAATTTTCTCAGATGAAAGATCGAACGTACGCTCGAAGTAGCCCTGTTGCCAGCGTCCAATAATAAGCGTGACTCTGTGGATGCGATCGCGACTTGCCAGACATAGGGCCAAATTTGCAGCATGTCGGCAGACGCCTGTTGGCCTAGTGGGTCTATGGAGCGCCGGGATGAGCACATGCATACGGAGAAGAAACGATCCAATCGTTCGTGAGTTGATCCTATTGGTAGAGAACTAAGAAGTAGCTAGGGCAACCGTTTTTTGATAGAGCTGATCTAACCTTTCACCAACGACTGTCCAACTAAAGTTCTCATCGACATACTGACGGCCAGAGCGGCCCATTTGCGTGCGTAAAGCAGGGTCTGCAGCTAGCTTTCTCATGGCAACTGCCATATCTTCGACTGCTTGTTCTGGTGTTTGGGCAGACACTTTGATTCCAGTTTTCTCACCTACCTGTACAGCCGGACCGCCTAAGTCCAAGCAAATGACGGGCCGCCCAGAAGCCATCGCTTCCACACATACCCAGCCCCCAGAATCATGCAGACTAGGATGAACCAAAACGTGACTTTCCCCTAGCCTTTCTAGTGTCTCCTCACGAGGAAGCCTACCCCAGAATTTGATTTGGCCAGCTACACTACTCGCCTGCGCTATCTGCTTTAGAGACTCTAGCTCGGGACCATCACCGACTATCCAGTATTCCGCATCAGGCAGATTTGCCTCGATAAATGCCTGTACGCCCAGATGGAACCCCTTCCAATGCAGCAAACGGCCCATGCTAATAAACCGCACTGGCTGCGATAGAGGTAAGGGGTATTGGTTTAGCGCGGCAATCTCTTCGCCGAGCAGTCCCACCTCTGGAACAATATCCACGTGTGATGCGCCCATCTTGTATAGTCGCTTCGCGGTATCATCGGTCGTTGATCGCACGACAGTGCTGCGCCGGGCAGTCAGTTTTACCAATGGATCTCGCTGACCAATATTACGAGAAATATCTCGCGCTATCTCGTAGCTGCGAGCCTTCAGACTGAAGTCTTTCCAAAATTTAGGCGGTGCGGATTCGCCGCCTCCTACCGATCCCCAAACAAAGGGAATGGGCAACAGCGAGAGTAGGCTTGGAGCAGAGTATTTGACAAACGTGACGTGGTGAGAAATGTCGAACCCGATTTCTTGATGCAGGCGGCGGGCAACAAGATAAGCCTGAATTTGCCACAAGTAGTAGTGAATCTGCATCGCGCCCGACTGGCCTAACCGCATACTGTCCTGCCAAAAGGGCAGCGTAAAATAAACAAAGTGAAGATTAGGATTGGGGTTGGCCGCGAGTTCCGCCTCAATGGCTGCTTTGCTTTCGTCCGGTCGAGTGAGTACCCACACCTGATGGCGCTTGGCAACTTCGCAGGCAACGTTCCAGCCAACGCCACGTTCTGAACCTCGACCTGGTTCGCAAGAGTAAGCAGATATCAGTACTTTCATTATCTAGCGTCTACCATTCGATTACCGTTCGATTCGAGTATTAGAAAAGTTCGAGGCTTAGGTTTGAGCAAGCCCAGCAGTATCTTTAGCGGTATCTACTGTCGCTAAGCGATGGCCTTTGTTCGCTTGAATACGCTTAATCACTTCTAGAAACGCACCGACTTCGCAGTTGATGTCTTGCTCGCTAAAGACCTGCTTTGAATTCTGGCTGTAGCGCGATCGCGTATCTCCATCTGCCATTGTCAAAATCGACTCTGCTAGCGCCTCAGCGCTCCCACAGGGATAAACCAGTCCGTTGTAGCGATGGCGCACGGTATCGCTATAGCCCCAGTTGCCACAGCGATCGCTCAAGATAGGCGGTGTGCCTGAGACCATAGCCTCTGAGACAACCAGCGGGTGCGGATCAATCCAGGAGGTGACCACGAAGCTATCGAGCGCCGCAAAGTAAAGCGGTACTTTTGACTGATTGACGAAGCCATAGTTAATCACTTCACCGTTGAGTTCTGCAATCCGTTGATTAATCTCGTTTTCTAGATCACCGCCGCCAAACAAAACGCCTCGCACTCTAGGGTCGCGCTTATGGGCAAGCACAATACCATCAATAAATTCAAAGGGATTTTTGCGCTCAATGTATTTGCCCATAAAACCATAGAGCAGAGTATTCTCATCCCAGCAGAGCTCTTGGCGAATCTGCTGAATTTCATTCGGCTGAGCAGCAATGGTTTTTTGAAAGCGATCGCCATCTACAGGATGGCAGCCTCTAACAATCTTGCGATCGGCTACGCCATAGTGACGTAGATGAACCTCGTTGTGATCCCCACAAGAGAGCCAGTAGTCTGCCAGGTTATTCATCCAAGGATACAAAAAGGCCATGGCAATCAGCCGAGCGCGACTGTAGCGCCCATCACTCATCATGCTGGCGTCGTTTTGCATAATCAGAGGAATGCCTCGCAGTTTGCACAGCGCCGCTGTGATCCGATAGGAATAGTTGACGAAGCTCTGCATGAAGATGGCATCAAAGTTCTGCGGCTTGACCTGGCTGAGCAGCGCCGGACTGATTACGGTCTTGGTTCGCTTAGTCGGCACCTTATTAGAGAGATCTTTTAAATATTCATAGCTATAGCCACCTAGCAGATCGACATCCCAAGCCTGGGCTTTCTCACCCAAAAAGCTATCGCCGCTACCTTGGTTTTCATCGGAGAGATAAAGCACCTTGAGGGAAAGCCCAGGCTGCTCGCTCAGTTTTCTCCACAGCGGCCCGTGATGCTGAGTCGGGTGGGTGAAGACGACACCAAGCCTAAACTCTTTATCCATAACATTAATTATGACAATACTATTTGATATCTTGATGTTACGACTGAGCCCAAACTCAACCGTAAAAAATAGCTGTGCTTAAT
This sequence comes from cf. Phormidesmis sp. LEGE 11477, assembly GCF_015207105.1. Classification (GTDB taxonomy): domain Bacteria; phylum Cyanobacteriota; class Cyanobacteriia; order Phormidesmidales; family Phormidesmidaceae; genus Phormidesmis. Next base: position 38,925 of record NZ_JADEXO010000025.1, read on the forward strand.
CGATTGTTTATCTACAGTTGACTATTCAACTTATTATTTAACTCATTATTTACAGAGTATTGCACTACAAAGTGAATACGAGTGCTTCTGTCTCTTTCACCAGTTTAAGTGTGACTCATAACCCAAATCGATTAGTGTATTCCCCGCTACCGACTTAAAAGCTTGTTTATGAGCATCTTTGAAAGACGTCTGCCAAGCGCCAATATTTCCTTTGCCACCTTTTCTAAAGGTGTGAGACTCTTCTGGATTGAGCGCATAGGAGGCAAACTGAGACTTAATTTGGTTAGCTGATAGATTAATGCCTAAGTAGTCCAGAATCTGTTCTACGAGATACAGCCTTTTTTCTTCAGACCCGCCGCCTCGCTCGCCAACTAGCTCTTCAAACTTAACCGCGCAGGCGTTATCTTCTCTCACCCAACCCTGCCATCTAGAAAAATCAGTACCGATATCGGGCTGCGACAGATTGGAGGCAAAAGGACTGCCGACAGGAACGCCTTTAATAGACTTCATTAGCTGTTCGTCAAAGCCAGAAGTCTGCTGATAGATGTCATGCAAGAAGATACGCTCCTCTTTCATTACCCAGCGAGCGTGAGAAACAGCGACATCTCGAAGATCGCGGTATATAAATAAGACCTTGCAGTTAAACTCAGCTAGCACTTCTAAAATTTCATCGCAGTGCATTAGGTGGCTTCTGACGATCGAGCCGCTGGGCGCAGACCCAATCTTCCAGCGGACATGAGATGGGGTATTCATAATGCCGCACAGCGCCTGAACTGAAACGATATCATCCCACTGCTGCAAACCAGGAATCGAGTATAGGATCTGATACAGCAGATGCGTACCGCTTTTGGGATACGAGTTACAAATGACTAAAGATTTGGGCAATTTGCCTTTCAACTGACTTAGCAGCCGTTCTTGCCAGTATTTAGTTGCAAACACTAAGTCTCGCCCCTGGAGACGGACGGTATCTCGAAGTTGGTAACTCATATGTTTCTGCTTATAAGTTTGTTTAGAGTAGTTTGTGTATACTAAATCTGTTGTTTTTTCAACTCCGCCAATCTGGCTTTACTCAATCTTTACACTTTTTGTTTTGAGATAGAACCTGTTCATAAACTTGTGCAACCTGTTCTGCTGTCTTTTCCCAAGTAAAGTTCTTAACTCGTGCTAACCCTTTATCCACCAGAATGTTAGCTAGTTCAGGCTGGTTATAGAGCTTCTGAATGGCCTGAGCTATCTCTTCGATACTAGTAGGGTTGACTAATAGAGCCGCCTCTCCGGCGACTTCTGGCATTGCGTTGATATTAGCCGTAATTACGGGGGTGCCGCAGGCCATTGCCTCTAGAATTGTGAGCCCAAATCCTTCGTATAGGGAAGGAGCCGTCAGGCAGTCAGCGGCGTTGTATAGCTCGATAAGTTCGGTTTCATTTAGCTTACCAAGGTAGCTTACTTCGTTTTGTAGGTTGCGATCGCCAATAAACTGCTTCTGCTCGCCTGTAAAATCGGCTCCCGCCTTCCAAAAGCGTACAGGTACGCCAGCATCTTTGGCAATTTCGACTGCTGATAGAATAGCTGAGATGTTCTTCCGAGCGTTGTTTGACCCTATATTCAACAGACAAAACGCTTTGGTATCAGCCTCGTAGTTTTGTCTAACCCGCTGACGGCGATCTAAAGGCAAAACAGTAAACTGGCTGCCAACGGCGTTAGGAACAACAGTGATAGATTGAGGGGCGATCGCCAAGTGCTCTACGGTATCCTGCTTCGTGTGACTAGACACCGCGACGACGTGATCCGCCTGTCGCATGCTCCTTACAGCCTGTTTCCACAGCGTCATACTCAGCCAGGGGAATACAGCGCGGCCCCTGAACGTTTCTGGCTGGATGAGATTGATCAAGTCATGGCAAGTGACAACATTTGGCTGTTGGTCTTGGCATAGCCAGTTACTAAGATAGCCGTCGCTGTGATCGATGATATGAAAGATATCAGCTTTGGTCTGGCGCAAGCGATTGGGATAGCGCCAGTATCGCTCATAATATTTCTGAATGCCGTTGAGCGGCTTGAAGGCGTTGCTATCTGACACGGTAGGATGCAACTCAGAGATAGTCCAGCTTGGACGAACGGCCTTTAGACCCGCTATCAGTCCATCAGCATAGACATCCATACTGACTGAAAATCTAGGCACCCTGCGAAGAATAGCAATATGCATGAGGCTTCTTTTTGTTTACTCCTAGCTGACCAGGGCGCGCAGTCGATTCAGAGTAGTATCTACCACTTTTGGCCTCAGATGCGGCGCATACAGCCAGGTGATGCCTAACCGTGCTAAGGGGATAGGCATGAATCCCACCCACAAAAATAAGATGGTGTAGATCCCCCTTTTAGGTAGATTGTGGCTAGAGAAGTGCCAGACGGCGTAGATTCCCCACCAGACAAGCTGCCGGACGCGATCGCTGCTCACTGGATGCTCCTGGGGCTCTAGCCGCAAAGAGGCTAGGCGCGACCAGATGCGACCGAGCGATCGCCGCTCTAGATCCTCTGGAACCTTTTGGTCAAAGGCTTTCGCCCTTTGTCTCAACAGCGCGAAGTTCTGCAGGTCGTGCTTGACGAAGCGGCGGAACCGACTACCGGAAACAGCAGTTAGTGCCCACTGATTACTATCGTGAACCCGGTATGCACCAATCTCTTCATCAATGCTAGCTAGCTTTCCTGCATAGAATGGCGTGGAGACCATCAGATAGTCGTCAGCAGTCATTTTGTACTCGTCAGGAATGGGGAAGAGCGGCTCTAGCGTTTTGCGAAGGTAAGCGTTACCACTCATCGGTGAGCTAACGTAGCTACTAGTCTGTAGTAGCTGTCGCCACACTTCGTCAGTGGCTAGGCTCATTCCTGCAGAAGGGATAGAGTAGCCTAGCGGTTCATCTTTCCCATCGACTACTCGAAGCCGAAAGTGTACTTTTCCCACCCCTTCTTGGAAAGCTGCTACGATCTTTTGAATAGCATCAGGCAGTAAGTAGTCGTCAGCATCTAGGAATAGAACAATATCGCCGCTGCTTGCTTTAAACCCTGTGTTTAGAGCAGCAGCTTGCTTACCGTTTTCTTGGAAGATAGCCTGAATGCGATCGCCAAAATCAGCAATCACCTGACTCGATCCATCTGTAGATCCATCATCGACAACAATCACCTCTACACGCTCGTATGCTTGATTGAGCACGCTATTAATTGCTTCTGGAAGGAACTGTTCATAATTGTAGTTATTAATAATGACGCTGACGGAGGGGGGTATAACCATCACTTCCTTTACCTTATATGTTGCGGCGGTTTAAGTAAGGTAATCCATCTTACCGAATGCCATACTCTGCAATGCCATCTTCTATAAGCTATTTGTTAGGAAGTCTGATAGCAAGAAGAGCTGCTGAAGGAAGAACTCATAGAGCACTTACCTTATACAAAGAGTAATTTAGTCTGATGTTCAAGCGTATCTTCGGTAGCGGTTTGAGCTACCTCTATTTTCCTAACTTACAAGGATGACTTACAATAAAAAGATTCTGTAAAGTTGTAGGCTTTGAGCACAAGAATAGATGGCGATTTGTCCTTGAATTCATCCCTAAAGAGACCTTATCAGGACCTTATCAGATAAGAGCCTTGCTGAAGTTTCTACAGGTTTGACCCTTACACACTTGATCTCTTAGATATACTTCTGAAAGCAGTAGCAAGAGAGAACATATAAGAAACCTGTTATATTTTAGCTTGAATATTGCTAGCCAGTACATCGGTGATCGAGTAGAGCCGTTTTTGAAAGATTTAGGACAAACAAATGAATCTCAAGAATTTTTCTCAAGAATTACAGAGCTACCTATCGAGGAACAAAGTAAGAAATCGGCCAATGACTCTAGCGCTTCTATCCCTTCCCTATAAGATGTATAGAAAGAAAATAACTGATGGAGATGTGATATACGGATTTAGAATGTATGATAGGCCCCTTGTGATTAGCTACTCAAGGAGCGGAATGAATTGGCTGAGATACTCAGCAGAATATCTAACGGGACACCCTACGCCTGGCCACCAAAGGCTACTCAAGTCTGGCGATGGTGAGTTTCTATTTGATCGAGCGCACAAAGGCTTTATGCAGATCGACAAATACGAAAAGGTGCTCTTGCTCGTACGTAACTACAAAGAGTGTCTTGTGAGACACCTATCAGAGGAATGGAAAGCTGCCTCTACTGTTACAGATTTTCTTGAAGGTAAGTCTGCTCTACAGCCTGCTTATTGGTATATCAAAAATCTGCAAGCATATGATAAGTTCCGGGGAGAGAAGGCCTTACTATATTATGAAGACCTAGTCACTCAACCAGCTAGTACGCTTAGCCAGTTTCTAGATTTCATGGATTTTAGCCATAAATCGAAGAGCTTAGAGGAATTTAAACAAGACCTTAGCTTCCACAAGCAGCGGTCGATCAGTCTCTACACGGACAATCAGCAGTCTGTCACTTTGGGTGATGAAGAACAACTTAGGTACCATTCAAAAAAGGCTCTGACACCTGAAGAGAGAAATGAATTTGACCTCTATTATCAGTCTCGCTATCCTAAGCTGTACAAGAAGTACTTGGCGCGGTACTCCGAACCGCATGTGACAGCGTAGAACTTCCCTCCATTCATAGCGCTACAGGCGAACAGGATAAATGCTGGTGTGGTACAAATTCCTTCCACCTCAACATTTATTTAGTTGGCCAAAAACGTCACTTAATTTTCTTGCTAGCTTTTTACCTGCAGCGAACTAAAGCCAAAATTTGATAGCGCTTCTTCATAAAAATGCTGGTGCCTTTCGCTAAGATTCTTACGTTTATCTGTTTTAGAACTAACTGGTCTAACTTTGGCAATTTCTTGCTTGCAGTCTGAAGAAACGGTCAGCTCTAAGAAATTGAAGAGTCGATATATATGCTGTTGGGGATCTTTGCATACTTCTTCGTAGCTAGTCTCGAAATATCTTTCTGTCGCTGATTGGGCTTTTCTAGCTGCCGTAACATAGACAGCCCACCGAAGAACTCCGCGTTCCCATAAATCTAGCTTAGGCCATCTCTCTTGATAGACTTGGGGTAGGTAAGGAAACCAGAACACCTCTACTTCCTCGTTTAACTCTCTAGAAATCCAGCTATGTCCCAGCATAGAATTGCTGACATCTCTTCCATCTCTAATAATGTGGATAAAACTGCCATCAGGAAAGTAAGTTGCTAGAGCACCGGCTATCAAGCTGTGACCGGGTGTCTTCTCAAGCAAGCGCTGTTCTGGTTTAATCCCACTGAGCCTAGTAAGCGTCTTCTCTAGCTGCGGTAGATTGTAAGAAAGAGAATCTGGGAACTTTACCATGTTCCACATATGACGACGGACGATAGGCTTTTCCGAGAAGCTACAGACCTCGGTTGCCGCCGCCAGGATGTCAGTCAGCATAGTAGTGCCAGAACGGCTGCTGCCAATTATAAATATTGGACTTTTTAGTCTGGTTCGAATTGGCCAAGGTATGCTTCTTCTGACGTGGGCCTTGAATAGAGCCTTCCTAAATCCATAGCCCTTTTTGAGTTGTTCAAAACTCTTAGGAGTAGACAACATACAACTTTTTCTCCTCTAGCGACACGACTATCTATGTATAGTTCTTAAACAAAAAATGATCACACTGAGAGCGGCGTTTCAAGCACTCGCCGAATCTTCTTTCTAAATCTCTTCACTGATACGACTAATAGCTCTAATTTTTTGAAACCAAATATCTTCTGAGCAAGGCTATAGAGGAAAGTCCTTTCTGAGCCCTGCGCCTGAAAACTTGGCGAAAGCGATAGTGCTTTTTCTAGGAACTGGTCGTAGAGTGCTGAATCAATAGGCAAATACTTTCTAGCGATAACGAAATAAGACTGTGCTAGAGCATCTTTATAGGCATCCGATAGCGCTTCTTCTTTCTTTAAGCGAGCTTCGTACTTTTCAAGAATCTTCAGGTGATTTGACAGATATTTTTGTTGAGAACTCGACGAGACAGTGACATTCCCATAACGCCGATAGATAGAATCACAGCCTGACTGGTAGCGAACTTTTACCCCGCCCATAACTACAGCCAAGAAAAAGTCTCGATCTTGTCCAACGCTAAGCGATTCATCCCAGCCTCCCGAGGCTTCGACAGCCGAACGCCGAAACAGAAGGCAAGCCGGCGAGACCCACCATCCAGATAGTAAAGACCATAGAATATCGGGCTGACTATCAGAGACCTTTATGCTATCCAACTCGATCGTTCCATCATCATGGTGATATTGATGTCGCCAATCCCCATAGACAGCATCCACGCTCGTAAAGTCTAAAAACTCTACTTGCTTCTCTATCTTCTTAGGCAGTAGGTAATCATCAGCGTCAAGAAATTGAATATACTGTCCTTTGGATAAAGCAAAGCCTCTATTTCTAGAGTAGTTTCCACCTCTGTTGGGCCCAGTTTCAAAGAGGATACGTTGGTCTGCTTTCCTCGAAGAAGAACTATTGTAGCTTTTTAAGATGTCTAATGAACTATCAGTAGAGCCGTCGTCAATTACAATAATTTCGATTGGCTGATAGCTTTGAGCTAAGCAGCTATCGATGGCTTCATTTAGCCAGCGTTCGGCGTTGTAGCACGGTATGATAACGGAAACGAGTTTATTCATATCTATCGAAAGCTCAGCTGAAATTTTTTCCAGGCCCTTGTATACCTTAGAACGATATGTATGCGGATTAAACCAATCTTATAGCCAATACTACAAATCTCTCCATTACGAAGAACTGATCTTGCGTAACCTAGGTAAGGCTTGGCATCCTTTAGAAAATCTGTAAAGGCAGAGAGTAATTTTCTTTCTGACACATCCGTCGCGTTCTGACCTTCCACTACACGAACAACTTTAGTTTTGAGCGCCTTGACACTGTGACGCGCCGGATGAGTGATGCAGACATTAGAAGCATACACCTGTTGATATCCCGCCGTGTAGACTCGCTTTCCCCAATCGCGATCACCTCCCGACTTAAGATCGGCATCAAATAATCCGACTTTCTCAAATACCTCTCGAAAGGTAAAAGCGTTAGCAGTCGCACCATAGTGTTCTATCTCAACGTAGTGCTTTTGGTTTAGAAAAGTAAGGCTATCATAGAGTTCAGCAGTCGTTGGTCGTTCAGGATTCCTAAATGAAAAGTTGATACGTCCGGCAACTAACCCACAGTTATTTGTTTCTAACAGCTTTTTAGCACCATTCTCTATCCAATCAGGAGCGGGCACACAGTCAGAATCTGTAAAACCGATGATGTCACCCCTAGCAACTGACAAGCCGTGATTGCGAGCTGCATATGAACCGGGCTTAGATTCAAAGGCATACTTTACACAGTCAAACTGAGACACTAGAGATTTAATGTCGTCTTCTGAACGGTTGTCAACGATAATGACTTCAAACAAATCATGAGGATAGGTTTGAGTGCTGAGCGCTTCGAGACATTTGATCAACCGAGCAGCATCATTATATACAGGAATAACAATAGAGACGAATCTATAGCTTTTGCTGCTTTTTCTCATCTTACGCTACCCCACTCAAAGTTTTCTCTTGCAGGTTCAATGCCAGGTCGCTAAGCCGAGTCGCCTCATAGATTCGTGCAGCGTGAGTATGTTTATCTGCAGTGTTATTAGTCATTAAGTTCGAGTCAAAATCGTAGCACTGTGATAGCTGTTCAGATACCCATTGCGATCGCAGATCATAAGACTCTTCATCGGCGAAAAAAGTTTCTAGAACAAAAGGAATTTCAAAGCCCGGTGGATTGTATGGATATCCATATTTACTGGCCCGAACATGCTTTGAGTAATCTTCGGACCTCACATAGTCTAGGCTAGATAGAAACTGCTTATTTTTCCAAAAAGAGTGTGTGGGGTAAGCACGTCTTAGTAAACTAAACGCATATAGATTAAAGCTGTGGTATCCGATCTCCTTTTGTTCTAGATACTTATTACGCTTAGATAGTTTCTTTATATTCCTAATCTTCCAGACTTTGCTTGCTGCCTTCTCTACACGCCTGCGAGTTGGAAAAAGTTGGAACGACACTATATGCCTAATGAGTCCAGACGAATGCACACGAAAATTACTATCCAAGTGGTCTAGAAAGCACTGAACACTCAAATTAATATCGTCTGCTAGGGCGTGCTTCGCCAACAACCCGCCAGCGGCTGCAAACCATAGTTGGTGATTGAATGTGTAGTCAAAATCTAAGTAGGTGCCATCTACGCTGACGCTTTGCCAAAGCCCAGTTTTTGAATTGTGGGGGTGTAGTAGAAACACCTGCTCTGATAGCGTTAACAACTCAGGTCTATCAAGTGCCTCAGCAGCAATTGTCAGCGCTTCAATAGTCCATGCTTGTCCCATCAGGCCGTTACAGGTATCTTTCTCAGGATTTTTACGATGCCAAAAAGTTGCATCCATTGGGCGAGCGTCGCTGCTAGATAGATAATCGGCAGCCTTATGAGCAGCATCTAAAAAGCTTTGTTTTCCTGAAATATCGTAAGCTTTGAGGAATGTGATCAGCCAATGAGCTGTGTTGCGTACAGGCGTCTCCAGGTCATGATAGGAACCATTGTGCCCTGGAGGCATGCTTCCCTTTTGTGGGTCTTGCAATAACAAGGCTGCACTAGCACTACTTACTATGATGTCGTAAAGATTCATCTTTTTGAACAGATTTACAGATTTTATTTAATAGTCTATTTAGATGAAAGGCTAGAAAGAAGACTGTAGTAAGCATCTATCATACCTTGATACGAAAATGACTCTTCAATAGTTTGACGTCCACTGCGAGCAAGACGGTTTCTAAAACCACTATCTTCTTTGACTTGTAGTACTGCCTTAGCCATACCTTCACTATCGTCTACAGAGACTAATAGTCCATTGACTTCATCTTGAATAATTTCCCTTGGACCGGTATTGCAATCGGTAGAGATAGCACATACCCCAAGTGACATTGCTTCTAGTAGGGCATTCGGCAGTCCTTCTCTACGCGAAGGAAGGATAAAAACGTCGGCTTGTTTGGTGATTGGGAAGGGATTTTCTACCTCACCTATAAATGTTACATACGAATCCAACCGGCAGTCTTGAACAAGCTCTGACACCTTCTTCTGGTCCTCGCCTGTACCTACGATGTTTAGTAGAATATCTTCTTGTCCATACTCGTTAATTAGTAGATCAAGAGCTCCAATGAGTGTGTCCAACCCCTTTCGCTGTAGTTCAACGCTGCCTACGTAGCATAAGTTGAACTTATCTTCTGGCAGGCTGATAGATGTTTCTTGTTCGCTGAGCAGGCGCACCGCCTCTATATCTACACCGTTATTGATTGGATAGACTCGATTAGCAAGCTTTGGATAATCTAACGTTAGCTTTTTGCTACCCTCAGTCGAGACGGTCACAACCCGGCTTGGAAAGCCAAACTCAGATTGCCGTTTCAATGTTGCTAATAGCTCTTTCGCCGAATTACTGCTAACTACTCTAGAAGATGAAACTGCGCTAGAAGCAACGACAACCGATGGAATTCGAGCTAGAACTGCTGCACGGCCACAGAGCTGGTTGGTCATGCCTGCTCTGCTAAGCAGAATGTTGCACTGACAGTGACGAGCCAAACTTGCTAGCTTGAAGACTCGCTTTTTATCGACCTTCTTCTGATTGATATCAATTGCCAAACCTACGTTGACAACCTCCACACCAGCTTTGGAGAAAGCGTCATACATATGCTCAAGTCCCCAGCTTTGGACCACAAACAGAATCACTTTAGCCTTTTTATCTATGAAGCCCTTTGCAAGCGCTAGTGCCTGTTTTTCAGTTCCTCTAGACTTTAAGTAGGGAACGACTATGCCGATCGTGAAGCTGCTGTTAGTGTCGTTAGTCATGCCGTCTTCTTACCAAGTAGCACCCTAAATCTTTTAGTAGTGAAGGTTGATCGATAGAATATTTCTAAAGCTTACTAAGTACCCATACAATGCTAGTTACAGAAGTAGGAGACCTACTTCTGATAGTCCAAGTCATCGTGTCTGCCCTGTACTACTCAAGTCTGCTCCTTGGATGCATGCCCAGAAGGATACACCGTTAGATCTGCAGAGCGGAGAAACGATCTAAATTTCCCGCCTTGGCTTACCACTTTTCTTTTTATCTTAAATAAAGTCATCGAGAGGATAGAGAACTTACCAACCAAGAAAACAGAAAGTCGGCTATTTCCTAGAATACGTACTGTGCTGTAGCTGACGAAACTCAACCATCTAAGCTGTCCATTATTAGCCAATCTTAAACATTCCAAAGAAGTCTCAAAGTCTTCTCTCAAGTACTTGAGAAACATATGGTAATAAGAAGAAGACAGTCTTTTTGAATTATTCAAAAATCCAACAGCATGTATTCCATATGAATCGACCAGATCATCTTTTCCAGTTTTTTTCATCTCCGCACACTGTCTGGCGAGCTCTGAATACTTCTTCTGTGCAATTACTTTCTTGACGTTGAACCTTAAACTATTGGGTATATATATACGCTCGTATAAGACTTCGTTAATAGCGCCAAACTTACAAACGTCTATTAGTCTAAGCCACAGATCTCTATCTTGAGAGAAGTAAAAAGCCTTTCTATAGCCACCTACCATATCGTAATACTGTCGCTTCATCATGACCTCTCCATGAGAGAAGCAGTTGCTTCCATTTATCAATCCATCCTTGTCTTTTTTATCTGCGACACACTTTTTTACAAAACTTGCAATCTTCCCGTCAGGAGATTGAGCAAAGTTCAAAATGTCACACCCAACTGCACCAAATGCATCGTCTGAGGATAGCAGATCATATTGTTTTCTAAGTCTTTCTGGATAAGAAATATCTCCTGACCCATGTATGGCTATATATTTACCCGAAGATTTTTCCACGGCGTTAATTAGCCCGGTTACGAATCCAGTATTGACCTCATGATGAATGATTTTAAGTCTATCGTCCCTTATTTTTAAAAGTTCCTCGTAAGTATTGTCAGTTGAGTTGTCATCAAAAACAATTATCTCAATATTTTGGTAACTCTGATTCAACAGACTTCCAACAGAGGACTCTACTAAATCCCCCCTGTTATAGAAGCCCGTTACTACGCTAATTAATTCATCCATCTTCGACTACACCCATCCTTTAGAAATGTTGGACAAAATTATCTGTGCAGTTTTAACCTTGAAAGATTGAGCTCTTTCTAGAATCTTACAAAAGAGCCTATGCGCCAATTGCAATATCAATACCCAAGCTGGCCAGCTTTTCCTTCATCTGATCGTAGCCGCGCAGAGCCATAGTTACATCTTTGACCTCGCTCTCACCCTCTGCTAATATCCCTGCTAAAACCAAAGCCATGCTTCCTCTCAAATCAGTCGAAGTAACAACCGCACCAGTTGGTTTCTTCGAGCCTTCGATAACGATTTTGCCAGATTCGAAGGTTATGGAATCGGAATAAATTTTTGAAAGCTGCTCTAGATAAGCCGTTCGGTCAGGATAGCGATAGTCAACTACCAGACTCCTGCCTTTTGCGTGCAGCGCCAGCAGAGTAAAAAACGGCTGCATATCAGAGATGATGCCAGGATGGGTACCGCAGGCAACTTCAAAGGGCTGAATATCCGCTTGCGCCTTCGCTCTTGCTGATACCCAGACAGAAGTTGAGTTGGCGAAATAGTCAATTCCAGCCTTCTGTAAATGAAGTAATGGAATCTCCATCATAGAAAATGGCACATTCTCGACTAGAACATCTCCACCTGAAACTGCGGCAAACACGAGCCAAGTCAACGCTTCAATCCGGTCAGGAATAACAGGTATAGTAGCTCCTCGCAGTTGTTCTACCCCTTCTACTTCGATGAGGCTGATTCCTCGAACCGAGATTTTAGCCCCCATAAGCGTGAGCAGGTCAATTAGGTTTTCGATCTCAGGCGTGATGTAAGCATTGTGGATTCTAGATGTACCTTTAGCAACAGATGTACACAGTAATGCATTCTCTGTGCCGCCCACAGTAGAAAGGGGAAAGTGAATATCTCCGCCGAGAAGACGACCTGAAACTTCTATATGGTCAGACTTCTCTTCTACACGACAGCCTAAAGATTCCCACACCATTAGGTGCAAATCGTACTTGCGATCGCCCAGCTTACAGCCACCAGGATAGGGAACATAGGCTATGCCCTGCCGATTTAACTGGCCTGCTGCTAGCAGATAGGTAGTTCGAATAGGAAAGTCATAATCTTCTAACTGACGAGCTTCGAAGTCGGCACAGTTTAGAAAAGCAGTTGAGCCGGGGGTATCGAAAGTGACCTCTCCAGACATTGCCTCTATAAACCGAGCTTTATGCCGAGCGTCTACTAGACCTGTTGGAAAGTTGAGCAAAACGACAGGCTCATCAGTCAGCATCGCCGCCGCCATAAGGCGAGTAGCTGCGTTTTTTGCTCCGCTTACCCGGACTGTTCCAGAAGGTACCTGCGGCCCTGCAACCTGCATTTTTAAGGAGCTGGCCTTTTTAGGGTTGATTCTTGTTGTGATCATGGGATGAGTCCAATAATAACTAAGTTTAGTCGAAGAAAATAACTTCAGGCTCAAGTTGAATGTCGCTATGTACCTTGACTCTATTTTGAATATGTTCTATGAGCGATCGCACATCTGCTGCGGTCGCGTTGCCTAGATTCTCAATCCAGTTAGCATGCCTTGGGCTAACTTTCGCTTGGCCGATCTGAAATCCTTTGAGCCCTGCCTGCTCGATGTACCACCCAGCACCTTTACTACCCGGTGGCGATTTGAAGGTGCTACCCGCTGTTGGTTTATCCAAAGGTTGCTTACGTTTACGTTCTGCTAGATGGGCGAGCGTACTGCTACGAATCTCTTCCGGGTCGCCTTTGCTCTCTAGCCGAAAGCGAACTCTCGTTACGAATCGTTTGCCGCTAAGTAAATCCGTCCTACGGTAGCCGACGTTGATCTCTTCGAGGGTCAGCGTTTCAAAGCTGCCATCAACATTTACAACATCAAAATCTTTAACAATAGAGGCCATCTCGCGAGGCCGAAAGACAGTCAGTCCTGAATTCATCGCTAGTGCGCCTCCCACAGTGCCAGGAATGCCTATAAGAAACTCGAATCCTAAGAATCCCGCTTTAGCTGCAAACTGCGAAAGGTGAGGTAAGAAAACTCCGCTATCAGCGACGATTAGGTCTTTTTCTCGTCGTAGCTCAGTCATAGAATTACGAGTCACAACTACCAAACCTGGTAGACCTGCATCATCAATTAAGATGTTGGAGCCACGACCTAGAAAGTAAACAGGAACGTCGTGATGAAAAGCCCATTTGATTAGACTAGGCAGTTCCTCAACAGTAGGTTCTACTAACCACCGGGCAGGACCTCCTATGTGCCAAGTTGAATAAGGTGCCAGTGGAACCTCTTCTTTGAAGCTTAGAGGTGGCTCTACTTTTCTTTTTAGAGAATGCATAAAAATATCTCCGTATATACCCCTTGCAAGGATCATCTACTATGACTAAATTTGCTTCAACTAAAGGCGCACATAGTATTTTGTATACCACTCTACAAATCTTGAAATTCCATCTTCGATAGAGGTACTAGGAGAAAACGCTATCTTCTCCTTAAGCTCTTCAATATCTGCATAAGTTTCTACGACATCTCCTGGCTGCATCGGCTTCATGATCATGTTCGCTTTCTCACCCATCGCGGATTCGATTGCGTTGATAAACTCGAGTAGCTCGACAGGATTGTTGTTTCCGATATTGTATACCTTGAAGCGTGCTTTGCTAGAAGTGTTAGTCGTCGATTCAACACATTCCGGCGGATGCCGTGCTATGCGAACAATACCTTCAACAACGTCATCAACGTATGTAAAATCCCGTCTCATCTTACCGTAGTTATAAACTTCGATCGGACGATCGTGAGCAATCGCATCGACAAACTTGAAGTAAGCCATGTCTGGTCTTCCCCAGGGACCATACACTGTGAAGAATCGCAGCCCCGTGGTAGGTATCTCATATAAATGGCTGTAGGCATGCGCCATCAGTTCATTTGCCTTCTTGGTTGCAGCATAGAGAGAAACCGGATGATCTACGCTATCAGAGATCGAGAAAGGAACTTTACGGTTGGCCCCATAGACAGAGCTAGATGAGGCGAAGATAAAATGTCGAGGCGGTGCATTTCGACAGGCTTCGAGAATGTTTAGAAAGCCCGATAAGTTGCTATCGCCATAAGCAAACGGGTTCTCGATTGAATATCGAACGCCTGCTTGCGCCGCAAGATGGAAAACATAGTCAAACTGGATGGCGCAAAACAGATCGCGTATTTTTTCTCTTTCACAAACATCTATCTTCTGAAAAGTCAGATTCTGAAAAGTTTGCAGTTTTTCAAGTCGAGCCTTTTTGAGACTAACGTCGTAATAGTCGTTTAAATTGTCTATTCCGTATACTGAAAAACCTTCTGATAGTAGCCGCTGCGCTAATGAGTAACCAATGAAACCCGCGATTCCAGTAATTAAAACATTCATAATTAGTGTGTAAGTATATATCCTACGCCAGTTCTAAGCTGTGCTGCATCTGGTGATACTTCCACAGCCCCCCGCGTGCTCTTAGCAGGTCTTGGTATCTGCCGACTTCGACAATCCGCCCTTTTTCCATTACGACGACTTTATCTGCGCCAGATATTGTTGATAGGCGATGGGCGATCGCAATGACTGTTCTACCTTTTGATAGCTTCTCCAGAGACTCTTGAATCAAATTCTCTGTTACGGAATCTAGGGCGCTAGTAGCTTCATCTAGAATTAGAATCTCTGGATTGCGTAGCAGCGCGCGAGCGATCGCAATCCGCTGCCTCTGTCCACCTGATAAACGAACGCCGCGATCGCCTAGAACCGTCTCAAATCCTAACGGCAGATCAAGAACAAAGTCTAAGGCGTTAGCCATTCGCGTAGCTTCATAGATATCCTGGTCAGTGGCACGGTCAACGCCGTAGACAATATTCTCTCTGACCGTAGTGTTGAAGATGAACGTATCCTGGCTCACAATTGCCATCTTCTGACGTAGCGAATTAATCTTCAGTTCGCGCAAGTCCACACCGTCTACTATCACTCTTCCTCTAGTAGGGTCATAAAACCTTGGCAGCAAATCTGCCAAGGTCGTTTTACCCGCTCCCGAAGATCCTACTAAAGCTGTTGTTTCCCCTCGCTTAATCGATAGAGTGATGTCATGCAACACTGGTTCTCCAAGAACGTAGGAAAAATCAACTGATTCAAAGTCAATTGACCGCTGTAAGCCAGTAAATAACTTTTGTCCATCTACAAAGTAGGGCTTATCATCACGCTGCAGCAGCTCGCTAACCGCCGCCAAAGAGCCCTGTGAGGAAATAAAAGTGACTCTGACATTGTTGAGCGACGATACTAACGGCGTTGTTCGGATCAACACAAACAAGAAAGTTAGTAGCTCAGCTGCCCTTAGCCGCCCTGTAGAAATCAACAAGCTGTAAGACACTACTACCATACCAACTAGGAGTATCACGCCTAATACCTCAACTATGGGCTGCACGAGAGACGACAGCTTAATCAAGCTAAACTGAGCCCGATAAACTTCTCGCGTAGCCGCATAGTATCGCTGGCGTTCAAACTTCTGAGTCCCAGAAGCGTGAACCGTACGAATTCCGCTGATAAAAGACAGTGCGCTAGACGTAAACTTCTTGTTAGCCTTTGGCACCTTAAAGCTCGCTTCTCTGACCCTTGCGGTCAAAGAAGTCAAACCAACAGACATCAGTCCAAACACTAGCACCGAAGTCACAAACAGTTGCCACGACAGCAACAGCATAGAGATTAAATAGGCTAGTAGCTTAGAACCGTGAACTATAAAAGTAGACAGCACGTTAAATGCTCTCTGAACCTGATTGACCTCTCCTCTAACTGTACTGATCAAAGCGCCTGGGTTAGCAGTCGAATAAAAGCTCAGACTCAAACTTTCTAGCTGATCGAAGATTCTCTGACGCAGCTGATCTACTAGACTCAAAGAGGCTCGCTTAGAATATACGCTGCCTAAATAGTCAAACCCAGCCTTCATACATACACCGACTAGCAACAGCCCAGAGAGCCGATACAGCCTTTCTGCGGCGGGAGCTTCCGTTGCTAAAACTACCGTATCAAACCAAGCAAGGCCCGTTTGAATAGGGGGTTCTTCAGGGTTAGTCAAGCCTTGTAGAAACGAGGCAATAAAGCCAACCGTAACCCCTTCAAAAAAAGCCGCTATAAGTGCAAAGACAACAGCTAACACGGCGACCCGACGAAAGTGTCTGAACTCACGCAAGATCAGACGATTCTCTTTCCAGAAGCTAGTAGCCTTCACTACGCTTTTGGCTATTCTAGGCAGTCTTAGTCGCATGAGAAGCCAGTTTTTCTTATTTGTACTAATTACAATAGAAGGGTTTTCCGAAGCGAGCTGATCTGCTCGGATGAAAACCACATATCAATTTTTTTAAATTTTGTCATACATCAAGACATAGTTAGATGGTCGCCCGGAGGCTTCATACGAAATTTACGAGCAACTCGAAAACCAATCAAATTGCAATCGTTCAAAGAAATTCTAGGACAAGATAGGTAAACTTTGGTCCTGCCCACCATATTGCTATCCAATTCAAAGCCTCGAAACGTAACCATTTCGAGGCTTTAACTGTGTCTATTCAAGAGCGCAGAGTAGTCAAAAAACTATCTAACCCTACTGTCTCTATTCGTAAGTCGTTGTATCCAGACTCACAAAAGCGCGCTGATTTCACTATTGGTTAGAGCATCATTAAATATCGCGACTTCATCCACAACGCCTGTAAAACCAGCACCTTTACTTGCCTGTATGCCATCGTGAAACAAAGTACCGCTGTTGATTGCACCAACTCCAATACCGCCGCTATGTCGCCATAGCTGAGAACCAGCACCGCTGCCAAACTGCTCTCCATCGATGTAGCCGCGTATGGCATCTTGGGCTACAGCCTTTCCACCGTCGAGCACTAGCTCAACCTGGTGCCACTGGTCTTCGGATACTTTGCTAGTGCTAAGCCAGGTACCTTTCCAGCTGCTCTCTTCGGTGACATTGTTCCAGCCACCTACGTAGAGTCGGTCTTTGTCGATGTAAATATTGAGACCTCGTTTCTTTCCACCCTCTTCGTAGAGAACCTGTTTGCCAGTATTCAGTTCACTAGCTTTGAAAGTTAGCGAAATCGTTCGTTGCCTATGCGTATCTAAGTTAATATCGCTTGAATTGCCTATTCTGATACCGTCTTGATTACCGCTTAGGTAAAGCGCGTTACCATTCAATCCTGGGTCAAGCTTTGCCCGACCAACCAGCTTGCCAGTATGGGATTTTCCGTTAAGGGAGCGATCGCGCACAACATTTCCATCTGTCTGATCGAAGTCGAAATAGGCTACCGACCCCATTGGCGGCTGTACTATGGGATGACTAGTCTTCTCAACATATTCAAAAGCACCGATATCAGGCTGTTTATCCCTATCTAGACCTCTTTGGTCAAGTTCGGGTGTACCTTTGCGTACGCCTGCGTCTATAGCCGGGCTGTCGGAGGCCAGAGTATGGATTAGAACACCGTCTACCCTCTCTAAAGGCTGCAATAGAGGATCAGCTACAAGGCTTTTAGAACTCATCCGCATAGCTTTTCTAGATAGCGAGAATTCTAGATTGCCGCCGTTGTCTATGACACGAAAACCAACTTGATCCTGCCTACGATCTTTGCGGGCGGTATTGAAAGCTACAATTGAGTTTTTTAGTTTGATTTGGCCCCTTCTATCAAACCACAGTGCGCCGTTGGCCCTACCTGCCTCGTTATAAGCAATTGTAGAATTCGTGATATTGACAGGGTTCGAGCTGTTGTTGAGGAACATAGCTCCTCCAGCATCGCGAACGGCCTCATTGCCAGAAAAGGTGCTGTTGACGATGGCTGCAGGCTGTCTAGATTCTAGCCACAGGCCACCGCCTTGCTGCTGTGCTGTGTTTCCAGCGACGGTAACACCATCCATATTGAGCTTCATCTTTACCCAAAGCCCACCGCCTTTAGCTTGATTTTTACGATTGAAATCGACGGTGTTATTGACAATCACCGTATCTTTGATGATTGCCTGATCATCTCCATAGCCCCATAGATAAAGCGCACCACCTAGACCTTCAGCCCGGTTGCCCTCAAATCTACTGCCTTTTATGATAATTTTGCCGTCATTTTTGAGACCGGAGTTATAGTTCTTCGAACTCACTCCATCTGTCATGATTGCGCCGCCGCCAGCGCGATTCTTAGCGACATTGTTCAAGAATGTTGAATCTTCAACGGTGAAGGTCGTGCTGCTAAAGCTGTAGATAGCGCCACCGTTGAATCCTTTGTTGTTCTCAAAGGAGGTGCCCTTAATAATGAGCTGGCCGCGTGATTCGTTGTGAACGATCGCGCCAGAGCTGAATCCTTTGTGCTTGCCAGTTAGCGTGCCATCATTCCCCTTAAAGCTGCTGTTAAGGATCGTGGCTTTGGCTAAATGTCCCACTCGCATCCCGCCGCCTAGCTCAGACGTGTTGTTATGCACCTTCACATTATCAAGCGTGATGGTGCTCTCATGGCGCGTATCAATTCCGCCGCCTGCGCCCATTGTCTTACCATTAGCAATAGTCAAGTTGCGGAGGACTGCGGTCTTCTTCCTATTTAAGTAGAAGACCCGACTCGACTGATTACCACTAACCGTCAGTCCAGGTGCTCTACCACCGTCGATCGTCAAATCTTTGTCTAAGACTAGCTGCCCAGTTCTTAGGGTGATAGTTTTGTTAGCCAGCCTGTTTGAGAACTGAATAGTGTCTCCGCTCTTGGCAGTGGCGATCGCATTGCGTAATGAACCATTGCCGCTATCCGCAGTGGTTGTAACTGTAATAATGCTCATGTTCAGCTATGTAGAGAAAATGGTTGAGGAGATAGTCGTGGCGCTAGGGGTAGGACAGAATACAAAACAACAGATATTTCGAAAAGATAAACAGAAATAGGCAGGGCATAGACGATATGCCAAGACGAAATTAGAGTCATACAAGCTCGACCCGATTCCTGTCGTCCGAGACTGTATCATCGACAATTCAAAAGATCGAACAGTTTTCTCGTCTCTTTATTCGCGGTTTGAAATGCTCAGGAACAGCGGGAGAAAGCTACTGATAGATGCGAATAATAGATGCGATCGCACTTTCGTAGTGCATCCTTCATACATGCTTTAAATTAGACCCGATTTACACAGCCTACATCAGTAGTTTTGTGGGGATAGCCTTTCGGAGTTAGTTCTTTTTAGGGAAACATGTCAGCCTCATATCTGAACCGAAACATAATAGCGTTCAATTCTACCTAGGATCGAAATCACAAATATCTCTCATAGGTGAGAGCAAAATCCTAAAAAGTACTGATAGTCCTAGAACAATCCGGCTCTGGCTTAAACAGCGGCAAATAAGAGTCATGTGCCTGCTCCGTCTGCCATAATCAGTCACGCCTTATGCCCAATGTGACAGTTGAGGAAGTGGAAGCTCACCGTTCATTGGCGACCCCAACCGCCCCAATCTGCGTACTTCTCTGTATTACAGCTAAAATATTACAGCTAAAATGAAGCAACCTAGCTAAAGCACCTAACCCAAGGAATTCTATCTGGACATCTTCGTCTTATTCGGCGTCAGCGCCTGCTAGCGCAAAAGCTACAAAACCTGGAAAGAAAGCGATAAACTTCTCAGCTT
>NZ_JADEXO010000257.1 GCF_015207105.1 cf. Phormidesmis sp. LEGE 11477
GAAAAAGGTGATGCAGACAAAAGCGGGAAGATGGTGCCCCGGAGACGATTCGAACGTCCGACCTAGCGCTTAGGAGGCGCTTGCTCTATCCAACTGAGCTACCGGGGCTGAAGCAGTGACGATTGTAAGGACTTTTATTCGCGGTGCCAGTTTCCGGGGAGCAAGCGACTATTTTGTCGGCGCTTACTCGCCCTGCGGGCGCCGGCGAAGCGGCGGTATCCGCATCGCGTTCGTTCGGCCAAAGCACGCTTTGGAAAGCCCCGACCTCACCCAGCTGAGCTACCGGGGCATTATTACGCGGGCAGATTGTACGGAGTTTTGTTCTTGGTGCCAGTTTTAGGCAGCCAAGGGGGTATCTCCTGTGGGTCCAATCTTGAGCCCGGAGCTTTTCCGTAGATACCGTCTCTCTGAATGAACCACAACCCCTCTCACATGGGTTGTGGTTCATATTCTTTCTGGTGCGCCAGCACGCCATAAGCAATGTGCACCAGTTTTCTCATCGCTGCGCCCAGCGCTGACATCTTTCGTTTACCTGCAGCACACAGCCGCTGATATTGCCGCCGAATGCTGGGGTTATGCTGCATCGCCACAACGGCACCCATATACAACTTCTGCCGCAAGGCTGGGTCTCCATTCTTGGAGAGTCGCGGTGCGTGCCTGACCGAACTGCCCGAGGTCCACTCCACCGGCACTAAGCCCATGAAGGCCGCCACTTGTCGGCCGCTTTTGAAGCGCCTTGATCGCAGCGTCACCAGTAAATGCACCGACAGCACCTCGCCGATCCCCGGAATGCTTTCCAGCAAGCGCCTGTCGCGCTTAAGGCCGTCATGGCGATCAATATGATCATCCACTTCCTTGATCAGCCTTTTGGCCTCCCGTCGCAGCAATGCCAGCACATGCGTAATCGAGTGTTCTGCTTGCGTGTCACGGTTGAACTGCGCCTTTTCTAACCGATTCTGTTCGCGCTGAATGTCCTTCTGTACCGTCTCCAGACGTTTGGCCAGCTGCTTGAGGGTCCGCACTTCCTCTGGCTCAGGCTGCCAAGGCGTCAGCTCAGGGTTCGCCTGCGCAAAATGCGCAATCCGTTTGCTGTCTTTCTTGTCACTCTTGCCTTGATCGCCCAGGGAACGGGCGTAATAACGCACGCGCGCAGGGTTCAGCACGTAGACCGTCACGCCTGCTTGGTGCAGCCAGTACGCCAGGGGCTCGTGATAGATCCCCGTCGCTTCCAGATACACTTGGAGGTCGCCTGCCTCCTCGTTGGTTTGTTTGAGCAACCAAGCCAGCAGCGCGGGATAGTGATCGTGGGCATTGGGAAATACCCGGGTTTTTACCTTGCCGGCCTGTGCATCACGCAACCAGCATAGATCGAGCTTTTTCTTACTGACATCAATACCGATGGTAGCCATCTCTCCACTTCTCCTTGTTCGTGCAGCCTCATCCGGTCAACGGCGGGCTTGGATACCGTTCAAGTTTTGAGAGAAATGCTGGCGGGACCTATCTACATCACAGGCTCAGGGCCTCAGGTCGGATACGGGTTGCCCGCCAGCAGTGGCGAAAGGGTAGCAAATCCTTCCACCGGAGAGACACAAGGTCGGTTTAGGCTCAGCCGTAAACCGACAGAGGTGTCGACTTACGGCCTTCGGTCTTTCTGTGCCCTTGGGTAAAGTCGACCGACAAGATTTATAG